>SYAP01000161.1 GCA_005787565.1 Verrucomicrobiaceae bacterium | reverse complement strand
TTGGATGGTGCCGTTTTGGGATTGGAGGAGGACCTGGTGGAAGTAGGTGGGTTCGTCGAAGGCGCGGATGGCGGCGAGGGCTTCGGGGTTTGCGGGGTTGAAGGCGAGGGCGCTGGAGAGGTGGATTTTGGAGAGGCGGAGGCCGGCGTTGGTTAGGGAGTCGAGGGAGGGGTGGGGGGCGTCGTATTCGAGGGCGAAGTGGCAGGCGTCGTAGTTGACGCCGATGCGGCGGAGGAGGGCGGAGGGGTTTGGGGATTCGTTGGTGAGGCGGTCGAAGAAGGCGAGGGTTTCGGCGGTGTTTTCGAAGTGGCCGAGGGGTTCGGGTTCGAGGCCGAGGTGGAAGTCGTGGCCGGTTTGTGCTGCGAGGTCGTCGAGGAAATGGGCGAGGGTGATGAGGTTTTTGCGGATGGGGGATTCGTCTGCGGCGAAAGTTTTATGGGAGCCGGGGAGGGTGGAGACGGAGGCTCCGGTGTGGGGTTTGGCGATGGCGGCGAGGATTTGGAAGAGGTCTTTGGTGTAATCGAGGCGGGCGAGTGTGGACCAATCGGGTTGGAAGACCTGTTCCTTGACGCGGGTGCCGTGGAAGGAGCCGTAGGGGAAGCCGTTGATGGTGAAGACGTAGGTTTGGGTGTTTTCGAGCCAGTCGCGGAAGCGGGGGAGGTGATCTCCGTAGAGGAGGCCCTTGGCGGCGATGGCGGAGAGGCGGAGTCCGATGGCGAAGGGTGCGTCCGGGGCAAGGACGTTGCGGTGGCGGAGTTCGTCGCGCACGGCAAGGACGTGGCGATCGAGCATGGCGGCGGTTTCCTCCCAGGTTTCGGCGGGGTGGATATTGGTGCAGTAGGAGAGGTGGGCGTTGTGGAAATCCACTGGGGTGATGGGTGAGGTTTGGCGGGAGATTCACACCTGAGGAATGGGGAGTCCAGCGTTGTGATGAGGGGTGGGTGGTGGCGGGGCTGGACGTGCGGGTTGAGTGCTGCCATGATCCGGGCGAAATGAAAACGTTGCTGATTTTGCCTGTGATTGCGCTTCCGATCCTGCATGCCGCCGAGCCGACGGTGACCCTGGCCGGGGTGCAGGTGGTGATGGATGATGGAGAGAAGGATTTTGACGGATTCAAGACCTTCAACATGGAGAAGGGTCATAACGTCGCGCTGATTGTGCGGAGCAAGGGGAAGACGATGGTTGGGTTTGATGAGGATAAGGCATCGATCACGCTGGGGGGAGCGAAGACGGATTGCAGTTTTTTCAGCAACATGGCGTTTTCGAAGGATCGGCTTTCGATGAAGCTGGAGTTCAACACCTCGGATCTCGTTCTAACCGACGAGCAGGGTCGGTTCAAGGTTGAGGGCGGGCTGCCGATCGTTCTGGCGACCGGCAAGGATGAGGTGCGCGGGGTGCCGTTTGAGGTGAAGGTGGGAGCGGTGGTGGGATTTCCGGAAGGGACGAAGGGGGTGCCGAAGCTGAAGGTCAAGTCGATCGGCAAGCCGGATTTCGGGGATGCGGAGTTTGAGATTGAGTTTTCGACCAACATGCAGATGGATGAGTTTGCGGGGGTTCGTTTTTACACGAAGGATGGGAAGCCGGTTGAGGCGGAGAAGGGTGGTTCCAGTTGGATGGGGTTCAACGGGCGCGGATCCGGGGAGTTTTCCTATCAGTTCAAGGCGAAGCAGAGCGATTTGATTCTTGCGGTGGAAACGTGGAGCGGGAAAGAGGAGATCACCCTCAAGGTCGATCTCAGCGCCGGGCTGGTTTTGCCGAAGTGATGATATGTTAGATGATTGATCGGTCCCGAGATTTCCGCCTGTGGAGCACGACCTACCGCCTGACGATCTTCCGCTGATCACCGCCACGCTGGCGGGGGATACGCGGGCGTTTTCCGATCTGGTGCTGCGGCATCAGTGGTCGGTGCGGGCGTTTCTTCTGGCGCGGCTTGCGCAGCGTGATGCGGCGGAGGATTTGGCGCAGGAGACCTTCGTGCTGGCGTGGCAGAAGCTGCGTGAGTTCGACATTTCGAGGCCGTTCGTTCCTTGGCTTCGCGGGATTGCGGAAAACCTGTTGAGGAATCATTTGCGCAAGTTCAAGGAGACGCCGATTGGGGGTGATGAGGCGTTGCAGGCGATGTTGGATGCGCGGCTTGAGGAGATGGGGCAGGGTGAGTCCGGAGACCCGCGGGCGGCGGTGTTGGGCGAATGTCTTTCGAGAATCGACGGGCCGTCATCGCAACTGCTGACGGCCCGGTATGTGGAGGGGAAATCGTTGGCGGAGTTGTGTGATCTAACGGGAAGAAAGCATTCCGCCCTGACGATGCAGCTTCACCGGTTGCGGGTGATTTTGGCGGATTGCATCGAACGGAAAACCTCGGCGTGATGAAGAAGCGGGAGCCGATGGATCGGGATGCGGCCGATCAGTTGATCCTGCTGGTGCTTTCCGGGGAGGCGGGCGAGTATGATGTTAGACGGTTGCGCGAGGCGTGTGCGGAGCAGCGGGAGGTGTTGGACCGGTTGGTGTTGCATGCTTCGTTGGACCGGATGTTGCCTGCGGCGGTTGAGAGGGATGCGCCACGTTTTGCGGCGGAGGTGTTGGCGAGGTTGGAGCCGAAGCTGGGTCCGGCGGCGGGGATCCGGTTGGCGCAGCGGTTTGAGGAAGGGGTGCAATCGAGGCTGGTGCATCCGCGACGTTTCTCGGTGAGGTGGGTTGCGGCGGTGGCGGGGTTGGTGGTGATGGCAGCGATCATGGGGTGGTGGTGGTTTCCTGGAAAGAGCGGGATCGCGCGACTGGCACGGGCGGAGGCGGTGGTTTGGGGGGCGGGAAATGTTAGGGTGAAGGCGGGGGAAGGGTTGCCGATGAGGCGGTTGATGAGGATCGAGTCGGGGTTATTGGAGATCCGGTTGTCGGAGGGGTTTGAGATCGTGCTGGAAGGGCCGGCTGCGTTTGAATTGTTAGATGAAGCATCGTTGCGTCTCGATCATGGGCGTTTGGTGGCGATGATCCGGCGATTTGAAGGGCCGGAGTGTCTGATTTACGGGCCTGCCGGGGTTTTGAGTGCGAAGCAGGCGCGGGTTGGTGTTTTGACTGAAAATGAGGGGGCGACGGAGGTTCATGTGCTTGAGGGTGTGGTGAGTTTCAGTCCGTCGGCAGCGGGGTGGGAGGGGCAGAGATTGGAGCGTGAGGATGCGATTCGCATCGATGAGGGCGGTATCCGGCGATTGGGAATCGATGCCGCGGGGTTTCTTGCGGATTTGCCACCGGCACCGAACCGGCAGGCGGGGGTGATTCATTGGCCTTTTGATGAGCCGGAGGGTTTGGTGGCTTTGAATGCGGGGAAGGGTCTTGCAGAGGGGATTGCGGATGCTCGGTTGGCGTCAGCTTCGGCGGATGGGGGGATTCCGCGAAGGGTCCCCGGGAGATTTGGGGGAGCGCTTGCGTTTGATGGGAGGTCGGCGTTTTTGGAGACGGATTACAAAGGGATATCAGGGACGTCCGCGAGGTCGGTGGCGATGTGGGTTCGGGTTCCGCGAGATTTGAAGGTCACCGAGGGATATGCGCTGATTGGATGGGGTGATGTTTCCGGGTCGGGGACGGCGTGGCAGATTTCGATCAATTCGGAGGAGAATGAGGGGCCGCTCGGGTGTCTTCGTGCGGGGACGGGGGAGGGGGCGGTGGTGGGGGCTACCGATTTGCGGGACGGGGAGTGGCATCACCTTGCGGTGGTGATGTATGGAGGGCCGGAGGCATCGACTGCGACGCACATTTTGTTGTATGTGGATGGTGAGCTTGAGGAGACGACTCGGCAGTCGATCCGGGAGATCCGGACGGAGGTCGGGTCGGTGAACCATGGGATTTGGATCGGGCGGAATCTGTCGAAGTCGAATCCCCAGCCTGCTGATGCTTATTTTTTCCGGGGGGAGATTGATGAGGTTTACCTGCTGGATTCGACATTGGATCAGCCGGCGATCCGGCGATTTATGGAGGGGAAATGAAGGGAGGGGTGGGGGATTGAAGTTTTTGGAGATTTTTGTGTCAGATCGGTGGGGTTGAGACAATTGGCGGTTGAACCCGGTGATTTCCGGGAGTTTCAGCAATCCATTGAGTCATGAAAACCCGCCGATTTTCCTTAATATTTGCTTTTGCGACCGCATCGTCGTGTGTTTCGAGTGCGATTGCAGCGAATTATCAGTGGAATGCCTCGTCTGGCAGCAGCGATTGGACGACCACTGGCAATTGGAGCACGGTGGGTCCGAATTCCGGACTGACTGCGGGGCCTGGAGTGAGCGGGGTTAGTGGTTCGCATCGACTGAATGTGAATGGCAGCGTGGCGTTGGTTTATTCGTCGGCACAGGGCACGACCGTTTATGCGAACACGGCGGGCAGGGGATTGGTGATTGGCAGTCCGGCGGGAAATCCGGGGAGTTTTACCATTAGCGGGGGGACCTTTTCGACCCTTGGGTCCACTCAGGAGGATTATCTTGGGAACTCGGTTGGAACGTCGACACTGACTTTGGCGGGTGGGACGTTCATCTCAACTGCTGCGGGAATGATCATCGGAGGTGGAAATGGAACCGGCGTTATTCAATTGAACAGCGGGACTGCGTCGATCCATAGGCTTATTCCTATTGTTGGCGGAACTGGCATCATCAATTTCAATGGAGCAACGCTTCAGGCGCGGGCCAGTCTGACAACCTTTGTGCCGGCGGCGATTTCCAGTGTCGTGCAAAGTGGTGGAGCGCTGATTGATACGCAGGGTTTCAACGTTACCTTCGCATCGGCGCTGAATGCCGGAAGCGGTAGCACCGGTGGATTGACGAAGAGCGGCACCGGAGTGTTGACGTTGACGGCGGCTGGAAGTTTTGCGGGTGCGACCCAGATCAGTGCGGGTGCGATCGTTGCCACGGCGAATGGTGTTTTGGGAACGACGGCTGGCGGCACGACGATCGCGGGTGGGGCTTCGCTTGGTTTGAGCGGGAATATCAACTATTCGACGACGGAGACATTGACGCTGCGTGGGACAGGTGTGGCGAGTGCGAACACTTTTTTCACTGGGTCGGCAGTTCAGCGTGGAGCGATCCAGAGTGTGAGCGGAAACAATACCTTTGCAGGAAACATTGTGGTGGATGCCGCAGGCACGACGCGGATCGGGGTGCAGGACGGAGCGAAGCTCAATCTGACGGGATCGATCACCCTTGGATCGGGGGTTAGCGGCGTTACGATGCTTTTCAGGGCGGGGAACCTCGACGGGGATTTCGTGACCTTGTCTAACAGCGGGAATTCGTGGGACACGGACACCACCATTTACAGCGCGCTCAACAGCTCCACGCAACATGCGGGTGTTCGGCTGGGAGCGGACGATGCTTTGCCGACGGGGGTGAGTGTGACGGGTGCTTCCGGGGCTTTTGCGGGGACGGCGCTCGATTTGAACAGCTTTGATCAAACGGTGGCGGGGTTGGTGACAAATTCGCAGTTGAAGATCACCAATCTTGCTAGCAGCGGGACCTCGATTCTGACTCTTGATGGGACGACCAACCGGAGCAGCAGTGTGACCAGTGTGGTGGATGGGCCGAATGGCGGGTTGGTGGGGTTGGTGAAGGATGGGAGTTTCACTCAGACCTTGTCTGGCGGCACCTTCTCCTATAGTGGCACGACCACGATTTCCGACGGGGTTCTTGCGCTGACAGGGACGACGAAGCTTTCGGGGACATCGCAGATTTCGGTGCAATCCGGTGCGACTTTTGATCTATCAGGAGCCTCCACCAGCACCACCTTGGGCGGATCCAGCATCCAGTCTTTGGTTGGTGACGGGGTGGTGGATCTTGGAGTCAATACTCTAACGATTGGTGCGGATGGCAGTGTTGCTCCGGGCAACAGCCCCGGAACCTTGACTTTTGATTTGAGCACTGGTGGGAAGCTGGATTTCGCGACAGGGTCCAGTGTTTTGTTCGAACTGGGAACCGCCAGCGATCTGATTGCTTTTTCCTCGGCTGGGGATTGGTTGTCCGGATCGGGAAATGCGGAGCTTGCGCTGAGCTTGCTGGGTGGTTTTGATTACGGAGACACGTATACGATATTTGACAACGTCACCACGTCGGGTTTCAGCTTTGGCATGATCACCGGTTATGATGATGTCAATTACACGGCGAACTTCGTCCAGAGCGGTTCGCAATATCAACTGAGCTTCACGGCGATTCCCGAGCCTTCGGTGTTTTTGTTAGGTTCGCTCGCATTTGTCTCACTTGCCGGAATTCGGCGTCGCCATTGAACGCCGATTGTTCCGGCGTTTTCCAATCCATCCATCACACAAGATCATGAATCGACGATTCACGGCGCTGATTGCGCTCATCCTTCCTTGCCATGCTGCGATCACACCGGTGAATCCGGGATTTGATGACGCGCCGTTTGCGAACGGCTGGACGACCACCGGAACGGTGACCCCGGGTTCGGGGCTGGTCAGTCCGACCGCGGCATTGTTGGCGGCTTCTTCGTCGATCCGGCAGGACTTTGCGCCGGTATTTGCGGACGGGTTGGTTACATTCACGACCTCGTTCAGTTGGAGGCTTGGCGGGACCGGGGCGCTGGCGAATGACACCACTCGAGTTCGCCTTCGGGGGAACAACAATGTGGGGGATCTAATCACTTTGCGGCTGAGTTCGGCCGGTTTACAAACATTTGGAACAGCATGGGCGACCGATGTGGCGTTCACACCGCAGTTGGGAACAATCTATCAGATTTCCGTGACCGTCGGGAATCTGGATGGAGATCCCGCTCTGGAGTATCAGGTTAGCATTGGATCGGGAGGCAGCACCACCACAGGGCCTGTTAGGAATACCTGGCATAGTGGTGGGGCGGTGGCTAATACGACGGAGGGTACGTTTCGTTTTGAGACATTGACGTTCGAGTCCGGAGCGGGGAATACGCTGAGTGTGGACAATGTTTCGTTGCCAGGTTTTGAGTCCGGAGCACTTTTGGTGGGGAATCCTGATTTCGAGGCGCTTCCGTTTCCGACATCGTGGACGTCCACCGGGGCACCAGTTTCCGTGGCCGGGCTGGGTGGCAGTCTGACCGCAGCGCGACTTCCCTATAACACGACTTCTTCGTTGGTGCAGGGATTGAGTGCGACAGCGCAGGATTTCACGGCGGATGTGTTGTTTCAGTTTCCAGGAAACAATGAGGAGCAGGCGTTCCGGTGGGTGTTGGAATCGGATGGGCAGCCTGCGGTCGAGTTGCGTACGGCAACCGGTGGGGTGTTGCAGGTGAAGGACGGTGCGGAGTGGAAGCCGGTCTATCAGATTCCCGATGGGGCGGTATTTGAGGTTCCGAACAACCAGCCGGTGCGGGTGCGGGTGATCGGAAGAGGCTTCGGGACGGTTGATGCGGAATATGATGTGGTTTGGTCCGATCCTGGAGTGAGTTTGCTGACCCACGCGGCGGTGGGTTTGAAGGCCTTTGCGACGGTTGCTGCGACTACGGCGCCTTTGAGTGCGGTGCGTTTTCCGCATGATGTTTTGTTGGGAAACTCGTATGTGGTGGATGATGCGGTAGTGCGTGCGGGAAGCGCGACGCCGGCTTCCGCGGATTACACGTTGGTGCCCCCTCCACCGCCATCGCCGCCCAAGATTGTGAACATCTCCGGGATTTATCCGCATTTGGCGATGACCAATACCCATGACGAATGCGGTGTGGGAGCGGTGGTGCCGTGGGCCGGGAAACTGTGGGCGATCACTTATGGTCCGCATCTTCCGAACGGATCGACAGACAAGCTTTATGAGATCGATACGGATTTGAACCGCATTGTGCGTGCGGAGTCGATCGGTGGCACGCCGGCGAACCGGTTCATCCATTCGGCGAGCAACCAGTTGAACATTGGTCCGCATTTCATTGATGCATCAGGAAATGTCCGTACGTTACCATACTCGCTTGCACCGGGCAGGCACACGGGGACGGCGGCGCATCTCACCGATCCGAACCGGCTCTATCTATTTACGATGGAGGATGGCGTTTATGATGTGAATGCCACGGACCTCACGTTCATCACGCGTTATCCCGACCGGCAGGGGACGGGTGACCGCTTTCTATTCGGATATCATGGAAAAGGAGCCTACACCGGTCAGGGGCGTTTGGTGGTGGCCAACAACGGACGTCCATCGAATCAAGGCACGCCAACCGGTCCGGCAGGGGTTTTGGCGACTTGGGATGGTGTGACCGTGGCTGACAATGGTGGCGCTTATCTGGCCACGAATGATCCGAACAATACGGCTGAGGAAAACGCAACGAATCCAGTGGCTGCGCAGGCGAGTTATATCGCGGGCTGGAATCAGGTTTCCAAAACACAACACTGTGAAGTGACCGGGCCAGGTGGGATTTATGGGAATCCAAATCCGGCGACGGATCCGATCTGGTCGACGGGCTTTGATGCGAAGTCGGTGCTGTTGCATGTGATGGAGAACCAGCAGTGGAATTTGTGGCGTTTACCGAAGGGTTCCTATTCGCACGATGGCTCGCACGGTTGGCACACCGAGTGGCCGCGCATCCGCCAGCTCGATCCTGCGGATCAGCAAAGTCCATATCTGATGCACATGCATGGGATTTTCTTCGACTTTCCGAAGACCTTTTCCGCAGCGCAGTTTGGAGGTTTGAAGCCCATTTCGAACTATTACAAGATGCCAACCGACTATGCGACCTTTGGTGGCCGGATTGTGATGGGGAAAAACGATGCGTCGAAGTTTTCCAACCCGCTTGCGCAAAAGAACCAGTCGAACTTCTGGTTTGGCGACATGGATGATATCAAGGCTTGGGGATCGCCCGCCGGGCATGGTGCGGTGTGGATGAATGAGGCTGTAGCTCAAAGCGAGGCGTCCGATCCGTTTCTGATCGAAGGATTCACCCATCGCACCTTGCATGTGCGCAATGCGGGTGGAGCTGCGGTTTCGATCGACATCCAAACCTCCAACGGGACGCCGGTCTGGACGACGGTGCAAACGGTGACGGTGGCGGCGAATGGATATCAGTTTGCATTGTTGGATGCGATCACCGCGCCGTGGGTTCGCCTGGTTGCAAATGATGCTTCGAGCAATCTAACCGCATTTTTCCATCTGCATTCGCCTTATCCGCATGTGACTCCGGCATCGGCCTCATCGAGTGAGTTTGCGGCGCTGGCGGACATTCGGGATGATCGTTCGATTTCAGATGGCTTGATTCGGGTTCGCGACCATGCGGATCTTTCGCTGGAGTTCGCATCATCGCGGGTTTCGTCGGGGGGCACGGCTTCGGCGCACCGCTATCATCGGATCGGTGCTGCGATCGAGCTTGAGGATGTGGCGAATGCGACGGCGGAATCTGCGATGCGGACTGGGGCGGCGACGACGAAGGCCTTTGGTGGAGATGATGCATCGGTGTGGATTTTGAGTGGCGGGACGCGTTTCCGTTTGCCGAGATTGGATGCGGCGTATGACGCGGTGTTTGGGGCTGGGTGGGCGCGGGGTGTGCGGGAGGCGGTGACCGAGCGCGAGTTGCTCAATTGTCATGGCACGTTTTACGAGGTTCCTCGTAGCAATTCCGGCGGATACCGGAAAATGCGGGCCTTGGCGACCCATGGAAAACGGATCACCGATTTTGCATCCTGGCGCGGGATGTTTGTTTTGACCGGTGTGTTGGACGATGCTCCGGAATCGGACAAGTTGGTGAGGAATGCGGATGGCACGGCGGCCTTGTGGCTTGGGGAGATCGATGATCTCTGGCGGATGGGCGAGCCTCGCGGTGAAGGCGGACCATGGAAAGATACTGCTGTGGTGGCTGACACCGCTTCGGATCCCTATCTGATGTATGGGTATGATCGCAAGGAGTTGCGGATGCAAGCTGCGGATGCGACGACGATCACGGTGGAGGTGGACTTCCTGGCGGACAACACCTGGTCGGTCTATCAGACCTTCACGTTGGCGGCGGGTGAGCCGCTGACCCATGTGTTTCCGGAAGGATTCCATGCGCATTGGGTTCGGTTCCGTTCCAGTGCGGACACGACGGCTTCCGCCCAGCTGACGTATGGTCCGGCGGAGGTGCGCGACCGGTTCTTGGATTGGGCGCGGGAGGAGGGGCTTGCGACGGGAAGTGGTCGTGAGGGGATTGCTCCTGATGCGTTGCTGGCGTTTGTGACAGGGAGTGATACTCCGGTTCCGGCGTTGCAACCGATGCAGGTGGCGGGTGAGGTCTTCGAGATCGTGTTGCGTGATTTGGTGGATGCCGACCGGATTTCGGCTGACTTCGAATTTTCCACGGACCTCAATGATTGGAATGCTCCGGGAGCTACGGTTGCGCCATCGCCGGATCAGGCTGGATTGGCGGAAGGATTCACCCGGATGCGGATCACTCCGCCGGACGGGGTCGAGTCAGTTTTTGTTAGATTGAAAGTATCGGCATTCTGAAAGATCGGACGGGCGGTTCGGTATGGTTGCCCGCCCGAATCGGCCACCTTTGATCCCCTTTGATTTGCGATGATGTTTGGATTTTTTCGCCGTGCCTTTTTGTATCATCTGTTCCTGTTTGCGGGATGGTTGACGGTGGGTTTGGCGGGTGGTGGGGCTGCGGAGGTTTCTTCGAGGATTGAGGGGAAGACGTATGCGGAGCGGAGTGCGTCGGTGATCCGGTATTTCGCTTCGGCGGAGTCGCGCACGCCGATGTTTCCGAAGGATGCGATGCCGTTTTATGCGGCGCGGTTGGAGGTGGGTGCGGATGTTCCGGGGACGTTGAAGCGGATTGACGCGATGTTGGATTCGACGCTCAAGGCGCGGTTGGATCCGTTCAATTTGCATGCGTGCATGCATGCGTATTTCCGGCACAAGGATAAGTTTCCGGCGGCGATGCGGGACAAGATCAAGCGTTATGCTGGGATGTTCAATTACTCGCGGCCGGCGGGGGTGAGTTTGAATTATGAGCTGATGCGTTCGGGTGGTGGTTATTTGGCGGCGCAGGAGTGGCCGGATTTGAAGGATGCGGCGGGAAATGATGCGGCGAAGATTTTCAATAACTGTGAGGGTTGGTTGTGGCGGGTGTGGCGGGAGACGCCGGACCGGAATGCGAGCGAGTATGATGCGCCGGTGTATTATGGGACGGATTTCGCGCCGGCGCGGATGTTGGCGGAGTATGCGAAGGATGGGAAATTCCGGTTGGCGGCGAAGATGACATTGGATTTCATGTTGATCCAGACGGGAGCGCATTGGCATGGGGGATATCATATCTCATCGGCGGGGCGCGGGAAGTATTGGGGTTCGTTGAATCTTGGTCCGGATTCGGCGGCACCGACGAACGGGATGGCGTTTTTGTTTTACGGGAGTTGGCGGCCTTTCAACATTGCGTCGGCGCCGCAGACGTATTGGCTGGCGCATGCGGGGTCGGCGCTTTCGCCGGAGGTATTGTCGGTTTGGCAGGCGTCGCTGCCGGAGGAGCGGACGGTGTTAGCAACGCATATCTGGCCTAGCCACAATGCGATCGTGCACAAGTATGCATGGTTCACGAAGGGGTATGGTTTGGCGAGCCAGCGGGAGGATGGGACGACGTTCAGCAGTTTTCTTTTCAAGGAGTGCCGGCGGACGATGATGAAGTGGCATAGTCCGCATGGGGCGTCGACTTTCACGGTGATCCAGGAGAACCGGCGTAGGCCGCAGGAGAAGATCCGGAATGCGTTTGCGTATGGGGAGAATCCTTACACGCAGGTGTTTCAGGTGCGGGGGACGATGTTAGGGGGGTATGATGTGCCGGAGGAGTATGGGTTCTGGACGACCCGCGCGCCGTTCACGACGAGCGGGGCGATTGTGAAGCGGGTGGAGCGGGACGGGTGGGTTATGGCGCATGGTGGGTCGATGTTGTTCGCGTTCCGGTTCACGCAAGCGGCGAAGTGGGACAAGCCGGACACACGGGAGCGATTGGAGTTGTGGCGTTGTGATGCGAGACGGGGCGGGTGGATACTGGAGACGGCACCGGTGGCGAAGTTTGCGGGTGGGACGGCGGATGAGGAGTTGGCTCGGTTTGGCGATGCGATTTTGAAGTGCCGGGTGCATGACCGGACGGGGGAATCTCCGCCGCGGTTGGCGTTTACGAATCTGGAAGGGGTGACGGTGGATTTGACGTGGAAGAATTTGGCGGATCCGGTGGGCGAGGCGTGCCGGGTGAATGGCAAGGCGGCGGATTTCTCCAAGTTCAGCCTGTTGCGCACGCATCATGTGGTGCAGCCTAACAGCGGGCCGCTGACGCTGACGATGCCGGACGGGAAGACCGTCACCTATGATTTCAAAAACTGGAAAATTACACGAAACTGAGATTGATCATGAAGCCGAGATTGTTGTCTTTGTTTGTCTTGTTGGGTTGGAATGTCTTGCTGGTGTGTGCGGAGGAGCCGGTGGAGGTATCGGGGATTTATCCCCATTTGGCATATTTCAACAATGAGGGTGAGTGCGGGACCGGAGCGGTGGTGCCGTGGGCGGGGCGTTTGTGGGTGGTGACTTATGCGCCGCATGCGCCGAAGGGATCATCAGACCGGTTGTATGAGATTACTGATGATTTGAAGATGACCGTTCGGCCGGAGTCGATTGGCGGGACGCCGGCGAACCGGATGATTCATCGGGAATCCCAGCAGTTGTTCATCGGGCCGCATGTGATTGATGCGAAGGGCGGGGTGCGGACGATTTCCTATCAGGAGATGCCGGGAAGGCCGACGGGAAATGCGCGGCATCTAACGGATCCGGCGGGGAAGATCTATTATGCGACGATGGAGGAGGGAATCTACGAGGTGGATGTGAAGACGTTGGCGGTGAAGGAGCTGTTTGCGGATGATCAGACGCAGATCGGTGCGGGGCGTGGGACGCGGGTTCTGGAGGGGAGGAGATATGCGGGGATGCCCGGGTATCACGGGAAGGGATTGTATAGCGGGCATGGTCGCTTGATTTATGCGAACAATGGGGAGGCGGGGCGTGAGGCGATGGTGAATCCGACGACGCCGTCGGGTGCGTTGGCGAGTTGGACGGGTGGGGATGCGGATTGGGAGATGGTGTTGCGGAACCAGTTTACGGAGGTGACGGGGCCGGGTGGGATTTATGGCAATGAGGATCCGGCGAAGGATCCGATTTGGGCGATGGGATGGGATCATCGTTCGCTGATCCTGATGTTGTTGGATGGCGGGAAGTGGCATCGTTTCCGTTTGCCGAAGGGATCGCACTCGTATGACGGGGCGCATGGATGGAATACCGAGTGGCCGAGGATCCGTGAGATCGGGCAGGGGGGTCGTCTGTTAGGGACGATGCATGGGACGTTCTGGTCGTTTCCGAAGACGTTTTCGGCGAAGAACAGCGCGGGGATCGCGCCGCGGTCGAACTATCTGAAGGTGGTGGGGGATTTCGCGATGTGGAACGGGCGGTTGGTGTTGGGTTGTGATGATACGGCGAAGTCGGAGTTTTTGAACAAGCGGAAGGCGAAGGGAGAGATTGCCGCGCCGCAATCGCAGTCGAACCTGTGGTTTGTGGAGCCGGGGAAGGTTGATGCGCTGGGTCCGGTGATCGGGCGTGGGGCGGTGTGGATGGATGAGGCGGTGGCGGCCGGGGTGGCGAGTGATGCCTATCTGTTTTCCGGTTATGAGCGGAAGGGTTTGCATGTATCGCATGGGTCGGGCGGGAAGCCGGTGTTGACGCTTGAGGTGGATGTTTCCGGGAACGGGACGTGGACGAAGTTGCGGGAGGTGACGTTGGATACGGAGTCGGAGTGGATTGATCTAACAGGTTTGGAGGGTGTGTGGGTGCGGTTGGTTTCGCGGGTCCCTTTGGTTGGGGCGACGGCGGTGTTTCATTTCTCCAACAAGGACTCGCGCAGTGAGGGGATGGATGGGAAGTTCGCCGGGCTGGCGAAGGCCGGGGATGTGAAAGTGAGCGGGGGATTGGTGCGGGCGAGGGATGGGAACAAGCGGACGTTGGCATTCGCGGCGATGGGGCCGGGTGGGGAGGCGATCGGGTGTTATGAGTTGGATGAGCGGTTGGAGCTGAAGCCGACGGCGGATGATTCGTTGCTGGCGCACACGTTGGGGCATGCGAAGATTCCGGTGGGCGTGTTGAAGACGGATGCGGCGTCGGTGGTTTTCACGGATGACGCGGGCAAGCGGTGGCGTTTGCCGAAGGGCGATGCGGCGCTGGATGAGGCGGGTCCGTTGGGGGATAGCCGGGTGTGTCGGGAGGTGGCGACAGAGCGGGATTTGTTCCACGCTCACGGGACGTTTTACGAGTTGCCGGCGGAGAATGCTGGGGGATTCATCAAGGTGCGTCCGGTGGCCACGCACAATCTGCGGATTCATGATTACTGTTCCTATCGCGGGATGCTGATTCTAACAGGAGTGGCGGATGATGCGCCAAAGGACAACAGGCACATCATTCGTTCCGCGGATGGGAAAGCGGTGTTGTGGGCGGGAGTGGTGGATGATTTGTGGTCGATGGGCAAGCCGCGTGGGACGGGCGGGCCGTGGGCGAAATCTGCGGTGAAGGCGGGGGAGCCGAGCGATCCTTATCTGGCGACGGGGTATGACCGGAAGGTGCTGAAGTTGTCGCACGAGGGCACCGGGGTGATGAAGGTGCGGGTGGAGGCTGATTTTACCGGCACGGGTGCTTGGCGGAAGGTGACGACGGTGGAGGTGGCGGCAGGAGAGACGGTGGAGCATGTGTTTCCGCCGGAGTTTGCCGCTTATTGGTTCCGTTTGGTTGCGGAGACGGATGGGGTGGCGACGGGGGTTTTTGAGTATGATTGATTTTTTTGGGAGAATCATGGCAGGCTGCAGGGCCGTCGTTTGGTTGGTCTGTGTTCTGCGGTTGCGTTGGGGGTGGGGTTTGGGTTAGCAATTGGGGCATGAGATTGAAGCCCATCGTTTTGTTTGGATTTGTGGTGATGGTTGCGGGATGTGCGGATGTTTCAAAGCAGGCTCCGGCGCCGACGCAGGCGATGGCGGAGGCGAGCGGGAAGGGGCTTGATCGGCTTCAGCGGGGGCATTCGGTGTATCTTTTGAAGTGTGGTGAGTGCCATGAGGCGATGATGCCGGATGATGTTTCGAAGGATGACTGGCATGTGGTGGTTCCGGGGATGGCGTGGAATGCTGGGATCAGCGAGGCGGAGGAGGAGGCGGTGCTGGATTACATTCTTGCGGCGAAATCGCGGTGAGTCCGGCGGTTGAGTTGGCGGCGTTCGCGGGGGTGATGGCGCTGGGGCAGTTCAGCCCGGGGCCGGACATGTTGTTGCTGACGCGGACGGCTCTGCGGGAGGGGAAGGCGGCGGGGGTTGAGATGGCATTGGGGATCGCGTGCGGGTTGGTGGTGCATTCGGCGATCGCGGTGGCGGGGTTAGCGGTGGTGTTTCAGAGGACGCCGGCGTTGCGTGAGGGGCTGCGGTGGTTGGCGGCAGGGTATTTGCTGTGGCTGGCGTTGGGGCTTTTCCGGCAGGTGGTGCGGGAGTGGAGGGCTGGGCCGGCGGAGGAGGTGATGGTTTTGCCATCGCGGCATCGGCCGTTTTTGAGGGGGCTTTTGTGCAATTTGCTGAACCCGAAGGCGGCGTTGTTTTTGGCGGCGGTGAGCGCGCCGTTTTTGGGGCCGGGGCATCCGGAGTGGTGGCCGTTGGCGATTTTGGGGATCGTGGTGGTGCAGGGGGGAGGTTTGTGGGCGCTGTGGGCGATGGTTTTGCAGTGGAAGCCGCTGCGGATGCGGTATGAGCGGGCTGCGCGGTGGATTGATGCCGGGTTCGGGATCGCGCTCGCTTTGCTGGCGGTGCGATTGATGGCGGGGTGATTTGTTAGATCAGCGGAAGGTCGGGGTGATGTGGCGTTTGAAGTAGCCGTCGCCGACGTAGAGGGAGCCGGGGTAGTCGGGGAGTGGACCGGCATCTGGGGGGAGGGGGAGGGTGGGGGTGGTGGCGTCTTCGGGTTGAGAGTAGGCGATGTTCAGCGGGGTGCCGAGCTTGACGAGCTGATAGAACTTCGGTGCGAGATTTTGATGCATGCGGATGCAGCCGTTGGTGCAGGGGTGGTGCCTGATCCAGCCGGTGTGGAATCCGTAGGAGGGTTTGAAGCCGCACCAGTAGGGGAGTGGCGCGCCTGTGAAGGACCAGCCGCGGGGGATGTTGGCGGTGGTGGTTTTTTTGGTTTGATCGCCTTGGTGGGCGAAGCCGTTGATGGGGTCGCGGCGGGTGGTGGATTTGTCGGAGATGAGGAAGTTGCCCTGTGGGGTGGGGGTGGCGGGCGCGCCGACGGAGACGGGCATGGCGAGGAGGATTTCCGAGCCTTCGATGACGTAGGCGCGTTGTTTGCTGAGGGAGACCTTGATGCGGACGTTGTCGGGGTTTTGCGGGCGCTTTGCGGGTAGGTCGTAGGTTTGGTAGCGGGCCATGGGGTCCGGCTTTTTTTCGAGGACTTTGCAGGATGGGCCTAACAGCGCGATGAGGAGGGCGGCGGCGAG
>SYAP01000160.1 GCA_005787565.1 Verrucomicrobiaceae bacterium | reverse complement strand
TACGCGGCCATCGTCCGCGACGCCAAGCCATCTTCCACGACCACACTCTTGAACGTTTCCTCCCAGAGATTTCCCCTTCGCTCGGTCCGGTGATTGTGCCAGCGCGTGAACCGCTGCAGCAGCGTCTTCATGAACTCCGAAAGATCGTGCATTCGATAGGTAAAACGCTCGTGAATCCGCTGCACATAAGCCTCCCCATCCTTTGCAAGGCCTTGCGACACCACCTCCCTTGCATCGGCCAATTCCTTGGCCACCGACGCCACAAAGGGCTTCGAATAAAGGGAGTCTAACCGTTTCAACAACACCTCATCTGAAATCCCCTGCTTCGGTCGCGGTGGAACTTCGAGCAGTAGATGGAAATGATTGCACATCACGCAATACGCCAACACGCGGCAGCCCGAGAAATTCTCCATCATCCGCATGTAGATTCGGAACTGCTCCTTGTCGTCGGATCCAAAAGCAAACCGCCGGTCCACCACGCGGGCGATGCAGTGGTAAATCGCTGGTTTAGTCTCCGAATCCGCCCAAGGAACGATCCATCGCGCGCGTGCCATGGCGAAGGAATAGCGGGCGAGGAGCCAGGCTACAAGCATGAATTTGATAAAATCTGTCTGATGCAATTTGTGCGCCCAGGGAACGATCCATCGTGCGCGCGCCATGGCGAAGGAATAGCGGGCGAGGAGCCAGGCCACAAGCATGAATTTGATAAAATCTGTCTGATGCAATTTGATGCAATTTATGGACGGGCAACAGCACCGCCGCTCACATCCACGGTGCCACCGCAGTTGCCGGCACCGGAACCGCAGAGGTGATCAGCGCGACTCCGAGCTTTCCTGGATTTCCGCTCGGGGTGACCTCTGATTTGATGGATCAAACTTTTGCTCTGACCGCTGCAAGCACCTTCAATTCCAGCTATGTGACCGCACAAGGAGGGACGGCTGCGGGCGCGCGCACGGCATTCCTAGCAGCTCTCAGCAACGGGACCACGTATTTCAACCTCCATACCTCGGCCTTTCCTGGTGGTGAGATTCGCGCTTTCCTGACACCAATTCCGGAGCCTTTTGTGGCAGTGTTCACGCTTGGAGCGGCATTGTTGATGGTGCGCTGCCGCCGTTGAGCTGTAAGACATGACCTCGGGTGAATTTGGACCCCTGCTACGGCGCATCCGATGCAGGTATTTGTTCATCGTGCGAGCCCCGTGAGCGCTTTGATAGGACTTCGACCTATGCCGCCATTTTCTTAACGGGGAGCAGAAAATGGCGTGGTGTAAGTGAGCCCATCCCCGCTGTCATGCTTACCTGACGGGCGTGATCGTGGGAATTTTTTGGTCAAAGGTCTTGTTCGATGGCTTTGAGGGTGAGGAAGAGTTCCTTCCAGGTGCGGAGGCGGGGTTCGACGGCGGATTTGCCTTGGGCGAGGTGTTTGCGGACGATGTCGAGGCTGTCGGTGTAGTCTTGGAAGACGATGCGGAGGGCTTCTTCGGAATCGGAGCGGAGGGTGTTGGCGAAGGTTCCGCAGGTGTCGAGGAGGCGTTCGCGGAAGTCGGCGACGATGGGTTTGCGGGTGTACCATGCGGTGAAGAGTCCGCCTAGCAGGAAGAGTGCGGCGGTGGAGCAGAGGACGAGGGGGAGGAGCCAGTGGAGGCGGAGGGCGCCGGTGGTGGCACCGGCTGTTAGGAAGAGGAGTCCGGTGGCGGTGAAGGAGGTGAGGGCGAGGTTGCGGCGGCGGAGTTCCTTGTCGAGCTGGTTGCGGACCTTGAGGTTTCCGATGCCCTGGCGGGCGGCGCGGCCGAGGCGGTGGATGAAGCGGGTGCGTGCGGTGGCGAGGGTTTCATCGAGGACATCGGTGCCGCCGAGGTCGATGCCCATGGCATTTTGGACGCGGGCTCGGAGTTCGTCCCAGTGGTTTCTGCAGGCGGATGCGACTTCGGTTCCGTCGTTTTCGGCGACGGCTTCGATGGCTCCCTGGAGGCGTTCGATGAAGAGGGATTCCATTTGGTGGCCGGTGCGGTCTCCGATGAAGAGGCGGCGGATGGAGCTGAGTGCGCCGAGGCGTTGGTGGAGGATTTTGGAGACCCAGGCGGCTTCGGTTTGGAAGACTTCGGCGACGCCTGATAGATGGCGGGGGAGTCGGTCGACGAACTGTTCGCGCATGGAGTCGATCTCGGTTTCGATTTCCTCGAGGAAGCGGCTTTGTTGGTTGAGGCTGCGGGTTTGGTCCTCGATGCGGTCTTCGACTTTGCGGAGGGCTGTTGCGGATTGTGAGCGCCAGGTTTCCAGCATGGCCTTGCGAGCGGGGGATTCGCAGACGCGGCGTGAGATGAAGTCTTCGAGGGCTGGGTAGCCGCTGGATTTGAGGAGATCTGCGGCGAAGGGTGAAGAGGATTTGGCCTGCCATGCCTGTTTTCCGGAGACGGCGAACATGGGGGGGACGCGGCCGATGCGTTTCATGGAGAGGTCGCGCATGTGGTCGAGGATGACGGCGATGTCTGCGGGTTCGCGTTGGTCGGCTTGCTGGATGATGAAGATCATTTCTCCGAGCAGTTCCTTGGGCATGCGGGAGATGAAGTCCCAGGTTGCGGCGCCCCATGGGTTTGAGACGGGGAAGACGAAGAGGAGGAGGTCTGCGACGGGGAGGAAGCGTTCGGTGATGTCCTGGTGGCCGCGGACGATGGAGTTGGTGCCGGGGGTGTCGACGAGGTTGAAGTCGCGGAGGAAGTCGACGGGGCGGTAGCGTTCTTCGAGGAAGGGGGTGAGTTCGACGTCTTTTGAGATGGGGCCGTGGCGGTACCAGAGGACGCGGTCGGTTTCGGGGAGGATGTTGACTTTGCAGAGGTCGCGTCCGAAGAGGCCGTTGAGGAGGGTGGATTTGCCTGCGTTGACTTCGCCGCAGACGACGAAGAGGAACGGGCTGCCGAGGCCGTTTTCGGCTTCATCGAGCGGAAGGAGGCCCTGGAGGTCCGCCCCGGTTTGGACTCCGAGGGCGGCGATGCCGCGCATGAGGCCCGCCAACCGTTCGCGAGTCGCGAAATACCGCTCGCCGAACATGTGGGTTTGGGGTTGTGGCGGTTATTGGCCGGGGGTTTCGACGGCGGCTTGTGCGGTTGCCGTTTCGACTTTCATGGCCAGGAGTTGTGAGACGGTGACGAAGCGGTATCCCTGGCGGAGGAGGCCGTCGATGGTGGCGGGCATGGCGTCGACGGTTTGGGAGTGGAGGTCGTGGGCGAGGACGATGCCACCGGCGGTGGTGTTGGAGAGGATGCGCGAGGTGACGACGCTGGGTCCGGGGCGTTTCCAGTCGAGCGGGTCGACGGACCAGAGGATGGTGGGGTAGTTGAATTCGGCGTGGACGAGTTCGCGTTGGCGCTGGAGGAGGCCGCCGTAGGGTGGGCGCATGGTGCGGGGTTGGACGCCGGCGGCGCGGGCGATGGCATCGCGGGTGCGGGCCATTTCCTGGCGGACTTCGGCATCGCCGAGTTTGGAGAGGAGGCGGTGGGTGTAGGTGTGGTTGCCGATTTCGTGGCCTTCGGCGACGGTGCGGCGGACGACGCCGGGGTAGAGGTCGACGCTGCGGCCGATGACGTAGAAGGTGGCTTTGACGTTGCGTGCGCGGAGGATGTCGAGGAGGCGGGGGGTGTTTTGGGGGTGTGGGCCGTCGTCGAAGGTGAGGGCGATGTATTTTCCGGCGACGGGGACGCGGGTGAAGGTGACGCCGGCGCTTTTGGAGAAGTCGGCGCGGAGGTTCATGTCCGGGTTGCGCGGGACGGGGCCTTGGACGGGAGGGGTGCGGTAGGCGCGGTTGGAAGGGGTTTTGACTGGGT
This sequence comes from Verrucomicrobiaceae bacterium, assembly GCA_005787565.1. GTDB lineage: Bacteria > Verrucomicrobiota > Verrucomicrobiia > Verrucomicrobiales > Akkermansiaceae > Luteolibacter. The sequence goes on along the minus strand of SYAP01000160.1, from coordinate 6,008 downwards.
CCGCAGGGCCGGTGGGGGTGGTGGCGGTGAGTGCGGGTTCGTTTTTGTCAGAAGAAAGCATGGAGCAACTGCTCAGCGATGCGGTGGCGACCAGGAAGCCGCGGCGGGTGAGGCCGGGAAGGTGCGATTCGCCATTGTCCGCTCCGGTCAGGGTGCGGGTGAGAAAACGGTAACCAAGGGTGTGAAGATGGCTTTTCATGCGGGTGACGGGAGAGGTCGGGGGCGCGGGAGACTACCTGAGGTGGCTCTGTGTGTCACGCCTATCTTTCCGGGGTGGTGTTTCCGTGGGTGATGGGAGAGCGGGGATAGAATTTTTGAGATTATTTTTTGGCGGGGAGCGGGGTTGGTGGTGCGGAAGGATTTGGCATGTGGCGAAGGGTTGGACAGGGGGATGATGGTGGAGAGGATGGGGTGGATGGCTGTGGTGGTTTTTGATTTGCCGAGGGTTGTGGATTTGAGGTGAGTTGAGTGGGGTGGGGTTTTTCAGTTAGATGGCATGGCTGAAGTTGTTAGTATTTTCTGGCATTCGGGGTTGGGGGTGGAAACAGTGGGCTTATTGTTTTCGGGGTAGCATTTGGCTTGGCACGGAAGATGCAGCGGGGGACCTTGTCATTGTTCCATTTGTTTTAACTCCAGATTGAAATTCCATGAAATCCGTTTCGAGAAATCCGTTCCTTCGTGCCCTGAGCTTGTCCACTACCGCCACCGTTGTGTTGACTTTTGGGGCTTTCACCGCTTCCGCGGCGAATTTGTATTGGGATATTGATGGGGAGACAGGAGGTGCCGGTGGGGTGGCTCCGTCGGGGAATTGGGATGATGCGAATTGGTCGACCTCGGCGAATGGCGATGTGGCGACGGAAGTGTGGGGTGCGGGGCCGAATGCGGCGATTTTTTCGGCGGGGGCGGACGCGGTGGATCCTTTCAGCGTGAATTTGGCGACTTCGGTGGCGTTGTCGTCTCTGACGACGCAGGAGGGAACGCCGACGATCAGCGGGAGCGGGGCATTGCAGATTGCAGGCGGGACGATTTTCAACATAGCGGGAACGACGACGATTTCCGTGGATGTGACAGGTGGGGGCATCGACAAGCGGGGGACAGGAAATCTGGTGTTGAGCGGGGACAGTTCATTTGGCGGAGCGATCCGGATGCATGACGGAAGGTTGACGTTGAGTGGCACGGTGACGGGTTTGACCGATTTGAGCTTTGGATGGACCGGTGGATCCTCCGGGGTGCAGAATCTGAACATCGAAGCGGGAGCGGATGTGACGACGCAGCGGTTTGCCCTGAACGATTGGTATTACACCGACAACATTGTGAGTCATTCCGGCGGGACGCTTTCGATCACGGGGACCAACAACGACAACGGGACCGGTTCGTCGTTTTTGATGGGGCACTGGGGGTATGGGACGACTGGGGTTTACAATCTTTCCGGCGGGACGTTGAACGCGTTGAACGCGAGGATGAGCCTGGGTTGGGACCGTGGGGGAATCCAGTTCAACCAGACGGGTGGCACGGCAAATCTGTTAGGGATTAATTTGAACAATGGTCGGGGAAATTCCGCGACGTTTGCGGTGACGGGTGGGCGGTTGAATTTGGGAACTGGTGGGATCAACAACCAGGCGAACAAGGTTTTCAGCATTGGCGGTGCGACGCTTGGGGCGTTCGGCAACTGGACATCGACAAAGCCGGTGCTTCTAACAGGCGGCACGGTGACGGTGGATACACTGGATTCGTTTAGCGGGGTGGAGGGGCGGACGATCACGCTGGGTGCGGCGATTTCGGAGACGGTGCCGACGAATCTGTTGAAGGTGGGAGCGGGGACGTTGTCACTGAACGGGGCGAAAAGTTACACGGGAACCACGACGGTGAGTGGCGGGACGTTGTTGCCCGGGGCGACGCTGATCAACTCGGACATCACGGTGAATGCGGGCGGGACATTGGGTGCGGGCACGGCTTTGGTTCCGGGGACGAGTTTGGTGAACAATGTGATTATGAATGGTGGCAGCCTCGCGCTGCGGGTGGGGGCGCAGGTAGACAGTCTCGATGTGTTGGATTTGAATGTGCAGTCGGCCTCGACGATTCGTGTGGTTCCTGCCCAGGCGTTGATGGTGGGCGATGAGTTCGTGGTGCTGAAGTATACGACGGTTTCGGGATTGGGGTTGGGTTCGCTCACCGCAGCGCCGTTGCCGAATCCGCATTATACGGTGGATTTGATTGATGACAGTGCGAACAACCAGCTGATTTTCAAGGTAACGGGTGCGGATTCGATCATTTGGACTGGTGCCAACAGCAATGCTTGGGACGTGAACACGAGCAACAACTGGAAGTTGGTGAGCAACGGGGATCCATCGAAGTTTTATGAGGCGGATTCGATTGAGTTTGATGATAGCTCGACGGTTTCCAATGTGGTGTTGAGTGGGACGATCGCACCATCGGAGATTCTGGTGAGCAGTGATACGACGAACTATCAGTTCAGCGGGGCACCGATCACGGGCAGTACGAGTTTGATCAAGACGGGGCTTTCGACGTTGAATTTGTCCGGCAGCCATTCGTTTTCGGGAGATGCGGAGATTGCGGCGGGCAAGGTGATTGCGACGACCGCGACCAGTTTGGGAGCGGGGACCACGGCGATCGAGCTGGGGTTTGATGCGATCTATCAGGCGGCAGGTTCGCATTCGCTGAGCAGGGGCTTGCGGTTGACATCGAGTGCCGCGGAGGTGGAGACCGATGCGGATGTGACGCTGACGTTGAGCGGAGGATTTTCGGGTGGTGGATTGTTGACGAAGTCCGGAAGCGGGACGTTGCGATTGCAGGGATATGGGGGAGGGACTTTCAACAACACGAGTCTTCTGATTGAGGAGGGAACGGTGCTTGCGGCGGGTGGGGCGTTCAATGCGGTGATCGGGATTCCGGCGATCACGGTGGATGCGGGTGCCGAACTCATCATTCCGCCGGGTGCGTATCACGCGCTGGGTGGGGCGTTCACGACGTCGCCGGTGATCAATCTGGAGGGTGGTCTGTTTGCGGTGGGGCAGGAGCAGTACCTGGATGCGATCAACATGACTGGGGCGACGATCGAATCGAATGGCGGGAATCCGGAGATCCGGGCTGATTTCAATTTCAATCTAACGACGATTGAGTCCGCGACGTCATCGGTGGTTTCCGGGATTACGTTCAACCGTGTGAATTCGAATTTCAGATTCACGGTGGCGGATGGGGATGCGGTGGAGGATTTGGTGTTGGAGAATGTGACGATCAATACGGGGAGCAACCCGATCAGCAAGGAGGGGCCGGGATTGATGGCGATGAAGGGTGCGTATGCGTATACGGCGCCGACGCAGGTGGTTGGCGGGACGATGTTCCTTGAAGGAGATCTGGATGCGACGCCGATCACGGTGCAGACGACGGCGACTTTGGCGGGGAGTGGCAGCGTGGATGGGGTTTTGACGGTGGAGTCGGGTGGTTTTGTGGCACCGGGCGCCGGGGTGGAATCGCTTGCGACGGGATCGCTGACGCTTTCCGCCGGGGCGACGTATCAGGCGGAGTTTGACTCATCTTCGCCGGGTGTTTGCGATGTGTTGAATGTGACGGGTGATGTGACGTTGGCGGGTGCGCTTTCGCTGACGGACATTGCGGTGGCTCCTGCTGTGATGGCACCGGGGACGAAGCTGACGTTGATCACTTACAGCGGGACGTTGACGGGGACTTTCGACGGGTTGCCGGCGGGAACGCATGTGATTGGCGGAACGAGCTATGTGTTGGATTACGAGGATGCCGGCGCGGTGACTCTAACGGTTCCTGGAGGTGATGCGTTTGTGACTTGGGTCGAGGGGGCTCCGTTTTTCCTAACAGGGCCCGATGCGGCGAGGGATGCGGATCCGGATGGTGATGGGATTCCGAACGCGGTGGAGTTCGTGTTGGGTGGGAATCCGGCGACGATGAGCAATTTGGATCTGATGCCGACGCTTGAGTTGGCGACGGAGGATCTGGGTGCTGGATCCGAGGATTACATCCAGTTCACGTTCCGGCGTGTTGCGGCATCGGCCTATCTTGGACCGGTGGTGCAGACGACGGCTGACCTGGCCGGGACGTGGCAGGCAGCGGAAGATGGTGAGGGTGGTGTGGTGGTGCAGGTTACCACGGGGTTCTATCCGGCGGCTGGAGCGGTGCCTGCGGCTGACCGGGTGGTGGTTTATATTCCAAGGCCTGCGACGGGTCCGTTCTTCGGTCGTTTGGCAGTGCCGAGTCTTTGATTGGTGGTTTGGTTTTCAAGGCAAGGGTCAAGCTCCGCGAGCGTGTGGGGCTTGACTCTTGGCGTTTTCCCTTTCGGATGCAGTGATGATTGATCCGCGCGAGCTGAGCGATGTGCAGTTGCAGCAGGCGGCTGCGAAGGAGGTTTTGCATGGGAATGCGGAGGAGGCGGTGGTGTTTCTGCGGGAGGCGGCGGGGCGGTATCCGGGGAATGCGGAGATTTTGTTAGGTTTGGTGGACAGTTGTTTCAAGGCTGGGCTGGATGAGGAAGCTGTGGAATGGGTGAGGCGGTTGCAGGAGATGGGGAAGGGGCAGCCGGGGGTGTTGGATGCGTTGGGTGAGCGTTTGCAATCGTTGGATCGGATCGATCTTGCGTTGGAGACGTTTGGGAGGCTTGGGGGATTTGCTGTGGCGGAGGTTCGGGCGGTGGGGAAGGCGCGGGAGGCGATGTTGCACTTGCGTTGCGGGCGTGGGGTGGAGGCGCGTGCGGCGGTGGATGATGCGTTGCGGCTTGGGGCGCATTTGCCGGAGGTGATGTCCGCACAGGCGCGGGTGATCCGGGGCGAGGATCCTGCGGGGGCGGTGGGGATTTTGCGGAAGCTGGCGATTCCGGGTGGGCGGATTCCTTTGCCGTTTACGATTTCCTCGGGGCATACGCTGGCGGCGGTGTTGGATGACATGGGGGAATACGATGAGGCGTTTGAGGCGTTGGGGAGGGCGAAGGGATTGTTGGCGGGGCATCCGATGGCCGTGCGGTTCCGGGCGGAGCGGGGAGGTTGGCGGCGGTGGCATGAGGAGGCGTGCGAGTTTTCACGTGAGGAGGCCGGGGCGTGGGCTGCGGCGGAGCCGGTGGCCGGATGTGAGGGGCATGCGTTTTTGTTAGGGCATCCACGCAGCGGGACGACGTTGTTAGAGCAGATGTTGGATGCGCATCCGGAGGTGGTGAGTGTGGAGGAGGAACCGGTTTACTCGACGCGGGTGGATGCGGCGCTGGTCCGGGCGCACCTGGAGGCCGGGGTGGTGGAGGGGTTTGCGGAGTGGGTGCGTGGAATGCCGGAAGAGGCGTTGGGGGTTTATCGACGGCGGTATTTGGATGAGCTGAAGAGGTTGGGTGGTGCGTCTAGTCCCGGGGGGGTGTTGATGGATAAGAATCCGGGGCTTTCGATCAGTGTGGGCCGTTTGGTGCGGACGATGCCGCATAGCCGGGTGGTCCATATGATCCGTGACCCGCGGGATGTGTGTCTGAGTGCTTGTTTTCAGGATGTTTTGCTGACGCCGTGGAGTAGCAACTGGCTGACGTTGGGTGAGGCGGTGGAGCAGTGTTGTTTCACGCTGGATTTGTGGTTGCGGGTGAGGCCGAGGATGGTTCAGCCATGGATGGAGGTGCGGTATGAGGATTTGATCGCGGCGCCTGATGCGGTGGGGCGGCGGGTGACGGCGTTTTTGGGGACGGAGTGGGTGTTGGGCCAGGGGGACCCGGCGGAGCATGCGCGAGGGAAGTTTGTGCGGTCGCCGACGCATGAGGCGGTGATGCGTCCGATTCATGGTGGGGCGATTGGTCGCTGGCGGCGTTATGAGCGGTATTTCGAGCCGTATCTGGCGCGTTTGGCACCGTATTTGGAGGCGTTCGGGTATGGGGAGTGAGTGGAGTTGGCTGGGATTTTTTCGCCTAAATTCTTGACAGTGGGGGGCAAAAGCGGCTTTCTGCCCGCCCGCGCTAGCCGCAAGGCACCCGTAGCTCAATTGGATAGAGCGTC
>SYAP01000159.1 GCA_005787565.1 Verrucomicrobiaceae bacterium | reverse complement strand
TTTCTGTGAGGGATGGGTTGGAGGAGCGTTTGGTGGGGGTGGCGACGGAGCGGGCGGAGGGTTTTTTGTTGGAGGATGGGAAGGGGGCGGACGGGTTCTGGGTGGCGCGGGTGCGTTTGGATGGGCGGGAGTTTGGGGGTGCGGTGGTGCAGTGGGAGGGGAGGGGTGATGCTCCAGTGGCGGGGGCGCGGGTGAGGGCTGGTGGGAGGTTTGAGGGTTTGCCGGTGGCGAGGAATCCGGGTGCGTTTGATGAGGCGGGGTGGCTGCGGAATCAGGGTGTGGCGGTGGTTTTTCGAGCCGAGAGGCATGAGTTGGAGGTGGGTGACTGGGCGAGGTGGGGTGCGGGGGTGCGGCAGGGTTTCCGTGAGGGGGTGGCGGCGGGGCTACCGGAGGATTCACAGGAGGCGCGTGTGATCCGGGCGGTGGTGATCGGGGAGTATCCGCAGGATTCGGATGAATTGATCGGGGCGTTTCGGGATAGCGGGACGTTGCATGTTTTCAGTGTGAGCGGGCTGCATGTGGGGTTGGTGGGTGGGATCGGGTGGTTGGTTTTGACGGGGCTGGGGGTATCGAGGAGGCGTGCTGTGGTGGTTTTGGTGGGGATGATGTTCGGGTATGCGTGGTTGGTGGGGAATGGTCCGCCGGCGTTGAGGTCGGCGTGGATGGGTGGGGTTTTTCTGGGGGCGTTTGTGTTTCGGCGGCGGCCGGATTTGTTGAACAGTTTGGGTGCGGTGTTGTTGGTGACGTTGATTTTGGACGGGCGTTTGCTTTTTCAGCCGGGGGTGCAGTTGTCGTATGGGGTGGTGGCGGCGATTGCGGTGGGGAGTTCGTTGGCGGGGCGTTGGTTTGCGTGGATGAGGACGCCGGAGTTGTATTTGCCGGAGTCTTTGATGAGCCGTGGGCAGCGGTGGTGGTTGGGGTTCCGGCGGTGGCTGGCGGGGTCGGTGAGTGTGTCGAGTGCGGCGTGGGTGGGGTCGACGCCGTTGACGGTGGTGCATTTCGGGTTGGTGACGCCGATTTCGGTTTTGGCGACGGTGGTTTTGGTGCCGTTGGTTTTTGTGATTTTGGCGTTGGGTTTGTTTTCGGCGGCGGTGCATCCGTTGGTGCCGTGGGTTTCGAAGGGGGTGAACCGGGTGAACGGGGTTTTTGCGAATTGGTGTGCGGGGACGGCTGAGGGGTTTGCGGCGATTCCGGGAGGGAATTTTCAGGTCCGGCGTGCGCATGAGCCGTTTTTGTTGGTGTATGATTTGGAGTATGGGGCGGGTTCGGCGTGTTTTTCTGGAGGTAGGGATGGGGCGGTGTTGGTGGATTGCGGGGATCGATATAGTTTTGAGTGGGAGGTACGGTCGTCGTTGAAGCGGTTGGGGGTGGTGCCGGATTCGGTGGTGTTGAGCCATCCGGATGGTGGGCATTTGGGTGGGGGAGGGGAGGTTTTGGATGCGTTGCCGATCCGGCAGGTGGTGTTGCCTGTTAGGCGGTCACGGAGTCCGGCGTTTCAGGCATGGGCTGAGGGGGCGGCGAAGGGCGGAGTCAGGACGGTGGGTGCGGCGGAAGGGGCGATGTTGCCGTTTCCTGGAGGGGCGAGTCTTGAGGTGGTTCATGCGCCGGATCCGATGGCGGTGAATGCGATCGCGGATGAGCGGGTGGCGGTGTATCGGCTGCACTGGCGTGGGTGGCGGTTGCTTTTTGTGAGCGACGCGGGGTATTCCACGGAAGAGAGGATTTTGAGGGCCGGGAGGGATGTTTCAGCGGATGTGCTCATCGCCGGGAGGCATCGGCGGAGTTTGACGCTGGGGGATGATTTTTTGGATGTGGTGAATCCGCAGGTGATTGTTGCGTCGAATTCTGCGTTTCCGGTGGAGGAGCGCTTGCCGGGGAGGCAGGCGGATTATTGGCGGAAGCGGGGGATTTCGGTGGTCGATCAGCGTGAGACGGGAGGGGTGACGATGCGGGTGACGTCAGAGGGGGTGCTGGAGATTTCGGGTTTTGTGGATCGATCGGTGTTGCGGCTCAATCCTCGGTGATGGGTTTGCGGCAGCGAAGGCGATGCATGGATTTGCCTTCGGCTTCCCATTGCATTTGGAAGTCGGTTTTTGGATAGAAGAAGGAGTTTTCGGGCCATTCGAGGCGTTCGAATTGGGCAAAGGCATCGACCTGCTCGCAGCCCCACTCGAAGTATTCCTCATGATCGGTCATGAAGAGGAATTCGCCGCCTGGCTGTAAGACGCGCTGGATGGCTTTGAGGAAATCGACTTGGACGAGTCTGCGGCGGTGATGGCGCGCCTTTGGCCAAGGGTCGGGGCAGAGCAGGTGCAGGCGTGAGACGGATGCTTCCGGGAGCAGCCACTCGATGGAATATCGGCTTTCCAGGCGAAGCACGCGGGCGTTTTCCAACCCGCTGCGGGTAATCCTGCGGCAGACTTTTTTTACTCTTCCTAACAGCCTTTCGACGCCCAGGAAGTCGCGCTCCGGGACTGCGCCCGCCATTTCCCTGAGAAAGGTCCCGTCGCCACAGCCGAGATCGATTTCAAGCGGCCTGTCGGGGCGGCACAATTCATCGCGCTCCATGCGGCGGAAGTAATGCTTCGGGACAAACTCGCCCGCCATGCCTTTGCGGGGCAACTCATGTAAGACCTGCGACTCGCTCACGCCGCCATTGAAACGATGGCTGCGCGCAACCTGCAATCCCGCAATGCCACGGGTTCCCGCTTGACGGTGTTTCGCTGTCGGACCTAGCTTGCGCGACCGACACGTGCCCAGCCGGGCCGTTTTCACCACCGCCAACCCCGACCCCCTTCCTACCGTGGACCTCCAGGAAATCCGCCGCATTGTCGAATTGATGAACGAGCATGGCCTCACCCATTTCGATCTCACCAAGAAGGACTTTCATCTGAAGCTGAAGAAAGGTCCGGATTTTGATGATCTTCGCGGCTTGCTGGCCAGCTTGCCGAGTGCCCCCGCAGCCGCAGCTCCGGCGATTTCAGCTCCCGCAGCAACCGGATCGGCCGCTCCTGCAACGGTTGCCGCGGCGGAAGGATCAGAGATCACTTCGCCGATGGTAGGCACTTTTTATCGCAAGCCCGCTCCGGACGCGCCGAATTTCGTCGAGGTCGGCTCCACCGTTTCAGAAGGCCAAACTCTTTGCATCATCGAGGCCATGAAGGTGATGAATGAGATCAAAGCCGAGAAATCCGGTACCATTTGTGCGCTCGTTGCCGAAGATGCCACCCCCGTGCAATACGGCGACGTGCTTTTCCGCATCAAGTGACCCGGCGGTTTTCACATTGAAAATCGAACACTGAAATCCAGCCAATCCTCTCCCATGTTCAAGCGTGTCCTGGTTGCCAACCGCGGTGAAATCGCCCTCCGCATCATCCGCGCGTGCCGCGAACTCGATGTGGAATCCGTCGCTGTTTATTCCGAAGCCGATGTGGATTCGATGCACGTGCAGTTGGCGGACGACGCCGTCTGCATCGGGCCCGGACCGAGCAAGGAGTCCTATTTGAAAGCCGACCGGATCATTGCCGCTGCCGAAATCACCGGTGCGGATGCGATCCATCCGGGTTACGGATTTCTATCAGAGAATGCCCGCTTCGCGGAAATTTGTCAGACATCCGGAATTACCTTCATCGGTCCTTCCGCTTCGGTGATTTCGATGATGGGTGACAAGGCGACCGCACGCGCGACTGCGGTTGCGAATGGCGTGCCGATCACTCCGGGTTCCGGAATCATGGTTGATGCCGAGGCGGCGCTTGAGGAAGCAAAAAAGATCGGGCTACCGGTGATGATCAAGGCTACGGCAGGTGGCGGCGGGCGTGGGATGCGTCCGTGTTTTGAAATCGGCGAGTTCATTTCGCTATTTCGCGCTGCGTCCAATGAAGCGCTCGCGGCGTTCGGAAACGGCGAGTGCTACCTCGAAAAGCTTGTCATCAATCCGCACCATATCGAGTTTCAAATCATCGCGGATTCCCACGGCAACTACATCCACCTGGGCGAGCGGGATTGCTCGATGCAGCGTCGAAACCAGAAGATCATTGAGGAATGTCCGTCGCCACTCCTCACGCCGGAACTCCGCCAGCGCATGGGCGAGGCATCGGTAGCGCTGATCAAGGCGATCAACTATCAGAACGCCGGCACCATCGAGTATCTTGTCGACGAGAAGGCTGAGAATTTCTATTTCATGGAGATGAATACCCGGATCCAGGTTGAGCACCCGGTGACGGAAGAAGTGATGGGCTGCGAGCTCATTAAGGAGCAAATCCGGGTTGCTGCCGGCGAGCCGTTGTCCCGCCATGTGCTCCAAGCAAGTCCGCGCGGGCATTCCATCGAGTGCCGTATCAACGCGGAAGATCCCTACAATAACTTCACCCCTAGCCCCGGCACCATCGATCTCTGGTATGCACCGGGCGGCAAGGGCGTCCGCGTCGATACCCATGTTTACTCCGGCTACTCGGTTCCGCCTTATTACGATTCGATGATCGCCAAGCTCATCGTCACCGGTGCCACCCGAGAAATTGCCATTGCCCGCATGAAACGCGCGCTCGGCGAGTTCATGATTCGCGGCATCAAAACGACGATCCCGTTCCAACAGGAAATCCTCGCCCACCCGGACTTCGCCTCCGGCAACTACGACATCGGCTGGGTTTCCAGATTCATTGAGGAGCGGAAATCCTGAGAGGTGGGACCCGCCTGATGTCTCTGCAAACCGCCCGCCTTTACGCCATCCTCGACCTCGGATACGCCCGCGAGGAAAACGCAGCCGATGTTGCTGCGGCCCTGCTCGCCGGTGGCGCGGACCTGCTTCAGCTCCGAGCCAAAGGCCACTCGGAAGAGATCATCCGCCGCATTGCCGAAACGCTGATGCCGCTTTGCAAAAACGCCGGAGTTCCCTTCATTTTAAACGATTTTCCCCACCTCGCTGCGAAGCTCGGTGCCGATGGAGTCCACATCGGGCAGGATGATGGATCGCTGTTAGATGCGAGGAAAATCGTGGGGCCACACATGATCGTCGGCCGTTCTACCCACTCGCTCGACCAAGCCCGCGCCGCCCTCGCCGAGGGGTTCAACTACATCGGCTTCGGGCCGCTTTTCCCGACACCCACCAAGCTCGGCCGACCGGGCATTGGCCTGGAACACATTCGCAAGATGGAGCGAGACGTCGGAAGCCGCATTCCTGCGTTTTGCATTGGCGGCATCCGGCGGGACAACCTCCAAACAGTCCTCGATGCCGGCGCGCGCCGTGTTGTGATCGTTTCCGATCTCCTTCAAGCCGGTGACATCACCGCCGCCACCAAGGAAGTGAGGGATTCCATCCCTTCCCCTGTTTGAAAAATCACTCCGCCGCCCAGTCCGTCATCGCACGGTATTCCCGCATGCGCCCGGCGATTTCCTCATCCGAGAGCCCCTCCAGGCGCCGGGTCGAAAACGCCTCACAAGTGAACGATGCCAGGATCGATCCATGCACCACCGCCTTGCGCATCGTTTCTACCGGATAAGGCCCGGTCCCATGCGAGGCGAGATATCCCGCCATCGCACCGAGAAACGTGTCGCCGGCCCCTGTCGGATCCGCGACGTGCTCCAAAGGAAACGCACTGCTGCGGAACAAACTCCCATCCTTCGAGAATAGCATCGCGCCGAACTCTCCCAGCTTCACCACCACGCTGCGCGGACCCTTCTCCAGCAACAAACGCCCCGCCTTCACCAAACTCGGAGTCCCCGCCAAATCCCGCGCCTCCCCCTCATTCAACACAAACAAATCCAAATGCGGCAACACCTCGTGAAGCCGCTCGTTGGCGATCGAAATCCACAAATCCATCGTGTCCGCAATCACAAACCGCGGCTCACCCGAGCACTGCGCCAACATCTCCAACTGATTGTCCGGCGACATGTTCGCCAGCACCACGATCCCCGCCTTCCCAGCTTCCTTCGGCACCTTCACCTGCCAGTTTTCCAAAACATTCAGCCCCACCCGATGCGTCGTCCGCTCGTTCATGTTCTCATGATACTCGCCCGACCACGTGAACGACTCCTGTTCCGACCGCTCCACCCCATCCAGCGAGATTCCACGCCCCTCCAGCATCGCCAAATGCCCTTTCGGGAAATCATGACCGATGATCCCAACCAGCTCCACATCCTTGCTGAAAAATGACGCCGCCAGCGCCGCATACGACGCCGACCCCCCCAACAAGCCCTCCGCTTCGGCTTCAGGAGTCTTCACGTGATCAATGGCAATCGTGCCGCCAATAACAATGCGTTGGGCTGAGGATGTGGACATGCGGCGGAAAACTGAATGGCAGACCCCCAACCCTGCAATCCAAATCCCCAACACCCAATCCCATCCAGTATACCGAATATCTTCAGCCGAGTGTAGTCCTCCGAACAACGCTTAAGCGCTTCGTCCCTCTGCTTCCCGGTAACTCTCCCCCATCCCGCCATTTGATAGACCGACCCATTCGGCCTAAACGGAACACCTGACTCCGGACATAACCGTTAGGTCGGGGTGATCCTCGTCCAACCATGACTGCCTCAAATCAGCAGAGAGCCTCTACATGCCCACCACCTGATAGAAGCAAACGCATTTCAAGTTTCATCTGCCACATCAAAGTCCCAGCACGAGATCCGCACCCCAATCAACAAACCCGACTCAAGTCCCTCACCCAAGCCAAACACCCCTCTTGCACCTCCAAAACTCTCGAACCCTCCCCACCCGCGCCCGACCACTCAGCCCCACAATCCCATGCAATTTCCGCCAAACTCGCGTTTTCCTCTATCAAAAAACCCACAAATCGCCTCCAAAATGCGCTGAAAAAGCCAGCATAACCCTCATAAAATCAATGAATTGAAAGAACTTGCAAATTCGGGATAAATTTTTGCAAATTTTCCTTGCGAGGATGGCCGATGACCTGCTTTGTTGTGCCCGAAACCTAAAAATACGCGAATGTGTGTGGCGAGTGACGAACTCGACTCATTGCCTTCCGACAAAAAAACTCGACAAAACCCCATTCCCAACCTAAAACCACCCCTGTCATGAAACCATTCATTCCCTATTCCCTCCTCGCGGCCTTCGCCGCATGCGGACTTGCGTCCGCGCAAACCGCTGTAACCACGCCTGTTGGTTACTACAATTACGACGCTAAAGCCGGTGGAAACTTGTTTGTGCCGGGCCTGATCGAAAGTCCTGCTTTTGTTGGCGCAATCACTGCTGCCGGAGCTACCACACTTTCGCTCTCAGCCGCTTCTTTGACCGCCGGAGCATTTGATGAGGGAGCTGAGTTTCCAACTCATTATGTAGAGATTACCGAGGCAGGGGCGAACCAAGGAGTCGTCATCGACATCGTATCGAACACGGCTTCCGAAATTGTGTTGGCTTCGGATATTACTGCGCTATCTCTGGCTGGGACAGAGACGATTGTCGTTCGCCCTCACGTTACACTGGCAAATGTAATGGCTGCCGCAGAAGCTAACCTTGCGTCTTTCAGTGACGCCGCCACGTTCTACAACCCGGATGGCTCAAGCGATACATACTATTTCATCGGATCATCTATTTGGTCTACCAATTTCGCGGATCCAGACGGCAGTGATCGGCCTATTCCTCCAGGGACTGGTTTCGTATTCGACACGGCAGCTGATGTTGCTTTGACGGTGACCGGGGAGGTGAAGGAAAGTGCCACGGTTGTTCAGATATCAGGTGGTGGAGTTATCAACATCGTCGGGCCTATCAACCCGTTGGTTGGCGATTCTGCCCCCATCAAGGATCTTGGGTTTGCTGACATGTCTCCGTTCTCGGACAACATCACGGTCTACCCGCCAGGCGATCTCATCAATTCAATTGGCACTTATTATGCTGACGGTGCCGGAGAGGTGACCATCGATTTTGTTAGCCCGTCCACCGATACGTTCTCATTCACTAAAGGAGCGATTTTCGCGGCTGCTGTGGACACTGCTTTCAGAATTCAGTCTGGTCTATAACAAGCGTTGATTAAATCTTCACTCAACAAATCTCCATTAATACAAATATCCATGAAAACTAAATTATTATCAGTATTGGTGGCTGCAACCGCAGCCTTCTCTGGAACTTCAGGTGCTGTTACCCTTGCCCTGTCGGGTATTGCTAACGGCACTGTCGGGCTTATAACTCTCGATACGGATGGTGCTGGTTCTGAACTGCGCACCACTGTTTCTGGACGTGCCATTTTTGTTTCAACTACTTCCGAACTCACTGGTGTTAGCGGCAGCATGGCAACTTTGCTTAGCAGTGCTAATTCTACTCCCGCCATGTTTGACACTGCGCTTTCTACGCTCATCGGAGCGACGGATCCAGCTACCAGTCCGGGGATTGTTCGCTCCACGACGTTTTCCGCTGGGGCTATGACATCCACTGGCAACGTCCAACTGGGTAATGTTGCTAACAAAACCTATCTCTTCCTCGTTGCGGAATCAGGCGGATTCATTACTGGTATCGGTGCCTACACCGGATCGAATGTTCCCGCTGCAGGTTCTGTTACATTCAATCCTGCCTTTGCAAACGACGGCCTTGGAGTTGGAACGTCGGTTCTGGCTGCGGCCACTACCAGCCCTGTGCAGCCAATTTCTGGTTTCCAGCTGGCTCCTGCTGTTGCAATCCCAGAGCCGTCCACGATGCTGCTTGGTGCGCTTGGTGCGCTTGGTCTCCTTCGCCGCCGCCGCTGAATTCAGTGGTGAACGGTTTCAGGATTCTTGAAACTTAACTTTGAGAGGCGGACGCAAGTCCGCCTCTCTTCTTTGTGTGTTTGAGAGGGATGGGGGATTGATGGTGGTTTTGGGTGGGTTTGGTTTGGGGCTGTGATCGAGTTGAAGTCAAAAGGCCGGGAAAACTGGGATGTCGCCCCGCAGCTCTGTCTAGATGGAACATGCGACGGGCGGCTTTTTGAATACGGATGGGGAAGTTGGCTGATTCCGATTTGTGGCAGGTAAGAACTGCGATGGGTGACTTTGCGATATCCGGATTGGTTGATCTGTTGAGATCAAGCTCTGGCGGATCAATGACCGGTGATTTGGCCATTCCTGGGTCGAGTCACTATTAGGCAGGACTGGAGTGGAGATTCGGCTGATGCAGACCAAATACTTCTCTGCGTCCAACCGGAGCGGATGTCGGTCACTCCGCGGTATTCCTCGGTTTAGCAAGGATGGTTGTAGCGGAGGTGTGAAGCAGCGGTGAAGAGGGCCTGAATCAGATGAATAGGACAAAACAGCAGGAATTGCCTTCAGCATACTCTCGAATCCTTTGGATTGGTCGGGTCGTGATATGCGGTGGTGTCATCTCATTCGATCCCACCCCCCAGGTCCCTCGCGCTCCACAGCATCCCCTTTGCCGCAGCCCCGGCCCCGCGCATCTTCCGAGCCCCATCCTTCCGCTTCGGACCGAACAGATGCCTCGCGCTTTCAAATACCGCATTCAAGAAATCCTTGCTGCCGACTACCGATCCATCCGTGAAATGGCACACCCGGCATCGCAACATCCGTCTGAACGGAATCTCCCCCATCCGCGTCGCCTCGGCCTCGATCAATCGCTGCTTCTCCGCATCAAGCTCCTCCTTGCTAGTCCCTTGCGTTTCACCACCTTCTTCATCGCACCACTCCGTTCCACCCGCTCACCCACGCCAGTCGATAGAATTCTTCGATACTCCAACGCCACATCCTTTGCCCAGGAAGCTGCTTCCGCCGCCACACCCAAATGTGCCCTAACAGTCCGCAGCAAACCTGCCCGCTCTTAGCCAAAGAACTTCGTCGAAAGCATTCATACCTATGTATGCTCCCTATGCCACGCCTGTCCGTAGATCCCTCAAACTCCACAAAACCCCCTTCGCCGCCGATCCACTCCCCCGCATCGGCCGTGCGCCGTCCTTTCTGTTCCGCCCAAACCGCTCCCGCGCCCCTTCGAACGCCTCGTTCACAAAAGCACGGCTCCCGATCACCGCACCATCCGTGAAACATCGGATCCTGCACAGCAACATCACCGCCATCCCCAAATCCGGCAAAACCGTCTCGTTATCTTCCGACTGCAACATCTCCGTCGTATTCCTCGTCACCACACCCCGCCCTTCGACGGCAGCCGTCCCCGCAGCCCGGCCCTTGTTCTTCCCAAGCGCCATCCCCATCAAGCGCCGGTAAATCCGCGACGCATCCTTCCAACGCTCCGCCTCAAAACCCGCCCCCTCATGGGCCAGGCACGCCCTAACAAGCCCCTCCCGGGACTTCTTACCAATTCCCTTCGCCCCACCGCCAATGGCCTCCCCATAACTGCTCCACCGATACTCCGCCGGGTCAGCCACCATCCCCGCCCTAACAGGATTCAAGTCGATATAAGCAGCCATCGTGCGCGCCGCCACCCCATCCTCCACAATCACACTTTTGAAGCGATCCTCCCACAAGTGACCCGACCGTTTGTGCTTCGAATTGAACCACTTGGTGAATCGCTCTAACAGCGACTTCATGAACTCGCTCAAATCATGCATCCGGCGCGTGAAACGGCTGCGGATTTCATCCAGCCTTTTGCCCGCACCAAGTCGTGCCTGCTCCACCACCTGTTCGGTGCTGACTGGAAGTCCGGCGGCATCCAGGCGTCGCATTTCAAACTCGCTCCGAGGTCGCACCACCACCGCATCCGCCATTCCCCGGGCGATTTCCGCCAGTTGCGCCTCGCTATAGAAAGCCCCGAGTCGTTCAAACATCTCTGCATCAGAAATTCCATCCCCGGGCATCGGTGGCACCTCCAGCAGAAGGTGGAAGTGGTTGGACATGATGCAGTAGGAAAGCACCCTGCAACCGCTGAACTTCTCGCACATCCGCATGAGCTTCCTGAACTGCTCGCGCTCGTCATCCTGCAGCACAAACCGCCGATCCACCACCCGCGAGATGCAGTGATACATCGCCGGCTTGGTTGTGGAATCCTTCCACGGCGCAACCCATCGTTTGCGGTTGTTTGCGTTCATGGGGCGGACACCACACAAAACCGGACCAGAGCACAAGTTAATTCTTGCTAAAAAGTCTGGAAGTTATTGGCATTCGGCAGTTATTGGCATTCAGGTTCCGTCAATAGAATTCGTTATGGCCGATTTAGTGACAC
>SYAP01000158.1 GCA_005787565.1 Verrucomicrobiaceae bacterium | reverse complement strand
CCATCTTCTCTCACCCGACGAACAGCCAGAATCCTGATGTGTTCGCTTGTCCCATGATCCAGCTTTCTCCCATCAATCTTCGGCATGCAGAAGACTATAGCGGAATATCGTTTTGTAGTCTATCCTAAAGACTTCTCAGTATGCCGTATGGTGGGCAGCAATGGTGTGGAGACCGAACTCCAGATTGATTCCGAAGGTGACCTTGTTTACTCACGTGACACCGGGGATAACGAGTATTGGTATGAATATGACGACGAGCACAATCTTACCCGGATCGGCTATGATGCCGATGATCCATCCAACGAAATGCGGATCACCTATGTTGAATCAGGAATCTGCGGTTCCGTCCGGGATCCTTCCGGTCAGTTGTGGGAATATCGCTATGGATCGAATCCCGATCGTCCGAACAACAACTATTGGACCGAGGTGACGCAGGTTCCGCAGTTTTCCCCGCCGGTGGAGAACAAGTATGAATATTTCATCGCCATTGAGGCGGGCGGAGTATCGAGAACTGCACGAATCATTTCCACGGTGGACGGGGTGACAAGCGCCACCACCTATGATTCCAATGGTACGGAGATGGTAGAAACCGATGCATCCGCTCCGTTCCGCAAGGTGGAGGATGGAGGGCTCATCCATGAGGTCGTGGGGCCGGTGCATGGCCATCTGTTGACCCATGATCCCGAAGGCAGGCATTTGACAGGGTTGGAAATCACGGATCTCGCCTCCGGCCGAAAGACCCGGTGGACCTATGGATACAGCAATGAGGAGGGGCGGCGAATCATCAAGTCGGTGAAGGATGGGAACCGCATGTTGGAAATCTCGACGCACGAGGGTGTGACATCGCTCAAGGTGGGCGATTCCACGGCACTTGTTGGAAATGGCGGGCGGGTCTCGATGGATGGCGAAACGTGGTATGGCATCGGGTTCAAGCGCAAATCCAAGGATGGGTTGCTGCTTGCGGTGCTAACAGGAGCCGACGGGCAGCCGGTGGAGGTGCCGGAATTGGAAGGGTTGCTCAATATCTGCCGTGCGCCGATTGGTGCATCCGCGAGGCAGTTTCTTCCGGTGCCATTGCATGAGGTGCGCTGGTATTCGTTCGACCTGTAAAACTGATTGTGATGAAGTCGGAATTGTATGAGTTGATTCGCAGTGAGTTGCGTGTGCGGTTGGGTCGTTTGACGCAGGCGGCGCTGGATGCGCATGCGGCGGCGACGGACCCCGGGAGCAAGGCGGAGGGGAAGTATGATACGCGGAGTTTGGAGGCTTCGTATTTGGCGCGTGGGCAGGCACAGCAGGTGGCGGAGCTGGGTGAGGCGGTGGGGGTGTTCGAGCGGTTGGTGCCGGAGGAGTTTGCTGGGGATGAGGTGGTGGGGCCGGGGGCGTTGGTGGAGGTGGATGTTTCCGGTGAGTCCTCGTGGTTTCTGTTAGCTCCGGTGGCGGGGGGATTGGTGGTGGAGTTGCAGGGGATGGAGGTGACGTTGTTGACGCCGGAGAGCGCGCTCTATCAGAAGTTGCTGGGGCTTTCCGTGGGGGATGTGTTGGATGATCCGGTGATGATGGTGATGGAGGTGGGGTGAGGAGTGATGAGAGTCTGAATGTCTAAAGGTCGAAGGTCGAAGGTCGGGATTCTTATGAAGCGAAACGCGGAGATGCGGAGGTCGCGGAGAGGGGCGGGGAGGGAAGAGAACCACGGATTAACAGGATGACGAGTGCGGAAAGGGAGAGGGGGAAGAAGAGAGAAGTGGACGAGGGGTTAGTGGGGGCGGGGGATTTCGAAGCGGGAGGTGGTTTGGCAATACCAGTCGGGGGCGGCCATGCGGCCGATGGGGTGGAAGTTGGATTGGATGATGCGGCGGGTGGCGGGGTCGTAGAGGGAGGGGTGGAGGCGGAGGTGGTGGACGATGCCGAGGACGATGCGGTTGTTGCCGATTTCCTGGATGGAGTGGACGCGGCATTCGAGGGCGGCGGGGGCGTGGGTGATGCGTGGTGGGGCGATGGAGAGGGAGGGAGAGGTTTCGATGTTTCCGGCGGTGGTTTCGCTGGTGCCGTAGGGGAGGGGGGCGGAGGTGGCGACCATGGCGGCGGCGAGGGGTTCGTCGAGGAGGTTGACGACGAATTCGCCGGAGCGGCGGCAGTTGAGGGCGGTGTCTTTGGGTGTGCCGTTTTCGCGATCGCCGGGGGCGAAGATGACGAGGGGCGGATCATCGCCGAAGACGTTGAAGAAGGAGAAGGGTGCGGCGTTGACGGAGCCGTCTTGATTGAGGGTGGTGACCCAGGCGATGGGGCGCGGGGTGACGAGGGAGGCGAGAAGGGTGTAGGCGCGGTCGGCGTCGGCACCGAGGAGGTCGAGGTCGGTGGTCATGGGAGTGGTTTGATGCGGATGGAGCGAAAGGCGACGAGGTCGTTGTGGTCCTGGAGGGCGATGTGGCCGGAGGGGTAGGCGTTGAAGCGGGGCCAGGTGGCGAATTTGGAGGCGGCGATGAGGTTTTTCCAGTGATCGGAGGAGGTGTCGACATCGGCTGTTAGGTTGCCATTGAGCCGGAGGGTGATGTGGTGGTGATCGACGCGGATGATGGCTTCGTTCCAGAGGTTGGGGCCGAGGAAGTCGCCGGTGCGTGCGGGGATGATGTCGTAGAGCGCGCCGCAGACGTTTCCTTTCTGGCGTTCGTGGGGGTAGCCGGTGCGGGCGTGGGAGTCGAGGATCTGGAATTCGGGTCCGGACTCGTAGGTGTGATCGCCGTCCTCGCTGACGTGCCACATGATGCCGGAGTTTCCATCGGCGGAGATGTTGAATTCGAGGCGGAGCTCGAAATGGGTGAAGGTGGCGGTGGTGATGAGGTCGCCGCCGCCGGGTTCTGTTAGGGCGATGGTGCCATCGCGGACCTGCCATGGGGCGGGGATGTGGTCTTTGCGGAAGCCGCGGAAGCCGGTGAGGGATTTTCCATCGAAGAGGAGTTGGAAGCCTTCGTTGATTTCTGTGCGGGAGAGGTGGTTGGGTGTGTTAGGTGATTTCATTCGTAGTTCCATTTGAGGATCCACGGGTCATCGGTGGATTGTTGGAAGGATTTGAGATGGGTTTTCATGGATTCGAGGAGTTTGGCGTGTTGGGGATCTGCGGCGAGGTTGTTGGACTCGGCTGGGTCTTTTGTGAGCTCGAAGAGTTCGAAGGGGGGGCGGTGGATGTAGGAGTCGACGGTGCGTTTGCCGTAGGGTGCGGTGGGGCCTTTTTTGAACTGGGCCTGCCAGGTGGATGCGGCCCAGAGGTCGGTGGCGAAGGGGTAGGGGAGGCCGTGGGCGATGTTCCAGATGAGTTTGTGGGTGCGGTTGCGGTAGGAGCGCATGGGGTAGTACATCTGGATTTCGTGGAAGGTGTGCGAGGCGCCGAGTTCGTCCCAACCGGTGGGGTTTTCGGATTCGAGGATGGGGAGCCATGAGCGGCCGTGGTAGCGGGTGAGGGGTTTGCCGATGTTTTCGCCGACGGTGGGTTTGGGGGTGGGGAGGAGGGTGAGGGGTGCTTGTTTTTGGGGGTCGTATCCGCCGGCGAGGTGGAGGAGGGATGGGGTGATGTCGGCGTGGGAGACGAGTGCGTTGTTAGAGAGTCCGCGTTTGGAGGCGAGCGGTGTGCGGACGATGAAGGGGACGTGGAGGCCGGCTTCGTAGACGGTGGTTTTCGCACCGGGGAATGCCATGCCGTGATCGGCGGTGAAGAGGATGACGGTGTTTTCGTATTGGCCGGCTTTTTTGAGGGCGGCGACGAGTGCGCCGAGGGCTTTGTCGGTGCGGGTGACGGATTGGTAGTATTGCGCGAGTTCGCGGCGGCACTCGATGGTGTCCGGGAGGAAGGCGGGGACGGGGAGAGTGGCGGGATCGTATAGGACTTCTTCGGTGCCGGGGTAGGAGGTGCCGGCGGGTGGATTTCCGAAGCGGTTGGGTTTGAGGGTTTCGGGGGCGGTTGGTTCGTCGCCATTGCCGCGGTGTGGATCGATGGTCCAGAAGCAGAGGAAGAAGGGTGCGTCGGATTTTTCCGTTAGAAGGGGTTCGCAGGCGGGGATCCAGCGCGGGGTGTTGTGAGGGCCGCCGGGGGTGGTGAGGTATTGGTCGAAGTGATAGACGGACTGGGGTGCGACGTGGAGTTTTCCGATGTGTGCGGTGCGGTAGCCGAGGTGTTTGAGTTGGAGGGGGAGGGAGAGGGCGGCGCAGGAGTGGAAGGTGGAGAATTTGTGGTAGTCGTGGGTGTGGCCGAACTGGCCGTGGGCGTGGTTGTGGATTCCTGTTAGGATGACGGAGCGGCTGGCGGAGCAGGAGGCGGT
>SYAP01000157.1 GCA_005787565.1 Verrucomicrobiaceae bacterium | reverse complement strand
TGGGGTTTGAGCGACCGCAGCTCGATGAAGCTGGAATACCGGCTTGAAGAAGTTGGGATCGACGTGGATAGCGGCACGCCATTGGCTTCCGCGTTCCAGCGTGAGGACGGGGATTACATCCGCAGTGCGGTGGCCTTGAACTATCTTTACGATTCCCGTGACAGCACGATTCTTCCGCGGTCCGGCCACCGGATTGATGCCGGTGTGACGATGGCGGGTGGGATTTTCGGCGGCGATGTGGATACCTACACGCTTTCGGTGCAGGGTCAGAAGTATTGGAACCTGAAGTGGGATTCGATTTTCTCGATCAGCGGCGAGTTGGCGACGGTGGATGCGATCAGCGGGGATGTTCCGATTTTCGAGCGGATGTTCCTGGGTGGTGGCCGCACGCTGCGCGGCTTCGAGTTCCGGGATGTGGGACCGCGTGACGCACCGACGCAGGAAGTTCTGGGTGGTCAATCGCTGGGATACGTGACGTTCGAATACACCGTGCCGGTGATCGAGACCGTGCGTGCCGCGGTGTTTTATGATGTGGGTTTTGTGAACGAGGGTGCCTGGGATTTGAGCCCGAACGATCTGCATGGCGACATCGGTCTTGGCGTGCGTTTGCAACTGCCGATCAGTCCACTGCCGCTGGCTTTGGATTACGCGATTCCGGTTCACTCTCCTGACAAGGAGGCGGACAAGGGTGGGCAGTTCAACTTCTATCTGAACTATCAGTATTGAGTTGAGGAGCTGAATCAAGATTCATTCATCGAAGGGGACCGCTGGGAGCAGCGGTCCCTTTTTTTGGTAGGTTTGGGAGAGATTGTTGAAATACCGATTGCGGGGAGCAAGATCGGGCGGAGGATGGGGCGTGCGCTGGTGGAGATTTGTCAAATTGTTCCGGATGATTTTCGGGCCCGTGGAGAAGTTGGATACGGGGGAGATCGAGGCGATGGGATTGCTGGCGGTGAAGATCGCGCAGATGTATGCGATCCGGGCGGATTTATTGGGTCCTGAGAAGTCGAGGTTGTTAGGCAGGCTGTATGAGCAGGCGACGCCGATGGCGGCGGGGGAGTTTCTGGCGACGGTGAAGAGGGAGGCACCGGCGGCGTTGATTGAGGCGTTGGAGAAGGTGGAGGAGGAGCCGTTGGCGGTGGCCTCGTTGGGGCAGGTGCATCGCGGGCGGTTGAAGGATGGGAGCGAGGTGGTGTTGAAGGTGTTGCGGGCGAACCATGCGGAGCAGTTTTCGAAGGATGTGCGGGTTTTGAGGGTGATGGCGGGGATTTCGTGTTTTTTCTATCCGCCGTTGAAGCGTTTGGCGGATCCGGTGGGGACGTTGGAGACGATCCGGCGGACGACGGAGCGGGAGATGGATCTAACCGCGGAGGGAGAGGGGACGGCGGAGCTGATGCGGTTGAGGGATGAGGGTTTGGCGAGGTTGCCGCATTTGAGGCAGTTGCATTTTCCGAAGGTGTATGACGAGTTCACGACGCCGAGGTTGTTGGTTTCCGAGTTTGTGAAGGCTCCGACGGTGAGGCGGTTGTTGAGCGAGGGGCGATTGAGTTATGAGTCGCTGCTGCTGTTGTTCCGGATCCACGGGTATTTCCTGTTTTTCCGTGGGGAGTTTCACGGGGATTTTCATCCGGGGAATGTGTGTCTTGAGGGGGATCAGGTGTGGTTCATCGACAATGCGAATGTGGAGCGGGTGCCGGTGGCGTTTTGCCGGGGTTTGTTAGATTTCATGGTGTGTTTGGGGAAGCAGGACAACGATGGCGCGGCACGGGCGATCGAGTCACTTGGTTTGGAGCCGCTGCCGGATCCGGAGCCTTTCCGGCGGGCGTTTGCGAATTTGTATGACGGGTTTGGCGGGAAACCGGTGGGTGAGCAGAGTCTAACGACGCAGATGATGCGGACGGTGCGGATGGCGGTGGAGCGCGGGTTGGAGTTTCCGGAGGGGGCGTTTCCGGTGATCAAGAGTTTGATGTATCTCGACGGGATGGCGTTGTCCGCAGCGGCAGATCGGGTGTTGTTGGAGGATGTGGCGGCGTTTGCCGGGGATTTCAGTGACGGATGATTGTGTCAGGCGGTTCTTGCGGGTGGTGCGCGGGTCTGGCATGGAGACGGCGTGGACGGCAGCGGAACAGGCCCAGAATCGAAATCGCAAGTGGCGCGGAAATCGCGGCGTTGGGGTTGGTTGCGCGTGGTTCCTGGGATTGGGCGGATTCGGGCGTTGCGTCCTGGGACGGATGCTCATGTTGGTGCGTTGGTGGACGCGTTCGCGTCGTTTGCGACGTTGGACAACATGCTGAGTCCGTTGGAGGCGGATTTGATTTTGGATTTGCTGCGGAGTGCGTTTCCGGAGGTGGACCATGGGTGGCTATCGAGGAGGTTGCAGCGTGCGGTGAGGAGTCCGCGACCGTTGCAGGCGTTGGCGGCGGAGTTGAAGGAGAGTCTGGATGATCAGGGGAAATTGGCGGTGGGTTTGCAGTTATTCACGTTGGTGGATACGGCGGGGAGGTCCGAGCAGAGCCGGACGGGTTTTGAGGTTTTCATGAGGCGGTTGGGTCGGCCGGATTTCGGTTTGGCGATTTTGCGGGAGATGGGTGAGGAGGATCAGCCGACAGATGAGGCGTTGCCGTTCGAGCGGTTGGTTTTCGGGCATGATGGTGCGGATGTGGTGTTGCCTCCGGCGGCGGTGGACCAGCATTTCCGGGTTTATCGGGTGGGGGATTTGGTGTTGATCCGGAACACGGGGAAGTCGGCGTTGTGGATTCGCGGGAGGTCGTTGGAGTCGGGCGGGTTTTGCCGGATGCGTGAGCGGCAGCCGATCGTGGTGCCGGGGTGGACGCTGACGCATGAGGATCTGGTGTTTTTCCTGGATGTGAAGCGGACGGGGAATGCGCCGGCGATTTATCTGGAGACGGGGGATGCCGGGTTGACGGCGGAGCGGACGCGGGGGAGATCGAGTGCGGTGCGGGTTCGGTTCGGGTTGCAGGCGGAGGTGGAGGCGTTGCGGGATACGGAGTTGCATGCGGGGAGCCGGGGGCCGCTGAAGAGGGGGGATGTGGTGGAGTGCCGGCATCACGAGCGGTTGGGGAATTCGGAGGGGTTCAGTCTTTCGATCAATGATTTGCGGCGGAAGGCGGTGCAGTCCGGGCGGCGGTTCCGGTTGGCGGGGGACCGGCAGGAGTATTTGGTTTCCAACGACGCATCGGCGTTGAGCAGCGGTGATTTGCTGTTAGGTCCGAAGCTTGCGCCGCGGACGGTGTTGTTCATCCGGTTTGACTCGCAACTGGCGGAGGGGGTGTTGGATGTTCGAGAAAGCGAGGGGCCGATCCTGGTGGACGGGTTGCCGGTGAAAGGATCGGCGGTGTTGATGGATGGGTCGTTGATCCGGCTTTCGGGGACGCAGGCGGTGAGGTGCCGGTTCAGCGAGGGGTTTCTGGATGAGGAGCGGACGCAGATCGAGTCGTTGCAGGTGGAGGGGTTGATCCATGATTTCGGGCCAGGGGCGCGGGCGTTGGATCATTTGAATCTGGAGATCCGGCGAGGGGAGATGTTGTGCATCATCGGGCCGAGCGGGAGTGGCAAGAGCACGTTGCTTTCGGTGTTGTCCGGGCAGCTTGCGCCGACGCGGGGGCAGGTGAGGTTGAACGGGATTGACCTCTATCAGCACCGGGAGCAGTTGGTTCCGTTTGTGGCGCACATGCCGCAGGAGGAGGCGTTGAATCCGCAGCTGACGGTGCGTGAGCATTTGCGGCATGCGGTGACGATCCGGAGGCCGGCGTTGTCGTTGGCGGAGCATGAGCGGCGGGTGGACAGCATGTTGGCGGAGTTGGGTTTGCAGGCGATCGCGAGCCGGCGGGTGGGTGCGGCGGGGGAGAAGACGATTTCTGGTGGGGAGCGGAGCCGGTTGAATCTGGGTTTGGATCTGGGGAGCCGGGCAGAGGTGTTTTTGTTTGATGAGCCGATCTCGGGGCTTTCCTCGAAGGATTCGGAGCATGTTGCGGAGACGTTGAGGTCATTGGCGCGGGAGAAGATCGTGGTGGCATCGCTGCATCGGCCGGGTGCGCCGGTGTTGAGGTTGTTTGACAAGGTTCTTTTGTTAGATAGTGGTGGGAGGGTTTCGTATTTCGGGACGCCGGCAGCGATGGTGGGATACTTCCGGGATGCCTGCGAGGAGCTGGGGATCATGCATCCGGCGGTGACGGGGAAGGCGGCGCTGGGTGCGGACTTCGTGTTTGATGTGTTAGAGACGCCGTTGATGGCGATGGGTGGTGCGAACACTGGATCGGCGAGGCGGTTCACGCCGTCGTTCTGGCAGGAGCGGTTCGAGAGTGTGGCGCTGATGAAGTCGTTGCAGCCGGGGAATGGTCCGGCATCTAGGTTGGGGCCGACGCCGGGTGCGGACCGTTTGCCGGTGCCGCCGAAGCCGGTGAGGAGGTTCCGCGCGGTGGTGGCGGTGTTTGCGACGCATTTCATGCGGTCGTTCCTTTCGAAGTTCAGGAGCCGCGGGACGTTTTACAGCACGTGTTTGGAAGCGCCGTTGTTGGCGGCGCTGATTGCGATCACGTTGCGGTCATCGCCGAAGGGTTCGTATGATTTTTCGACGGCGCTGCATATTCCGGCGTATTTGTTTCTGAGTGTGACGGTGGCGATGTTTCTGGGGTTGACGAATTCTGCGACGGAGGTGTTGAGGGATCGTCCGGTGATCCGGCGGGAGCGGAACTGCCATACGGGGGCGTGGTCGTATGTGACGGCGAAGTTTGCGGCGCTTTCGCTGTTGGCGGCGTTGCAGTGTGCGAGCTATCTGGTGGTGGGGAATTATTTTCTGGAGATCCGCGGGATGCTTTTCGAGCACTGGATCTGGATGACGATGACGGCGTGGACGGGGACGGCGTTGGCGCTGGTGGTATCCTCGCTGGTGAAGACGGAGCGGGCGGCGATGACATCGGTTCCGTTGTTGTTGGTGCCGCAGATGTTGTTGGCCGGGGCGTTGGTGCCGTATCGAGAGATGAACCGTGGTTTGTTTGAGAATGTGGGGGTGAATCGTGAGCGGGGGGGGGTGCCGGTGCCTGCGATGTTGATGCCGTTGCGGTATTCTTATGAGGCGATGGTGGTTTCGCAGGCGACGCGGAATCCGTTCGAGGTGGAGCGGATCCGGATCCAGCGGGGGATTGACCGGTCACGGCAGGGGGGGGATGTGTTGACGAAGGAGAAGGAGTTGCGGTTCGAGATGCACAAGGAGGGTTTGCGGCGTTTGTTAGGGGCGGGGGCGAGTAAGCCGGAGGAGGCGGCGGATTTGGTTGCGCGGATCACGAGGATCGCGCGGGGAGGGACGAAGCTTGAGGTGGAGACGATGATTGTGTGGCCGGAGGATGAGCCGGATGCGCGGCCGGCGTCGGAGTTTTTCGTGAACGAGCGGATTGATCTGCTGGTTCGAGAGGCGGAGAGTTTCCGGAATGATTATCGGAATCTGGGGCAACGGAATGTGTTTCTTGCGTTGAGGAAGCCGTTGCCGTTTGCGAATTTGGGCAACGATCCGGAGGGGAACGGGAAGCCGGTTGTGGACCCGACGAAGCCGAAGCCGAAGGCGGAAGAGGCGGAGGGGATTGAGACGATGCGGTATTGCGGGGCGGTGCTGATGTTGATCGTGCTAGGGTGCGGGGCGGTGTCGGCATTTGTGCTGACGCGGCAGAACCGGAGGACCCGTTAGGTTCTATCAGGCGACGGGAGGAGAGGCGACCTGGAGGAGGGCGTCGATGACGATGGCGATGGCGGCGGGTGAGAGTGCGTTGGGGACGACGGCGCCGAGGACCATCCAGCCGTAAGGGGTATCGAGCGGGATGACTTCGAGGATGGCTTCCGCGCCGACCTTGACGTGGACGTTTCCAGCGGAGCCACCGGGTTTGCGGGAGGCTTGGGCGAGGCTGCGGGCGAGGACGTGGATTTTGCCGTGTGCGCCATCGTCGAAGATGACGGAGCCGTCGCGGTCGAGGATGAATAGGCCGCGGGTGTCGAACTCGCGGATCATCCAAGAGCGGAAGCGGAGGATGCGTTCGAGGAAGGGGCCGAGGGCGGTGACGGGGGATTCTGTTGGTTGTGGGAGTGGGGGAGGGGTGGGGTGCGGAGTGGTTTGTGGGGCCGCGGCGGGAGGGGTGCAGAGGGCCGGGGTGATGCCGGTGATGCCGGCGAAGCCTTCGAAGCGGTCATCGAATCCTGCGTCCGGGAGGTCCTGGATGGCAGGGCCACGGGCCGGGCGGATCAAGCGTTCGGCGAGGCGCCGGACTTCGACGGGGTCGAGCCATGGGTTGATGGGGTCCATGGGGATCAGTAGCCGCGTTGGCTGTCGTGGGGTTCGAGTTTCGCTTCCACTTCGGCGCGGAGGGAATCGAAGACGATTTGAGCGCCAGCGCCTTCTTCGAGGACGCCGACAGGGAGGCCGCGGGCGCTGGCGCGGACGAAGAGGCCATCGCGTGGGATCTGGGTTTGGAAGACCATTTCCGGGGGAAGGAGTTCGCGGAGGGCTTGGGCGGCTTCGCGGCTTTCGGCGAGGTCCTGTTGGACCATGGTGAGGCAGACTCCGAGGACGGAGAGTCTGGGGTTCATGACGCGGAGGCGGTTGAGGCCTTCGAGGAGTTTGGGGACGGAGCGGATGCCGAGGGGTTCGGCTTGTTGTGGGATGAGGACGGCATCGCTGGAGGCGATGATATCGCCTGTGACGCCGAAGAGGCCTGCGGCGGTATCGATGATGCAGAGGTCGAAGCCGCGGGCGGCGGCACCACGGAGGAAGGCGCGGACGCGAGCGAGGTGGCTGCCGTTTCCGCCGCTGCCGGATTCGTAGTCGCTGGCCTGGCCGCTGGCGACGAGGGAGAAGGTTTCAAGGCGGGTGGGGACGATGAGGCGATCGAGGGGGATGCCGGGGTCTGCGAGGAAGTCGTAGAAGCCGGCGAGCAGGCGGGATTGCCGGGTGAGCGAGAGGCCGACGGAGCCTTGCGGGTCGGCATCGACGAGCAAGGTTCTGACGCCTGCGCGGGCAAACGCGTGAGCAAGATTGATTGAAACTGTGGTTTTACCCACACCACCTTTTTGACTGGATACAGCGATACTAATCACACCTCGTGGAGAATTGTGGGGCCAAGGTAGCTTCGGCTTGTCACATCGGAAGTCTTTTCTTCTGATCCGTTCGTTCTGTGAGTGCCAACGCGAGTTTTCCGATTATTCTCCGCCCATGAATTCCACCTGCCGTTTGTTGTTTCCGGTGCTGTTGTCGGTGGTTTTACCGATGTTTTTCGGAGTGGTGTCGTGTCGGAAGAAGGGAGGGAAGGAAGGGAGTGGGGTTCCGGTGAAGGTGGTTCCGGAGTTGAAGGCGAATCAGATTTCGGATTTGCCGGGTGCGGTTTTCCGGGCGCAGGCGGGATCGGCGATCGCGTGGCAGCCGTGGACGCGTGAGACGTTTGAGCGTGCGCGGGATGCGAAGCGATTGTTGTTGGTGGTGATTGCGATGCCGCAGCAGCCGGCGTTTCAGGAGGTTTTGGCGGAGATTGCGGCGGATCCGGTGTTGATGGGGGAGATTGAGCGGTCGTATGTGCCGGTGTTGGTGGATGGGGACGGGGCACGGGAGGTGGGGTTGTTGACGGCGGATTTGTGTGCGGAGATCAAGCGGCCGTTGTCGTTACCGTTGTTGGTGTGGATGACGCATGAGGCGAATCCGGTTGCGTGGATTCCTTTGAGCGGGGATTCGACGAGGATCCGGGAGGTTTTTGATCAATCGCATTCGATGGTTTCGCGGATGGCGGCGGACAATCCGGATTATGTGTTGGAGAACAGCGCGCGGGATCAGGCGGCGCGGCGTGAGCGTGTGGCGGCGCGGCGGAATGAGAAGATGGCGTCGAAAGAGCCTGCGGAGCATGTTTTGAGGTGTGTGCGGCAGTTGACGTCGTTGTATGATCCGGTTTCGCGGACGTTTGATGAGGCTGGGGGTTTGTTTCCGGCAGGGTCGATCGAGTTGTTGGCGTCTGCGGCGATGAATCCTGCGGTTCCGGAGGAGTTGCGGGTGAGGGCGAGGGAGACGACGGAGGAGATGATGGTGGATTTGTTGCCGAGCGCGATGTTTGATCCGCTGGATGGGGGTTTGTATTCTTCGAGGCGAGGGATTTCGTGGGCGATTCCGGGTTTCACGAGGGATTGCGTGGGGCAGGCGCGGGCGGTGGTGGCGTTGATGCGGGCGTATGAGATGACGGGTGATCCGTTGATTTTGGAGCGGGCGTTGGGGGTTTTGCGGTTTGCGGAGCGGGAGTATCAGGTGGGTGAGGGTTTGTATTCGATCGGTTTCCGGCCGAGGACGAAGGTGGATTTGTGGCTTTGGAGCGTGGAGGAGGTGGAGCAGTTGTTATCGGCTGAGGATGCGGCGTGGTGGATCAAGGCGACGCAGATGAGGGGGTTGGGGAATTTGCCGTCGGAGGCGGATCCGTTGCGTGAATATTTCCGGCGGAATTCGTTGGGTTTGTCGAAGACGGTGCCGGATCTTTGCAAGGAGCTGGGGATTCCGGTTGAGCGGTTTGAGGCGGTGCGGAAGACGTTGTTGAAGGCGAGGGATGCGCGGATGGGGGATGTGCCGAGGGATGAGACGGCGCATGCCGGGGCGACTTTCCGGATGATTTCTGCGTTTGCGGCGGCTTATGCGGCGACGGGGGATGAGGCGTGGAGGGGGAAGGCAGTGGCGCTTTTGGGGAAGGCGCGGGAGGCGTTTTCGCAGGGGAGCAAGTTGCGGATGTATGATCTGGAGGGGCCGGCATCGGTGACGGCGGGTCGGGCCTTTTTGTATGCGTTGGCGTTGCAGTCGATTTTGGATGTTCATGACATCCAGCCGTCGGAGAGTTTGTTGAGTTGGGCGGATGATGTTGCGACGACGGCAGCGGAGCGTTTTACGGATGCGGATTTCCTGAAGGAGTGCCCGGATGAGGCGAAGATCATCGATTTGCCGGTGACGGATCTGGCGATGTTGTTTGATGATTCGACGGCGGGGTTGATTTCGTCTGCGGAGAGCCGGATGGCGGCGTTGGGGAGGCCGTTGGTGGCGAGTTTCAGCCGGTTGGCGACGCCTTTGCCGGAGTTTGCGGTCGAGCGGCCGGTTTTGCATACGGATTTGATTCTGGCGACGATGATGCGGCACCATGGGATGAAGGCGATTTGCGGTGGGAATCCATCGGCGGAGTTGAAGGCGGCCTATACGAGGTTGCCGATTCGTCTTGTGCTGCGGAGGGAGGCGGAAGAAAAAGACGACGTGCCCGCTGGAAGCGTGCTACTTATGTCAGGTGATGCGGTTTTGAAAACCGTTTCGAGCCCGGAAGAGCTTGAGGATGGGTTCTTGCCATCGGTGAGCGATCCATGACAGGCTTTCCCCAGAAAAAACCAACCAATGAAGCCACTTCACGCCAGCGCCCTTTTGGGTCTATTGTTTTCCTGTGCCACTGCGGTGGCGGATACGTTTGTTCTCAAGGACGGAACGGAGCTTGAGGGGGTGATTTTGCGGGAGGAGGGCGAGAACTATGTTCTTGAGGTGCAGGTCACGAAGAGCATCAAGGATGAGCGTGTTGTGCCGAAGGCGGATGTGACGAAGATCGTGCGGGTGATGGCGGATGCGACGGCTTTTGAGAAGATTGCCGATGTTTATCCGGTTCCGGATTTGCTGACGTTAGGGGATTATGACCGGCGGATTGCGGCGGTGAACGGGTTTTTGAAGGAGCATCCGGGACGTTCGAACGTGGCGAAGGCGAAGGAGCTTTTGCAGTCGCTGACCGATGAGCGGACGGCGATTGCGGCGGGTGGATTGAAGTTGGGCGGGCTGGTGATTTCGGCGGCGGATTTCCGTGCGAATGCGGTGGAGCTGGATGCGCGGGTGTTGGCAGCGAAGATCCGGGATCACGCATCGAGGTCGGAATGGCTGGCGGCGCTTCGTGCTTTTTCGGCGTTGGATTTGGAGTATCGCACGACGCAGCCCTATCAGGAGGTTCTGCCGTTGGTGAAGCAGGTGATGAGGACGCACCAGACGGAGATCGAGCAGAATCTCGCGACGTTGGACGAGCGGATCAAGAAGCGTGAAGCGGGGTTGAGCCAGATGTCCGGGGATGATCGTTCGGTGACCGAAGCGGCGCTGAAGGAAGAGGCAGCGGCGATCGAGTCGCGTTATCAGGAGGAGAAGAAGAACCGTTTGGCGTGGGTGACTCCATCGCCGTATCACAAGGCTTCGTTAGAGGATAGTCGGCGGCTTGCGGAGTCCGAGTTGAAGCGGGTGATGGCTTTGCCAGCGCCGACGATCGATTCGGGTAAGGCTTACCGTGAGGCTTGGGAGGCGATTGCCGGGGGAGACAAGAAGAAGGTGGAGACGGCATTGAGAGATGCGAAGTCCGCGCGGATTCCGGCGCGTTATCTAACTGTTTTGGAGGACGCGGCGAAGCCGGTTTTGGGCAATCTTTGATTGATTTTTCACACGATTCCATGTCCGCAACGCGCACCGCCACACGCAGCCGCAAGACGGCTGAAACCGCCGTGGATCTTTCCATTGATTTGGATGGATCCGGTGTTTCATCCATCAGCACCGGCATTCCGTTTTTCGATCACATGCTGACGCTGTTTTCGAAGCACGGATTGTTTGATCTCCAACTGAAAGTGGATGGGGACATCGAAGTGGATTATCATCACACGGTGGAGGATACGGGGATTGTGATTGGTGATTGCATGCGGGAGGCGCTGGGAACGAAGGAGGGGATCCGACGTTATGGGTGTTGTTATCTTCCGATGGATGAGACGTTGGCGCGGGTGGTGGTGGATTTGAGCAATCGTCCGCATTTGGAGTTCCGGGCACCTGCGGGGACGCCGTCTGCGCCGAACCTGCCGTTCACGCTGGTGGAGGAGTTTTGCCGTGCGGTGGCATCGAATTTGCGGGCGAACATCCACGTTGAGTTGTTGTATGGGCGGGATGGGCATCACATTGCGGAAGCGATTTTCAAGGGCCTTGCGAGGGCGCTGCGAGATGCGTGTGAGCGTGATCCGCGAGTCAAGGGAATCCCGAGCACCAAGGAAGCGTTGTGAAGCCCGGAATCATCGACTACGGCGGGGGGAATCTCCGGAGTGTGGCGAATGCCTTGCGTGCGTTGGGGCAGGACCCGGTGATCATTGCGAAGCCTGAGGATGTGGCGGATGCGACGCATTTGATTTTGCCTGGGCAGGGGGCGTTCGGGGATTGTCTTGAGCGGTTGGATGGGCGGGGATTGTTGGATTTCCTGAAGGGATGGATTGGTGAGGATCGGCCGTATTTCGGGATTTGTGTGGGCTATCAGATTTTGTTTGATTCGAGCGAGGAAGCTCCGGAGGCGAAGGGGTTGGGAATCATTCCGGGGCGTGTGGTGCGGTTTGATGCGGAGCCGGGTTTGAAGATCCCGCACATGGGGTGGAACAGCGCGGTGCTGGCTGGAGCTGAGCGGGGGGCTTGGTCGGGACTTGGGGATGAGCCTTGGTTTTATTATGTTCACTCGTATTTTCCGGTGCCTGAGGATGGAGCGGTGATCGCGGCCAACACGACGTATGGGACGCAGACGTTTGCGGCTGCGGTGGGTAGATTCAATCTGTTAGCCTGCCAGTTTCACCCTGAGAAGAGTCAGGATACGGGGTTGAAGCTGATCGGGAATTTTCTTGGGATTTGAGTGAAGGAGGGGGTGAGATGGGGGCTTGTCGGCGGGAGCGGGTGGTGGTTGTTTGGTGTTGGCATTGAGAGCCGGATTGTCGTGGTGAATCCCATTTCCATTTCAGAATCGCCGCATGGCAGTTGGTTGGCGGAGCGCGGGCGCTTTGTTAGGGATGAGGTGGCGGCGTATGATTTGTTGAAGCGGGCGAACGGGGTCGGGGAGCATTTGCTTGCGGTGGAGATCGGCGAGGTGGTGTTGGGTGAGGGCGAGGTTGCGGATGAAGGGCCGATTTTTCAGCAGATGGGTCGGGCGTTGGCTGCGTTGGGATCGAGTGATGCGGCGCGGGAGTGTTTGGAGCGGATTGAGGAGGGGCGGGCTGACGAGGCGGAGAGGTGTGGGTTGTTGGGGCGGGTATTGAAGGATCTGGCGGCGGCAGCGGGGACGGAGGAGGAGCGGAAGCGTCTGTTAGGGGAGTCGTTGGCGAGGTATGTGGCGGGTTTCCGTTTTGCGGTGGGGAGGGGTGATCGTGGTGGGGCAGCGTATTGCGGGATCAATGCGGCGGCGTTGGCGGTGTTGACGGATGATTTGGCGGAGGCGGCTGAGCTGGCGTTCGAGACGTTGGCGCAGGCGGAGGGAGATGCCGGTTTTTATGGGTTGGCGACGCGGGCGGAGGCGGCGTTGATTTTGGGGAGGCTGGAGGAGGCCGGGGCGCTTTACCGGGAGGCGGCGGCGATTGCGGAGCGTGAGGGGCGATGGGCGGATCTGGCGTCGAGCAAGCGGCAGTGCCGGGCGCTTTGTTTGAAGCTGTTAGGTCGGCGGGATCGATTGGACGGGTGTTTTGGTGACGGGGTGGTGGCGGTTTTTTCCGGTGGTGGTGTGGGGAAGGATGAGTGGTGTGCGGAGCGGGCGGCTGAGGTTCGGGGGCGGATTGGTGAGTGGCTTGCCGGGAACGGGGTGAGGAGTGTGTTTTGCGGAGTGCGGCCTGGGTGGGAGATCGTTTTGTTAGAGTGCGCACAGGAGCGTGGGGTTGAGACGCATCTGGTTCTGCCGATGGCGGCGGAGGTGTGGCGGCAGCGATGGGTTGGCGGCGGCGGAATTTGGATTTGTTCGTGATTCATCCTGCGGATGCGGGGTTGGACGGGGTGCCAGAGAAGGATGTGGTGGTTGCGCCGGTGCCGTTTCCGCGGGCGTTGACGGCGCAGGGAGGGGTGGGGCGGGCGAAGGTGGAGGCGGTGATGCATTTGCATTTCGGCGGATATGGACAGTTGGGTGGGGATGGGTTCGCGCAGTTCCAGTCGGTAGTGTTAGGGGGCATGGCGGCGCGTTTGGCCGGGTCCTCGCATCCGCCGGTGGGGCGGCAGGGGTTTGGTGGTGATTATTTGTGGCGCTGCTGAACTTTTAGTGGGTTGTTGCCAGGTGATTATCGATTGTTAGGCCACCTGCAATCCAGTATGCCATCGCTTGAAAGTTGCGGAATGTACGGTAGCCCCTGGCTCTGCGGCGTGCGAGTTGCAACAGGCCGT
>SYAP01000012.1 GCA_005787565.1 Verrucomicrobiaceae bacterium | reverse complement strand
GGGGGGGGGGGCCGGGGGGATTTTGTAGGCGATGGAGATGAGGCCGAGTTCGCCGGGGCGTTTTAGGGTGATGCGGCGAGGGCCGGTTTGTGGAGGTTCGAGGGTGTGGACTGAGGGGATGGGTGAGGGGGATTTGGGGATGGGGCCGTAGTGTTGGCGGACGAGGTTGAGGGCGTCTTCGGGGTTGAAGTTTCCGACGATGGAGACGACGGCGTTGTTAGGCCAGTAGTAGGTATTGTAGAAGTGGCGGAGGGTTTCGATGGAGACGTTTTCGACATCGCTGAGCCAGCCGAGGACGCTGTGGCGGTAGGGGTGGGCTTGGAAGGCGGTGGCCCAGATTTCGGTTTGGAGGGTGGTGCCGGGGTCGTTTTCCGCGATTTGGAATTCGTTGCGGACGACGGTCATTTCGGGTTGGCGGTCTTCTTCGCGGAGGCGGAGGTTGCGCATGCGGTCCGCCTCGAGGGTGACGATGAGGGGGAGGTGTTGTGGGGCGAGGGTGGTGAAGTAGTTGGTGCGGTCGAGCCAGGTGGTGGCGTTGGTTTCGGCGCCGGTGGCTTCGAGGAGTTGGTCGATGCCGGTGCCGGCTTCCTTGTTGTGTTTGGCGGTGCCCTTGAACATGAGGTGTTCGAGGAGGTGGGTGGCACCGGTGGCTCCGTAGGATTCGTTGCGGGAGCCGATGAGGTAGGTGACCATGAAGGTCACGACGGGGGAGGACGGTTGGGGCTGGAGGAGGACGGTGAGGCCGTTGGAGTCGAGCCGGTATTCGGTGATGTCGCGCGATTTGCGGATTTCGGAGAAGCCCTCAGGGTGAGGTGTGGGGGATGCGGGGGTGGCGGTGGCTGAGAGGAGGAGGGATGTTAGAAGACCATTGAGCCATCGCATGGGTGCGATGGTGGGTGGGAGGCGGCGCCGCGTCGAGGTGTTAGACCTGGATCAGGGTGCGGCGGGTTGTTTGGGCGGGATGAATTCGTCGACGGCGCGGTAGGTGGTTTTTCCGGCGGGGTCGTTGTAGAAGAGGACGTAGGCGCGGGTGCGTTTGAGGACGGGCCAGCGGGTGTCGGAGAGTGGGGTGATGGTTTCGCCTTTGCGGATGGCGAAGCGGACATCGAAGAAGGCGTTTTCGCGAGCGCCTTCGAGGGTGAGGAATTTGCGTGAGCCCGAGGCGAGTTTGAGTGTTTCGGAGCCGATGTTGCCGAGGACTTCATTGGTGCCGAGGTTGACGAAGAAGACGGAGCCTTCGCCGAATTTTGGGTCATCGCCGCGGACGATGATGGGCTGATAGGTGATGGTTTTGGCGATGGGGACGAGGAGGATGCGGAAGGCGTTTCCCTGGTCCGGGAGTTTGATTTTGGCGATGGGAGGGACGGGTTTGTCGGCGGGTGCGTTGGCGGGGATGAGGGCGATTTCGCGGGTTTTGACGAATTGGGGTTGGGTGAGGTTGTGGAGCGGGAGGGTGAAGGCTGGGCCGCGGGCATCGCCTGATAGGGCGACGATTTCGCCGGCATCGGGGTGGAGGGCGACGGCGAAGAAGCAGACTTCGACGCCGCGATTCCGAGGTGCGGGTTTTTCCGCTTCGGTTTCCGGTTCCTGGGCGATGGCGGATCCGGTGATGAGGGTGGCGAGGATCGCCGGGATGAGGGACCGCATGCGGGGAGGTTATGGATCAGACTTCGTCGGGTTGCAACCAGCGGAAGGAGGTGAGTTGGTAGCGGCGGCCGAAGGATTTGTTGATGTTGTTGACGGTGGTGGGGAGGTCCTCGATTTCGTCGGAAGGATCGACGTAGGCGGCGTTGCGTTGGACGGTGGCTTCGCACCAGGCGCGGGCGAGGACTTTTCCGTTAGGGTCGAGTTTTTCGCCGTAGGCGCGGATGATGAAGGTGTCCGAGCGGGCGGAGAGGACGGGAGCGATGGGGGTTAGGATGTCGGCTTGTTTGACGTATCCGGGGATGCCGTAGGCGGCGGCACCGAGTTCGGCTTCGGTGAAGACGAGGCCGGGTGCGGCGGTGGAGACGGCGCGGGTGGAGTTGTAGGGTTTGTTGATGGTGACGTCGTCGGACTCGAGGGCGCTTTGGATGGTGCCGGATTTGGCGAGGTTTTTGTCGTTTCCGGGGCGGCGGTTGATGAAGTCGGCGAGGCTGAGGAAGGGTCCGCGTTTGCGGATTTCGCGGACGACGGCTTGGGCGAGGGCGTCGATATCGTCATCGGTGAGGGTGCGGCGTCCGGTCCATTGGGCGGAGGAGGTGATGTCGCCGAGGGAGTTGGTGGTGGCGACCTGGTTGAGCGGGGAGTGGAGGCCGGCGACGGGGGTTTCGTTGGTGTCGGTGGCAGGGGATTCGGCACCATCTCGGGTTTGGGTGAGGATGGTTTGTCCCTTGAGTCCGGCGAACATGGCTTTCCATGCATCGACGGAGGTGGAGTTGACGTTGAACATGCCGTCGACGGTGATGAGGGAGGCGGTGAGGGTGTTTGCGGCGGGGTTGGCGTTGTTTCCGGTGAAGAGTTTGGCGAGGATTTGTTGGACGGTGCGGCCGTCGAGGTTTGGTTTGAAGTTTCTAACAGGGAGTTGCGGGAGTTGGTCCTTGTTGTTGAGGAAGTCTTCGGCGACTTGTTTGTGGGTTCTTCTGGAGGAGAAGGTGGTGGTGCTTTGTGGGGCGATGCCTGAGAGGAACCAATCGTCCCAGAGGGCTTGGTTGGCGAGGTAGGAGTGATCGGCGATCTGGCGGCCGTCGATGGAGCCTTCGGTTCGGTTGTGAGCGAGGATGGCGGGTGCGAGGGAGTTGCCGATGGGGTGGGAGACTTGTGGGAGGAGGATGTCGCGGGCGTAGATGGCGGTGCCGGGGGTGGCGTGGTTGTAGGAGCTGTAGGCGCCGTTGGCGAAGGAGTGTTGGAAGGCGGCGAGGGAGGTGATGGGTTCGCGGGGGACGGAGTGGGTGATGATGGATTTGACTCCGGTGTTGGCGGTCCAACCGCCGCCGAAGTAGCCGCTGCCGTCGGTGCTGACGTCGATGGTGCGGTCGAACCAACTGGTGAGGGGGCGGATTTGGACTTCGTAGGGGAGCATGGCGAGTTCCGGATCATTGAGTGTGGATAGATCCGTGATCATGGCCTTTGGGTTGTAGCGTGCGAGGAAGCGGCCGGGTTTTTCCGAGGCGGTTTCGGTTTTGACGGCGAAGGTGAAGAGCATGAAGGGTGCTTTGCCACGGCCTGCGGTGGAGCTGACTTCGGCGAGGGAGTAGGGGCGGGTGTCGGATTCCTTGATTTTGCCGAAGAAGTCGGGGTAGTTGGCGGCGCGGAGGCGTTGGCCGTTGGGTTTGGGGTTGGATTGGCTGTAGGGTTGGCCGTAGATGGAGTCGATGTAGATGCCGCCGATGGAGATGGATTCGCGGGTTCCGCCGGGGGCGTTGGAGGTTCCGGAGTTCCGGTCTTCCTTGTAGTAGATTTCGTGGTGGGTGAGGGACCAGTGGCGAGAACCGTCCGCGGTGAGGCTGTTGGGTTCGACTTTGTAGGTGAAGGAGTCGCCGGCGTTGCCTTCGAGGTAGACGCCGTTTTTGCGGATGCCCCATGAGGTTCCGCCGCCGTAGTTCCAGCCGGCGCGGCCGTCGACGTAGTCGAGGGATCCGCTTTCGAGGCCGTTTCCGATGGGGGTGTTGGGTCCTTGTGAGTAGACGAGGACTTCGCCGGGGCGGAGGACGACGGGTTGGACGCTGCCGACGCGGAGGGTGAGGTAGTGGTGTTCGCCGCCGATCATTTCCTTGAAGCTGATGCGGTGGGTTTGGCCGCCGAGGGTGATGATGAAGTCGTAGGGGAGGTGCCAGTATTTGATGGAGTTCCAGGAAGGGGTGACGACGAGTGGGACGTCGAGCGGGTTCCAGATGGTGACGACGGGGTCCGCGACGAGGTGGAGGCGGTAGCGTTGTTGGCCGTTGGCGGTGGCGGTGCCGACGGGTTTTGAGAAGAAGGAGAGGACGGTTTGGCAGCGGATGAAGGCGGGTTGTTTGTAGAAGAAGTAAGGGTCGGCTTCGACGGCTGCCTGGGATTGTGGCATTTCGAGGTAAGGGG
The DNA here is from genome assembly GCA_005787565.1 of Verrucomicrobiaceae bacterium. Taxonomy (GTDB): domain Bacteria; phylum Verrucomicrobiota; class Verrucomicrobiia; order Verrucomicrobiales; family Akkermansiaceae; genus Luteolibacter. The sequence continues at coordinate 2,189 of SYAP01000012.1, read as the reverse complement.
TGTTGCGGTCGATGCGGCCGCCGGTGGTGAAGGTGGCGGTGCTGCGTGTTTTGAGGGTTTTGTGGACGTTGTAGTGGGTCCAGAGTTCGGTCATGCTGATGCCGTCTTTTCCGCCGACGGAGTAGAGTGGGTCCTTGGGGAGGTTGGCTTGGGTGGTTTCGAGGTAGAAGGAGAGGTCGCGGCGGAATCCGCCTTTGCGGACGTTGGTGATGAGGCCGCGGTTGTTGGTGGTGAGGTCGTGGAAGAAGGGTTGGATGGCTTTGGGGTCGGAGGCGATGAGCGCGCTTTGGTTCCAGGTGATGGCTTTGTCGGTTTCGCGGTCTTTGGGGTCGAGCGAGGCGAAGGGTTTGAATTCCTGGTGGTTGGCGAGGGAGACGTTTTGAGTGGGAGCGGCTTGGAGGGTGAGGCGGCGATCGGAAGGGCCGGTGGCGGTGGATGGGGTGGGGCTGGGGATGGAGGCTTTGAGGCCCTGATCGCCGACCCACCAGGCGAGGCGGGTGCTACCGCGGGTGCCGTTGGAGTGGGTGATCATGGGGGCGGAGACTTTCGCGCCCTGTCGATTTCCGACGGTTCCGGAGTCGACGAGTTTGGCGAGGGTTCCGCCGGTGGCGTTTCTGGCGGTGTCGATGTTAGAGAGTTCGGTGGGATTTCCGGAGACGAGCCAGGAGCGGAAGGTGGGGGTGGGGCGGGTGGTGGCGGTGGCGGGCCATGAGTCGTAGACGGCGGTCCATTGGCGGCGGTTTTCGTTGGCGGCGGATTGTTTGCCATCGGTGCCGGAGGGGATTTGGTCGGCGGGGGCGGTGATGCGTTGATCGGGACCGGTGTGGAGTTGGAGTTGGTTGATGGCGAGGGCTAGGGCGAGGCGGGCGGCGGCGCGCGCTTCGGCGAGTTCGGAATCGCGGGAGGCGTTGGAGATGGAGCGCGTGGAGAGGGTGAGGAGTCCGACGGCGAGGACCATGATGAGGACCATCAGCATGATTGCGCTGATGAGCGCGAAGCCGCGGTGGGTGGAAATTGACTGCAAGGTTTCGGGCGGCGAGCCGGTCGTAATGACGGTTTGCCGACCGATCTTGCGACCCGGGGTCGGAAAATGCGGGAGATTCATGGGTTTCGGAGGGTTTTGGGTCGGGCAGATGGTGAGGAGCACGGGTTGTTGCCTGCAATCAAAAACCAATCAGCATTCACAATGTATGCACCGCCCTAATTTCCGCAAGGTGAAAAGCGGGGAATCGCGTTAATGCGGGAGGGGTGGGAGATTGGGGTGCAAGAATTGGGGGATGGGAGCGTAGTGCGTGGATGCGAAAGATCACTCGCTTGATGGTGCTGTGTGCGGGATTGGTTGGCGGAGCTGTGATGGCAGAGGTGGAGGAGGGGTTTGTGCCGATTTTTGATGGGAAGACGTTTGAGGGGTGGAAGCTTTCGGATGGGGCGGAGGCGTTCAAGATCGAGGATGGGGCGATTGTGGCGAACGGGAATCCGGCACATGCGTTTTATGTGGGTGGTGAGAACGAGGGGAAGTTCAAGGATTTCGAATTTCGGTTAGAGGTGATGACGAAGCCGAGTGCGAACGGTGGGGTTTACATCCACACGGAGTTCCAGCAATCGGGTTGGCCGGGGAAGGGCTATGAGGTGCAGGTGAACAACACGCAGTCCGATTGGCGGAAGACGGGTGGGCTTTACGGGGTGGTGGACAACAAGGAGCCGTTCAAGGACAACGAGTGGATGAAGTACATCATCCGGGTGGAGAAGGGTGTGGTGAAGGTGGCGGTGAACGGGAAGGTTTTGGTGGATTACAAGGCAGAGGAAGGGAAGAGCCGTTTGCAGGAGGGTGGCGGTGTGATCGCGTTGCAGGCGCATGATCCTGGGAGCACGGTGTATTATCGGAATTTGCGGGTGAGAGAGATCAAGTGAGGGTTTTTGGGGTTGATGGGTGGAGGTGCCGAGTGAGAAGAGGAAGAGGAAGAGGGGGGAACCGCGAAGGCTCGGAGGGCGCGGAGGGTGGACGATCGGGATGAGGGGCTTGGGATGAAGGAATGAACCACAGATTACAGGCATGTAGTCATTCAAGTTTTTTCTTTTGGGAAGCGTGTTTTTAGGAGTCTTCAAATGCGGTTTTTCGTTGGCTTGGAGGGGAGGGGGAACAAGGGGCCGGGGCGAGAATGGGCCGCTGCCGAGCTCGTCGGAGGTCC
>SYAP01000156.1 GCA_005787565.1 Verrucomicrobiaceae bacterium | reverse complement strand
GTCGCGGGTTCGAGTCCCGTCGATCACCCCATCTTTCCTGTCGGCAGCCATGTTGTGGATGCGGGTGGGAGGGAAGGAAACCAAGGAGAATGACCGATGCAGCCGCTTGAGAGCCGGATCCACTATAAATTCCGTAATTCGCTGCTGTTGGCGGAGGCGCTGACTCATCCGAGTTTGGCATACGAGTCGCAGAGGCCGCATTTTGACAACCAGCGGTTGGAGTTTTTGGGGGATGCGGTGTTGCAGTTGATTGTGACGGAGGAGCTTTACCGGATGTTTCCGGATTTTCCGGAGGGGAGGCTGACGAAGCTGAGGTCGCGTGTGGTATCGCGGAGGGCGTTGGCGAGGTTCGCGATGGCGATCCATCTTGGGGATTATGTTTTGTTAGGGAAGGGTGAGGAGGCGACGGGCGGGCGACGGCGGCTTTCGACGTTGGCGGATGCGTTTGAGGCTTTGATCGGGGCGGTGTATCTGGATTCGGGGCCGGTGGCTGTGAGGACTTTGGTTTTGCGGTTGTTTGAGAGTGAGATCGGGAGCATGGCTGCGAGTCCGGAGGAGCGGAATCCGAAGGGTGAGTTGCAGGAGTGTTTGCAGGCGATTCACCCGGAGCCGCCGACGTATCGGATCGTTGGGGAGAGCGGGCCGGATCATCGGCGGGTTTTCCAGGCGGAGGTGGTGTGGCGCGAGCGGGTGTTGGCGATGGGGAAGGGTAAGAGCAAGAAGGAGGCGGAGGCGCGTGCGGCGGCGGAGGCGATGCGTTCGCGGGTGTGGGAAGGCTAAATTTTTGTTAGATGGGGATGGGTATTGCGGTGGGGGTGAGAATTGGGGATGATAGGGCGATGGAGTTCGATGAAACGGCGGGTGCTGCGGCTTTGATGCCGGATGTGGCGTCGACACGGGGATTTCGTCCATTCGGCAGGGAGTGGGTTGAGGGGAGTTTGTGGGGGCGGTTCGAGGCGATGGTTGCGGAGCATGGAGAGTGTGTGGCGGTGGTGGATGGGGGGCGGAGGATGAGTTATAGAGAGTTGCATGCGGCGGCGAGATGGGTTGCACGAGTTTTGTTAGATGGTGGGATGCGGGTGGATGTGCCGATCGGGCTGTTTCTGGAACAAGGGTTGGATTTCATTGTGGGGGTGTTCGGGGTGCTGGCGGCGGGTGGGTGTTATGCGCCGTTGGATTTGAGGAATCCGGAGGCGAGGAATGCGGCGATCCGGGAGAGTTTGGGGATGGAGATGGTGATCAGCCAGGGGGCTTTGTTGGTGCGTGGGGATTTGACGGGGGTGGCGAGGATTTTGGTTTTAGATGAGATTTTGAATACAAAAGTGGATGATGATTTCGAGTTGCCCGACGCGGCGGGCGGGGATCGTTTGGCGCAGATTTTGCATACCTCTGGAACGACCGGGACGCCGAAGGGGGTGATGCAGACGCATCGTACGTTGTTGCATAATGCGATGGTTCATATCAACTCGTTCCGGATGGGAGTTGGGGATCGGGCGAGCTTGGTTTATCCGATCGGGGTTTATGGGGGGAATCGTGATCTGTTCAATGCGTTGTTGAGCGGGGCGTCGATTCACCGGTATGCGCTGGATGTGTTAGGGCTCGGTTCGTTGGCGGGGTGGTTGGTGGAGGAGCGGATCACGGTGTTGTGTTGTGTGGCGACGGTGTTCCGGCAGTTTGCGAGGGCGTTGGATGGGGTGGAGTTCGGGGATTTGCGGTTGATCAAGGTGGGAGGGGAGGCGGTTTATCGGGCGGATCTGGAGTTGTTTCAGAGGCACTTCGGGGATGGGTGTCTGCTTTCGTGCGGGTTGGGGGCAACGGAGATTGGTGCGGCGTTGCAGGTGTTTTCGGGCAAGCGGTGTGCGCTGCCGGAGGTGAAGGGGTCGTGCGGATTTCCGGTGGAGGATGTGGAGGTGGATTTGTTGGATGATGAGGGGCGGGTGGTTGATGATGGAGAGGAGGGGGAGATTGCGGTGACGTCCGAGTATTTGTCGCCGGGGTATTGGGGGCGGGATGATTTGACGAAACGGTCGTTCCGGGAAAAGGGAGGTGGTAGGAAGACTTATCTCACTGGAGATTTGGGGCGGAGACAGGGGGATGGGCAGATCTTGCATTTGGGGCGGAAAGACCAGCAGGTGAAGATTCATGGGAATCGTGTGGAATTGCCCGAGATCGAGGCGCGGTTGAAGGATTGTGATTTTCTAAAGGAGAGTGTGGTGACGACGTTGGTGGAAGGTGACGGGCAGGCGCGATTGGTGTTGTGTGCGGTGGCGGAGGATGGGATGGATGAACGGGAACTGTTAGGAAAGGTGCGGGGGCATTTGTCGTCACGGTTGCCGGGTTATATGATTCCGTCGCGGGTGATTTTGTTGGAGCAGCTGCCGCAGTTATCGAACGGGAAGCCGGATCGGGTGGCGCTGCAAAAGATGGCGGGTGGGGTGGGGGATGGTGGGGCGATTTCGAGTGATGGGGAGCAGGAGGGGATTGAGGCGAGGTTGTGCCGGATTTGGTGTGATGTGACGCGGCGATCGGGTGTGGGGGTGGATGATGATTTGATGTTGTGCGGTGGGGATTCGTTGGCGTTGATGCAGTTTCTGGTGCGGGTGGAGCGGGATTTCGGGCGGCGTTTGGACTTGCCGGGATTGATGAGGATACCGACGATCTCGATGGTTGCCAGGTATCTATCAGATGGATCGGTGGGTGAATTGGCGGAGTCCCTTCTGGTGAGTGATGAGGGTGAGTGGCCGAGGTTGGCGTTGGTGCCGATCCGGGTGACAGGAAACAAGCCGCCGCTTTATCTGGCGGCTCCGGCGGGAGGTTGTGTTCTGCCGTATTTCGCGTTGGCGCATGAATTGGGCGAGGATCAGCCGGTGTATGGGCTGGAGGTTTATCTGCCTTTCAAGGAGAGACAGAGCGGTTTGGACATCGGGAAGATCGGAGAGGCGTTTGCCACGGCGATCCAGAGGATGCAGCCGTCGGGAGGGATGATTTTGGGTGGGTGGTCGTTCGGGGGCTTTGTGGCGTTGGATATTGTTTCAAGGCTGGAGAGGGCAGGGAGAGAGGTATTGAAGCTGGTGGTTCTGGATTCGGATTATCATCTGCCGGGAAGGGAGAAGAATCTGAAAACCTTTTTCAAAAGCCTATCCATGTTGGTTCAATTGTTAGTTGAGTCACGCGATCACCTTTCCAATGGTTTGGGTGCGAGGATTTCCAAGTGGTTTTCCAGGGGTGGGAGGATGGCTGCTGGAGAGGTGGAGGCGATTGCGGAGCGGTCGGGTTCTTTGGTGGCTCCGATCACCTCGTTGGATGTGGTGTTGATGTTGGGCAGGTTCATGGTCGCCATTGAGAACCACCGGATGCCGGGAGTGGTGGCGGATCTGGTGGTTTTGCATCCGGTTTCCACGGTTGTGGAGTGCGCGATGGCTTGGAAGGGGGTAACGAAGGGCAGGGTGGATTGCCGATTGATTCCGGGGAATCACATCACTTTGTTAGATCGGGAGAATCTGCCGGAGGTTGCTAAGGTGATGCGGGAAGCGGTGCTATGATCCGCTGGACAGGAAGCGTTTCCATTCATCGGACTCGGCCATGCGCTTGAGGATGATGTTTCGCCGGATGATGAAATTCCGCATGTAGCGTGTGAGGAAGATTGATTCGGCGAGGCGGCCTAACAGGCCGAGAGGTGCGGAGAAATCGAAGCGATCGCGCATGAGGGTTGCGCCGTTGATTTCCTCGAAGTGGTGGTCGTGGCGCATGTGATCGAATACGCCGCGAAGCATGATGTCCCGGAAGTAGTCCGGGCGGACGAGTTCGGTCATGCGGACCTTGAGGGTTTGGCGGATGCCGAAGTGGGTGGCCTGCCAGGTGACTTCGGCGTCTTTTTCCAAGAGGCCAGTGGTGGATCCGGCGATGGAGATTTCCCGGGTTTGGGGGGTGGTGGACTGGTGGGCATCGATGCTCCGCGCGAGGTCGAAGACGCGTTCGCGCGGAGCTTGGATGAGGGTTTCGAGTTCGATGACGGGCATCGATTACGCCCTGAGTTTCGAGTAGGCGCGGAGGTAGCCGACGCATTGGGCGATCTCCGGAAGGTTGGTTTTCCAGTTGTGTTCGTATTCGATGGTGACATTTCCGGCGAAGCCGTGTTTGCGGACCTCATCGAGGATGGCGAGGTTGTCGATGACGCCTGTTCCGAAGGGGCGGTCGTGGGACCACTCGGTGATGGAGGCGCGGTCCTTCATGTGGAAGGAGTGGACACGCGGGGCGATTTTTTTGATGACTTCGAGGGGATCGAGACCGGAGGTGGCCCAGTGGCCGATATCGGCGCAGAAGCCGATGTTTTTGTGGCGGCCGTCGATGGCTTTCCAGATGGTGTCCGGATTCCAGAGTGCGGTGGGTTTCGGGTGGTTGTGGTAACAGACCTTGATGTCGTATTCCTTGGCGAGTTTTTCGAGGGTGTCGAGGGCGTCGAGGGACTCGGTGGTGACGCCGTAGAGGTTCATTTTTTTGGCGAGTTCGAAGGTTTTACGGGCTTCGGCTTCGTCTTTGGAGATGCCGGTGACGCCGAAATTGTAGGCGACGAGGTTGTGTTTCTTGAGGTGGTCGAGGACGGCCTGGATTTTGTCGTCCGGGAGGTCCGGGCCGAATTTGAGGTCGCCGTGGTCGCCGCCGAGGGCTTGTCCCGGGAAGACTTCGACGCCGCCGAGGCCGGCGGATGCGGCCATTTCGATGGCTTGGAAGAGGGTGAATTCCTTGAGTGACCAGCATTGGACGGAGATGCCGAAGCCTGCCGAGGTGAGAGCGGATTCGGTGATCGGCGCGCCCTTGGAGCGGAGGGCGAGCAGGGCGGATGCGGCTGGAATCATGGTCAAGAGGGATCGGCGTTTCATGGTTAGGATAGGTGATACGTTGGCTTTCCGGGGGAATTAGTCAACGGGTGTGTCGTTTTCGGGTTCCGGTAGGTGCGTAGAATTACGGGAGTGATGAATATCACCTTGTAGTGCTCATTTTGTTACGATTCTGTCACTCGCATGTCCTATAAAACCCTTTGGACGTTGTTGTCGCTTGCTGTCTCTGTCAATGGGCAAGTCCGCATCAGCGAGTTTCTGGCGGCGAACACCCAAGCGCACCCGGATGTGGTTGATTTTGAGGATTACCCGGACTGGATCGAGCTGGAAAACTTAACGGCGGAAGCGGTTTCATTGGACGGGTGGTTTTTGAGTGATGACGGGACTCGTCCTTACAAGTGGGTGTTTCCTGCGGGAGCGACGATTCCGGCGAACGGACATTTGGTGGTGTGGGCGGACGGTCATGACACTGGACCCGGGGTTTCCCATCCGCGGGGTTATTGGCCGTGGCGGAGTTTCTTGACCGAGGGGTATCACACCAATTTTTCCCTGTCGTCGGATGGAGAGTCTGTGGTTTTGAGCAAGGCGGATGGATTTACGGAGACGCCGTTGATTGTGGCGGCGAGTCCGGCACCGGTCGAGCCGAGTGCTGCATCGACGTGGAGGTATCTGGACAACGGGTCCAACCAGAGCACGCAGTGGCGGGCGCGGATTTTTGATGATTCTGGATGGTCGAGCGGGGTGCCGGAATTCGGATATGGGGATGGAGGGGAAGAGACTGTGATTTCGTTCGGTGCGAGCGGGAGCAACAAGCATATCACGACTTATTTCCGGAAGACGTTTCAGGTGGCGGATCCATCGTTGTTGTATGGATTGAGGTTAAAGTTAATGGTGGACGATGGTGCGGTGGTTTATTTGAACGGGCAAGAGGTGGTGCGGAAGAATCTTCCGGCGGGGGAGATCGGGTATCGGACCTTGGCTGTGGATGCGATCGGTGGTTCGGCTGAGTCCGCTTTCACGACCTATCAACTTCCTTCCACGGGATTGGTTTCCGGTGACAACGTGATTGCTGTGGAGGTGCACCAGAATGATGTGGCAAGTTCGGATATCAGTTTTGATCTGGCGCTGGATGGGTTGGGTTTCACCTCGGCGACGGTGATGGATCAGACGAGTTATGGGATTCAGGTGGATGATGTTTCCTATGGGAGGGATGGTTCGGGGGACTGGGTTCAGTTTTCCAATCCGACACCAGGAGCTGTCAATGGTGGGGGAGTTGTTTCCGATCTGCGGGTATCACCGTCGGTCGTTGGTTTTTCGTTGGCGGGTGGATTTTACACCGGCAATCAGACGGTGGAGTTGACTGCTGCGAGTGGGGAGATTCGTTACACGTTGGACGGGAGTTTGCCGCGGGTGGATTCTCCGCTCTATTCGGTTCCGTTGGAGATCACCTCGACGACTGTTTTGCGGGCGAGGGTGTTTGAGTCGGGGAAGGCGAACAGTTTGCCCGAGACGCGGACCTATTTCATCGGGGAGACGCCGGGGACGATTCCTTATGTTTCGGTGGTGGCCGATCCGGAGGTTTTGTTTGGGGATGAGATCGGCATCTATTACAATCAGAGCGAACCGCTTGTCAGCAGCACTTCGAATGCCGCGTTGGGTTTGAGGGATGTTTACAAGGGCAAGGATGCGCCGGGGAGTTTGGAGTATTTTGAGGCGGATGGTGAAGGGTCTTTTCAAGTGAACGGTGGGTTGCGGATGGGTGGTGAGAACAATTGGGTGCATGGGCAACGTGCGATGAATTTCGCGATCCGGGGGAAGTATGGTGATGACGAGATCAAGTATGATCTGTTTCCCGGGACCGGGGTTTCCTCACATACGGGGGTCACGTTGCGGGATGGTGGTGACGCGTGGGCGAAGGAGATGTTGCGGGACGGGATGTGGCATTTCATCGCGCGGGACCGGATGAAGGTGGATACCTCCGCGTATCAGCCCAGCGTGGTGTTTATCAACGGGCAGTATTGGGGGATTCACAATTTGCGTTCGAGGTGGGATGACAACTGGTTTTTCCGGCACAAGCTTCTGAATTCGGACGATATCGATCATTTGCTTTACGGGCATGTGACATCGACGGCGACGACGTTGGGTGTGGAGAAGGGGGATGCAACCAGTTGGAACGATTTGATGACGTTCATGACGGCAAACTCGATGGCGGTTGCTGAGAACTATGCGTTTGTGGAGGAGCGGTTGGATATCGACAGCTTCATCGACTTTGTGGTTTGCGAGTCTTGGGGAATCAACACGAGTTGGGGGCACAACCGTGAGTTCTGGAGGTCGAGGAAGCCTGGTGGAAAATGGCAGTGGTTTATTCCGGACATGGATCAGACCTTCCGGACCTCGCAGGTTTCGACGAGTGTGTTCAATTCGATGTTAGGGAGCGATCAGGTGTTGGTGCGGATGAAGGCGAACACGGATTTCAAGAACCGGTTGGCGCAGCGGTTTGCGGCGCATGTAGGATCGACGTTCAAGCCGGCGAGGATCAACGCGTTGATTGATGAGATGGCGGATCAGGTGGCTGCGGAGGTTCCCCGGCATGTTGCGCGATGGAGTGCGTGGGGAGGGATGACAGCAACCACCCGTGCGACTGAGATTCAGGGTATGAGGGATTTCACGGCCTCGCGTGATGCGAATGTGCTTGGTGATGTGAGGACCCGGTTGGCGTTGGCCAACTCGGTGGTGAGCGTGACTCTTGGGATGAATGTTCCGGAGGGTGGAAGAATTCTGATCAATGGAGTGGCGGTGGAGCCCGGAAGCATCCGTTTGTTTCCAAACATTCCTTTCGATTTGAAGGCTGAGGCGGCTCCGGGCTATCAGTTTGATTCATGGACGGGTGCGAGCGGTGGTTCCGAGACGGAGTTGACGATCACGGGAGCGACCAGTTTGACGGCCAATTTTGTGGCGAGTGGAGAGACGGTGATCGGAGGGGTTTTGGCGGCGGATGAAACGTTGAATTCTGCGGGTTCGCCCTATGTTTTGGATGAGGATCTGATTGTTCCGCCGGATGTGACTTTGACGGTGGGAGAGGGTGTGGAGATCCGGATGGCAGCAGGGACGAGTGTCCGGGTGCAGGGGACATTGTTGGTGGAAGGGACGGTGAGCGAGCCGGTGCGGATTGAAGGGCGAAATGGTGAGCGGTGGGGGGCGATCAGTTTTGAGAATTCGACGGGGATGAGTGAGTTGAAGCATGTGGTGATCCGGGGTGCGACGCAGGGATTTGATCCTTTGAAGTATCCATATGCGATTTCCGGGTTGAATGCGGAGTTGGTCTTGGAATGGATTGATATCGATGAATGCCAAGGGCCTATCTTTGCTAGGGGTGGGTCGACCATTTTGAGGAACAGCCGGTTGCGTACACCTTACACGGGTGACTGCATCAACGTGAAGGGTGGTTATGCGGAGACGTGGGATACGGTGTTCATCGGGAATAGTGAGCCGGATACGGATGCGATCGATTATGATGGAGTGGTCAACGGGATCATTTCCGGGAACCGGATCTATCGGTTCGCCGGGCCGAATTGTGATGGGATTGATGTGGGTGAGGAATGTGTTAATGTTTTGATCGAGAACAATTTGATTTACTTCAGTTCAGATAAGGGGTTGTCGGTCGGGCAGGGTTCCACAGTGGTGATGAGGAAGAATCTGGTGGTGGGGTGTGCGCTTGGTGTGGGGGTGAAGGATGCGGGTTCCAGCGTATTGATCGACCAGAACACGTTTGCCGGATGCGAGCTTGGGGTTGATGTGTATGAGAAGAACTACGGGTCGGGTGGGGGAGCAGCGGTGGTTACGAATACGATTTTATCCGGCTGCGGATTTTTGCCGGTGCGTGTGGATGGGCTTTCGACGCTTGAAGTTTCGTATTCGCTGAGTGATACGATTCCGTTGGTTGGGACGGGGAATTTGCTAATGGATCCGATGTTTGTGGATGCGCTGGCGTTGAACTATCAGTTGCAACCGGGCTCGCCGGCGATTCATGCGGGGGATCCGGGGCATCCGTTGGATCCGGACGGGACGATTGTGGATATTGGGGCGAGATATGTTTATGATTCGGTGCATTATCCTTATGCGATCGAGGAGACGGTGGTGATTGATGAGGTGTATGCGAATTCGGGGGCGGGAGCTGCGGATTGGATTGAGCTTTTCAACCGGTCATCGACGGCGATGGATATCGGGGGGTGGTTTTTAAGCGACAGCAGATTTGATTTGCAGCGGTACCGCATTGCGCCGGGGACGGTGATTCCCGCGGGGGGGCGATTGGTGTTCTATGAGGACATTCATTTTGGTGATGAGAGTCTGGATCCGGGCAGGATTACGCCGTTTGCCTTGAGTGATTTGGGTGAGACGATTTATTTGAGTTCGGCGGAGGATGATTTGCTGACGGATTATCGATCGCAGGAGGATTTCGGGGCTTCATTGGAGGGGGTTGCTTTGGGGAACTATTACAAGCCGTCGACCGCGACGTGGAATTTCGTTGCGCAGAAGAGTCCGACGCCGGGGTTGCCTAACAGCGGACCGAGGGTTGGGCCGATTGTGATTTCAGAGATTCATTACGCGCCATCCGGGAATACAGACTCGGAGTTTTTCGAGTTGTTGAATGTGAGTGGTGCGCCTGTGAGCTTGTATGATGCTGGACGGGTTTCGGCCTGGCGGATTTCGAACGGGATTGATTTCGAGTTTCCATCGGCGGTGCCGGTGGTGATGGAGGCGGGTGAGCGGATTGTTCTGACGCGGAGCCTGACCCGATTCCACGAGGCGTTCACGGTTCCGGAGGGGACGCGGGTGTTCGAGTGGACCACGGGGCGGTTGGCGAATGAAGGTGAGACGTTGCAGATCGGGCAGCCGGGTGGGGTGGATGAGTTCAATGTGCGGCAGTTCGTGCGTGAGGATCGGGTGGCTTACGATCGGGTGGCACCATGGCCTGCCGGGACATCGTTGACGGGATTGTCCCTGACGAAGATTGCGGAGGGTGAGTATGGGAATGATGCGGCGAACTGGCGAGCGGCGGTGCCGAGCCCGGGCAGTGCGGGGCCTGAGGAGTTGTTTGCGAGCTGGATTGTAACGGCGGGTGCGCCGGAGGGTTTGCGTGGTCCGGATGATGATTCGGATGGGGATGGGGTGCCGAATTTGATCGAGTATGCGATTGGTGGGAATCCGATGGGGGCGGATGTTGGCGGGCCGTTCGAGTTTGTGGTGGGTGATGGTGGGGTGGATTTGAGTTTCAAACTGCGTCTGGATCGGCCGGGGGTGAATGTGAGGTTGAGGTGGTCGCCCGATCTTTCTCCGGGAAGCTGGGTGGTTTTGGATACGGTTCCGCTTTTACCGGTGGACGGCCTTCAGGAGCGACGGGTGGAGGTGCCGCGGATTGGAGAGAGGGGATTTTATGATATGATCGCGGAGTGAGTGGGAGGTGGTTTCCCAGACGAATTTCTTATCAACTTTGCTACGGAATAGGACAAATGAGACCAATGGGACTTATCTGACTGATTGGCTTTTTCTGCGGCGGTTGAGGAGGGTTAGGGTGCCGAGGGCGGCTAGGGTGGCGGTGGTTGGCTCGGGGATGGGGATGATGGTGAATTGGGCGTTGAATTGACCCGGGTAGGCATCGGGTGCAACGAAGGGGAAGGTGGGGAAAGATAGGGAGCCGTTGTTGATGGCAAAGCGTTCGGTGGACAGGGTGACCGCGGGGTCGGTGGTGATGGTGGATTGGTTGAGGAAGAGGTAGTCGAAGGGGCCCATCTCGATGGTATTGAGGAAGCCGAGGGTGTAGGTGGTGCCGCTGGAGAGGAGAATGGAGGAGAGGAGGGTTTCGTAGCGCCATTGGCCACCGTTGACGGTGAGGCTGGTATCGAGGGCGTCGGTGGAGTCGATGGTGACCGAGGCGAGGAGGGTTTCGGTGGTTGTCTGCCAGAGGCCGAGTTGGAAGGAGGTGGGCAATCCGTTTGAGTCGGAATCCCAGAAGCCGAGGGCGGTGAGTTCGAGGTTGGTGGTGGGGGTGATGTTGTAGCCCATGGTGGCGTCGGCGATGAGCACGGTGTTATCCGCGTCTTCCGAGCCGGAGGTGAAGATGGTGGCGGCTTGGGTGGTGCCGGAGAAGGTGAAGGGTAGGAGGGCGAGAGCTAGGGTGGCGAGGGGTGATTTCATGGTGGGGATTTGGAGATTTGAGATTGAAGATTTGGGGATTGGGTTCACGCAAAGATGCGAAGACGCAAAGCAAGAAGGGGGGGTAAGGAGGGAGAGATTGTAGGTTGTTTGGGGGCTCCTGGCAGGATGCCCTGGCCAATTGGGGATTTTTTTAGCGGGGGTTGCCGGCGATGAAGGTTTGGTGGATTTCGAAGTCTGGGTTGAGGAGGACCAGGTCGGCGTGGTAGCCTGGGTGGAGTTTTCCGAAGCCTTGGAGGTTGAGGGATTGGGCTTGGTTCCAGGAGGTGGTTTTGACGAGTTGGTCGAGGGGGAGGCCGGTGATTTCGGCGACGTTGCGGAGGCCGTGGTTGAAGCGGAGGGCGGAGCCGGCGAGGGCGCCGCCGTGGGTGAGGCGGGCGACGTGGTTTTCGACGGTGACTTCGAGTCCGCCGAGGTGGGTGTGGCCGTTTCCGATCCATGAGGCGGCCATGGAGTCGGTGATCATGAGGAGGCGGTCGCTGGGGAGGAGTTTGAAGATGAGCCGGAGCATGTCCGGGGAGAGGTGGATGGTGTCGCAGATGAGTTCGAGGAGGAGGTGGTCATCGAGGAGGCCGGCTCCGACGGCGCCGATTTCGCGGTGGTGGAGCGGTGTCATGGCGTTGCAGAAGTGGGTGAGGTGGCGGAGGCCGGCGAGTTTGGCTTGTTGGATTTGTGCTGCGGTGGAGGAGGTGTGTGCGGCGGAGCAGGTGATGCCGAGGGCGGTGGCTTGTTCGATGAGGGGGAGGGCACCGGGCATGTCGGGTGCGAGGGAGAGGATGAGGGCGGGGAAGATTTGATGGAGGCGGTGGAGTTCTTCGAAGTTGGGCGGGCGGACGTATTCGGGGTTTTGTGCGCCGGCGTTTTTGGGGTTGATGAAGGGTCCTTCGATGTGGAGGCCGGGAGTGCGGCAGAATTCGGGGTAGTCGGGGTGGAAGTGGTATGCGGCGCAGGTGGCGGCGATTTCCTCGAGTTTGGCTTGGGGTTGGGTGAGAGTGGTGGGGAGCCAGGTGGTGACGCCTTCGCGGAGTTTGGTGCGGGCGATGTGGCGGATGGCGTCGAGGGAGTTGTCGCAGACGTCGTGTCGGTCGGCGCCGTGGGAGTGGATGTCGATGAAGCCGGGCATGAGCATGCGGCCTTGGGCATCGATGGTGGTGTCGGCGGGTGGGGTGGGTTGTGAGGGGTCGAGGACGGAGGTGATGCGGCCGTTTTCGATGAGGAGGGAGCCGTGGGGGAGATCGAGGTCCGGGGAGATGAGGTGGGCGTTATGGATCAGGAGTTTCATGGCGTGAGAAGAGATGGGAGGAATGACAAAAGGAACGGGGGCATGATTTGTCACCATTGATTGCCTGACAAGCCAGTTGAGCGTTGGTAGGCTTCGGCGATGGACATTGAGCAAGCAGTTGAGATTTTATCGTCGACCGAGGAGAAGGAAGTGCCGGAGGTTGGGGTGAGGGAACGTTTGTTGGAGGCGTGTGAGGAGTTGAAGCGTTTGTTGACGGGTTTGTTGGATTCGAAGGGGCGGGTGGCGGATGAGGTGCATGCGATCCGGAAGCTGTGCAAGTCGCTGCGGGGCGGTTTTTCTCTATTAGGGATGCCGGAGGCGGGACGTGAGATTCAGGCGGTGGGGCGGATGCTTTCGGCGATCCGTGATGCGACGTCGCGGCGGAAGACGTGGGATCGTTTGGGATGGAAGGATGAGGGGGTGGCGGCGTTGGCGATTTTGCATTTGCTGGAGCAGCAGACCCACAGTGTGGCGAGGCGGCCGCCGCCTGAAGCGGTGGATTGGGCGCACAGCCAGGTGGATTTGGCGATTGGTATGGTAGAGGGTCGGGATGGGGAGGAGATTGCGGCTGGGTTGGATGACGGGTTGAAGGCGTTGGATAAGGCGGTGCGGAAGCGTTGCCGGAAGATGCGGCGGCGGGGTGAGGAGGATTTCCATGAGGCGCGGAAGGCGCTGAAGGCGTATCTGGGGGCGAGGGCTTATTTGTCGGGCGGGGTGGGGGAGGCGGATCCTGTGCGTGGGGATCTTGCGGAGCTGTTAGGCGATGAGAATGATTTGGCGACGTTGTCGATCTGGTTGCGCGCGAGGGGTTTCACGGCGAAGCTGGTGCCAGAGCTGTGGAAGGAGTTGGGGAAGGCGCGGCGGAAGTTGCAGAATCGGGCAATTCGAGCGAGCCGGAAGATTGTGGGCAAGTAGGCTGAGTTGGGCGGCTTGTCATGGGGCGGGTGCGGAGGTATGCAGGAGTGGATGAAACGATTGATTTGTGTGCTGGCGCTGGGTTTTCTGGTTCAATGTGCGGGGGATGCGCCGGCGGGCGGTGTGGTTTTGAAGCCGACGCCGTATTTCATGAGCGATGAGCCGGGATCGTTGGCTGCGGTGATGGTGCCGGTGGCGCAGTCGCGGGTGCTGGAGGTGCGGTGGGGCAGGCCGGAGCTGCGGGTATTGGCGGATGGGAGTTACATGCTGAAGTATCAGAAGGATGAGAGCGGGTTTGAGCGGCTGTTAGTGATCGGGTCGCCGGGGAGTTTTGCGGTGGCGGGGAGTCCGCCGAGTTACTTTGAGGAGGAATATGATGAGGTGGCGAGGGAGCCGAAGCTGGTGAAGCGGCAGCCGGAGTGGTCGACGGTGAGTGTGATGGGGCGGAGTGTGCGGTATGCGATGTCGAGCGCGGGGTCCGGGGCGGATCCGCAGGAATTTGCGACGGAGACGTTTCGAGCGACGGGGCCGGATGGGCGGGGCGGGAGTTACCGGATTTTTGCGTCTAGCAACATCGGTCAGTCGACGGCGGCGAGCTATCTGACGACGGTGACGTGGGCCCCGTGAGTTATTTTCCGCGGAGGAGGTAGCGGCTGCTCCAGAGGTAGTTTGCTCCGGAGATGACGGTGAGTGCGACGGAGAGCCAGAGGGAGCCGTGCATGAGCCAGCCACCGGGGGCGGAGAGGTTTTTGAAGAAACCGGAGCCGGTGGGGTAGCGGGCGTTGAGGGTGAGCCAGACCATGGAGGTGATGCAGAAGGTGAGTTGCGCAGCGGTTGTCCATTTGCCGAGGCGGTCGGCGGCGAGGACCTGGCCGGCTTCGACGGCGATCTGGCGGAGGCCGGTGACGAGGAATTCGCGGCTGATGATGAGGGAGGTGGCCCAGACGGGGCAGAGGCCGCGAGCGGTGAGGAAAACGTAGGCGGCGCTGACGAGGATCTTGTCGGCGAGGGGGTCCATGAGCTTGCCAAGGGGGGTGACGAGTCCCATTTTTCTGGCGAGCCAGCCATCGAGCCAATCGCTGGCGGCGGCGACGCTGAAGAGGATGAGGCCGGCGGCGAATCCGCCGAATCCGCCTTGTGAGACGGCCACCACGAAGGCGGCGGTCATCACGAGGCGGGAAAAGGTGATCGCGTTGGGCAGGTTCACGGGGCGACTGTGTGAAATGAAGTGGCCAATGGCAACAAGGGGTTGCAACCAACTCTGAGGTCCCCTACTACGCCGTTGCCGTAACCAGCGGCGCACCTTTTATGAGTAATAGTGACTTCGGACTGATTGGTCTGGCCGTGATGGGTCAGAATCTCGTTCTCAATGTGGAATCCCGCGGCTTTCAGGTCTCGGTTTACAACCGGACCACCGCCGTGACCGACGAGTTCGTCGCCGCGCATCCCGGGAAGAAGCTGGTGGGTTCCAAATCCCTTGAGGAATTTGTGCAGTCCCTCGCGAGCCCGCGGAAGGTGATGATCATGGTGAAGGCCGGTGGTCCGGTGGATGCGGTGATCGAGCAGTTGATCCCGCTTTTG
>SYAP01000011.1 GCA_005787565.1 Verrucomicrobiaceae bacterium | reverse complement strand
CCAACGTCAAATTGCCACTCGTCGAAACCGCAGCCGCCCTTTCCCCACACGAAACCAGACCACACACCAAAACCCCACCCGCCACCACCCCACCCATCGCCAGTATTCGTATCATCGGTTTCACGCGTTCGATTTTGCCGCTGCACATTCCCCCAAACCCGCCACCCCGCAAGCGGAAACTCCCCGCAAAAAACTAAGCCCGAGCTCATTTCCCCAAGCACAAGCAATCACTGTTAAAATGCCTGTTTTGCAGCCAATTGAGGGTGCCTCATCAGACTGTGGGGTCGATGTGAACTCCGTGCGGGTAGTTCTTCCGGTTGTGATATAGGACCAAACCATAGCTGAGAATCGCGCCACGCCAACCCTCACCGAGGTGATTGACAAGCGCCTGCAAGAGTTGGTCCGGCGTTCTCGGCACGTTAGATAGTTCCGCCATCTCGTCGGCTCGATTCTCCAGTGAATAGCGAAAGAGGTATGGGAGTTCGCTCTTCATGGCTCTCGAAAGTGCTCCCAAAGAGAGGCGATCAGGGATGTCTTGTAACTCGATATCGAGGCGGATCGGAAATTCCCGATCAAAAAAGCTCGGCGTGCCGGTGTCACGGTGTTTTCCTGGATCGTTTGGACCAAAGCCCTGGCCATTCCACATTTCGTCGACTTCGGACTGATATTGAGCAATCAACAGGTCTTCATTGGCAGCAGTGCTCATGCTGTTGTCGAGAATCAGACATTTATACCCGATTGCGGGCGGATCGATGTTTCTGCGTCCTCCAAGTTTCCGATAATGCTGGCCAAGTCGATTCGCGAGATTGTCGGCCTTGCCAACATATTTGGGGGAGCCTTGGTAGTGAACGACGTACACGCCTTTCTTTTTCTTATGCAAATTCTGAAACTCGGTCAGTGCAGCGAGTGAATTTGAGTCCAAAACCGTGATCTGAAGAGCGTCCAAATTCTCGCGAAGCTGCTTTGAAATCGTAGTTAGGAAGTCAAAGCTGTAGAGGGCGTGCATGTGATGAAGTCATTCGGGATTTATTCAGCACTTGCGATGACTCCGGTTGTCGCCCTTTTTGTGGCATCATCACGAAGTGCTTTTTCAACCGATGCCGCAACCGCACGAGCAAGTTGAACGGGCACGGCATTGCCGAGTTGACGCATGGTTTCAGTCCAGCTTCCAAGAAATGCGTAATCATCAGGGAAGGTCTGTACCCGCGCGCTTTCACGCACGGTCAGGTAGCGCACGCTTCCGTCGGGGTACGCGATCATATTCTCACCACCCGGCACACCGTGATCACCAGCCTTCAGGGCTTTGGAAGGCAAGTGGAGTGGACTTCCAGTGTGTCCAGGATAGGCACGTGCGCCTGTCTGAAGGATATGGTTACCGAAGCGCGTTGACCCTCGCGCCGTCGGGGCTGGAAGATCACGAATGGCTTCTTTAAGGCTTACCCAGCGGACTTTTCCGGGCTCAGGCTGTGCGCTCCTACTAATGGGTATTGAATGTTCCGGCGTGGTCAGTCCGGTTTCTTTCCAAAACGAACCACCTGGCTGCTGACTGATGTTTAGGTTTACCCTGGAATGGGTGGGGGTCGGGAAAAACCAGTCGCTGCATACATCGGATCGGAACCCTACGAAGAAAACGCGGTGCCGCTGCTGGGGGACGCCATAGTCAGCCGCGTTTGCTTGATGAAGGTGGACACGATAGCGAAGCCCGTCAGAGGCCTGCCCAACCTTCTCCTTGTGCCGTTGCAAGCGAGCGAGATTCACGTCCCAATTTGCGTTCTGGGAAACCGGAAATTCCGGAAACTCGAGTTGCAATCGGATGAACTCAACATAATTGGAAAATGCTGGACGCAGTAGTCCGCGCACATTTTCGAAAATGAAGGCGCGGGGCTGGATTTCAGATACCGCACGGATTGCTTGGGGAAACATGTCCCGCATGTCCTTCGCTCCCCTGGCTTTTCCTCCCATCGAAAACGGCTGGCATGGCGGTCCGCCTGCAACGAGGTCGGCACCTCGATGTTTGGTGAAATCCACCTCCCTTACATCGGCGCGGGTAATCCCACAGCCTTTGAATGCAGGATAGCCCATGGCCTTATTGTATTGCAGGGTCTCGACGGCGGCGGCATTCCACTCGTAAAGCGCAAGGTGCCGGAAACCGGCTTGGTGCAGTCCAAGGGCGAGTCCGCCTGCACCGGAAAAAAGTTCGACAGAAGTGAAAGTATTCACGGGAGGTATTACGGATGCTCGTGAAGTCCGGCGCAACTTGAAATTCAGCGAGGGAGGCAATTGCGCGTAGGCATGGAACAATGCCGATGCGCTGCTTCTACCGGACGGTGAGGGTGTGTTGGCCGGTGAGGGGTTTTTCGAGGATCCAGCGGTTGCCGGATTTTTTGGCGGGGATGGGGGTGGTTCCGGAGAAGACGCCGCGGCTGTTAGAGGGAGCGGGGAGGTCGATGAGGGCTGAGGTGCCTTCGGGGATGTTGAGTTGGATGGCGAAGGCGGGTTGGGTCTTCCAGTGGATGAGGATGGGGCCGTGGGGGGTGGGGATTTTGCCTTTGGCTTCCTTGAGGTTGGCGGTGAAGGGGCGGATGCGGGTGGTTTTCCAACCGGGGCTGGCGGGTTCCGCGCCGAGGAGGTAGCGGGGGAAGAGGTTGGCGGGGGCGGCTCCCCAGGCGTGGTTCCAATCCTGGTTGGGTTTGTATTTCTGGTCCCAGGCTTCCCAACTGATGGTGGTGCCGCTGTTGACCATGTGTTTCCACGAGCGGTCGCCATCGGCGGTGATGAGGGCGAGGGCTTCCTGGTGCGCGCCGTTTTCGAAGAGGGCTTCGAGGAGGTATTGGGCGGCGTAAACGGAGCAGCGCATGCCTTTGGCGACGAGGTGGGCGCGGACGGAGGCGATGTGCTCCTGCGGGACCAGGCCGAAGGCGAGGGGGAAGAGGTTGGCGTGGAGGGAGGCGTGGTCGGTGCCGATGCCGTCCCGATAGATTCCTTTGTTAGAGAGGAGGAGCTGTTGGTTGAAGGCGGCGAGGGTTTTGCTGAAGCGTTGGTCGTAGGTGGTGGCATCGGCATCATTTCCAGTGGCGCGGGCGATGTCCGCCATGCGTTTGAGGGCGGCGAGGTGGAAGGCGTTGACGACGGTGTTGACGGCGGTGAATTGGTAGCCGTCGCGCTCGCCGGCGGGCCAGTCGACGATGTCATCGCGCTTGATTTGCTGGCCGTTGCTGCGGATGAGGCCGTCTTCACCGGCGCGGTCTAACAGCAGTTTGGTTTTGAGTTTTTCGTAGCGGGGACGGAGCCATTCGGCATCGCCGGTGTGCATCCAGTCGGCGTGGGCCATGAAGACCATGTGCGGGGCCCATTCAGTGGGCCAGGTGGGTTTTTCCATGAGGAAGTCGTAGGTATCGCGCGCGATCTGGCGGTCGGAATCGGTGTAGTAGTGGCTGAGCTGGTTGAGGTAGGCATCGGCCTCGTAGGGGATGCGCTCGCGGTCGCCATCGACGTAGACGCCGGCGAAGGTGGTGGCTTTGATGGAGTATTTGGAGAGGTCCCAGATGCGGTTGAGGAGCGGGTCGGAGGATTCGAAGTGTGCGGCGTCGTCTTTCCAGGCGGAGAGGAAGGCGGCGCGGCGTTGGATGTTTTCGGGTTCGAGCGGGCCGGACCAGCCTTCGATTTCGACCCAACGGAACGGGAGGACGACGCCCCATTCCTTGGGGGTGAGGACGGCGGAGGGGTGGGTGGTGTTGCGTTGGTCCGGTGCGGGGGCGACGGTGGTGGCTTTGAGGGTGGCAGCATCGGCCTGGGTGGTGGCGTAGCGGACGGTGCCGGGCGGTTTGCGGTCGATGCGGCCGTTTTGGGCGAGTTTTTCGCCAAAGTGGACGGTGATGGTTCCGGTGGCGCCGGAGTTGGCGGTGAGGGCGATGTTGGCGAAGGCGACTTTGCCGAAGTCGATGAAGTAGTGGCCGGGGGCGATCTGTTTGATTTCGACCGGAGCTTGGGTGACGAGGCTGACGGGTGCGGCCTCGGCATGGATGCCTGTTAGAGCAAAGGCGGCGAGGGCGGTGAGGGTGAGGTGGGTTTTCATTTCGAGGATGGCGGTCGGGTTGATTTGGGGGGAATCGCGGGAAATTTTGAAGGGAATTCGGCTGGGTGTGGTTCCGGGGTGGAGGAAAAGATCATCTCGACAGGAGGAGGGCGTGATTTTAACGTTGGGGCATGGAACGGGTCGCGATCAAAAGGCCTCTTGAGTCTGAAGGCATCCCACCGTTGATCGAAGATCGGGAGAAGGCGCTGGAGGTTTTCGAGGAGATCCTGAGGCGCGGCGCGTTGTTTTATCCTGACGCTGATGAAGCTTCACCACGACGTTCGAGAGTTTATCGCATTGTGCCTCTTGCGGAAAGTTGAGTTTCTGCTGGTTGGGGGGTATGCGTTGGCATGTCACGGAGCCCCGCGCTTTACGGAGGACATCGATTTGATGGTGCTCGTGTCTCCCGAGAACGCGGACAAGCTCTACGGCGTGCTGTCTGAGTTTGGTTTCGGAGGAGTAGGCATTCACCGCGATGATTTTCTTGATGCCGGGCAAGTGATTCAGTTGGGTCGGGCTCCGAACCGAATTGATATCCTAACAGGAATCAGCGGTGTGACCTGGCATGAGGCATGGGCGTCCCGAACCCCAGCGAACCTGGATGGACTTGAGATTGGGGTGATCGGGAAGGAAGAACTGATCAGGAACAAGAAGGCAACCGGCCGTCCTCAGGACATTGCGGATGTCGCGAGGTTGCGCAAGACCGAGATCTGATAGAATCACGCTGGGTATTTCAGGGCCGTCGGAAGCAAAGAAAACACCGTGCGGTTTTCATCGTCCTGGGGTTGTTGATGGGATGCGGTTGGAAAGGCGGCGGGCAGGATGCCCGCGCCACGGGGGAGTTCAGTTGAATTTCCAGAAGTTGTTTTGGAGGGCTGATAGGCGGTTGACGATTTCGGGGTTTTCCTGGGCGATGTTGGTTTTTTCGAGGGGGTCGGCTTTGAGGTCGTAGAGTTCGATGGTGGGAGGGATGGTGGCGAAGGGTTTGTCGGATTTGGCGGTGTGGGGGATGATGAGTTTGTGGTGGTCGTGGATGACGACCGCGGCCATGAGGCTTTTGGCGGGGTCGTTGATGTCGGCGACGTCGTGGGTGTAGGATTCGACGAAGAGGGTTTTGCGTTTTTGGAGGGCGGCGGTGTCCATGAGGTTGATGCCGGGGAGCGGGGCGGGCGGGGTGATGCCGGCGGCTGATAAAATGGTGGGGACGATGTCGATGATGGAGGCGAGGGTTTGTTCGTCGCGGCGGGCGGGGATTTTTCCGGGCCAGCGGGCGAAGATGGGGGTGCGGATGCCGATTTCGTAGGGTGAGAGCTTGGCGCGGCCGCCCTGATAGCCCTGGGTTGCGTTCCAGCCGTTGTCGGAGAGGTAGAGGATGAGGGTGTTTTCTGTTAGTTTGTTTTTTTCGAGATGGGTGTCGAGCTGGCCGCAGGTTTCATCGAGCCATTCGATCATGGCGTAGTAT
>SYAP01000155.1 GCA_005787565.1 Verrucomicrobiaceae bacterium | reverse complement strand
GATTTGAGATTTGGGATTTGGGATTTGGGATTTGGGGAAGAAGTGGGATCAGGAAGGCAGGAAAAGAGAATTGGAGAAGAAGGGAGGGAGGGGAGTTTGTTGGGTTGCTGCAGTCAGGGTCTGCGGGAGCGGCGGAGGAGGGGGTGAGGGTGGATTGCTCGAAGAGTGCCGGATCAAGAATGGGGTTGAGGGGAAGTTTTATTGCTGTTTGAGTTGATTATGAGCGATTGATTCGCAGTTGTTTTTGGATCGGTTTCGGCTTTTTTGATTCCGCGTTGAGCGGCAATTTTATTATTAAGTTTCGTTAAATGGTTTGAAGTCGGGGTGGGTGATTTTAGGGGTAGTAGGGGCGGAGCATCCAGTAGCAGATGGGGCCGGTGATGGCGACGTAGAGCCAGATGGGGAAGACCCATTTGGCGAGGCGGCGGTGTGCCGCGAAGCGGTTGGTCCAGCCGGCGATGAAGGTGAAGAGGATGGCGGGGAGGCTGATGCCGGCGAGGATGATGTGTGAGATGAGGAGGAAGAAGTAGGTGGTGCGGATGGCGCCGGTGCCGCCGAAGCGGGTTTCCTCGGTGGTGAAGTGATAGGCGACGTAGCAGAGGAGGAATGCGACGGAGAGGCCCATCGCGGCGAGGATGGCGTTTTTGTGGAGGGTGATGTTGCCTTTTTTGACGGCGATGATGGCGACGATGAGGCAGATGGAGACGAGGGTGTTGAGGGCGGCGTGGACGGGTGGGAGGAACATCAGGGAGACGCCATCTGGAAGGGGAATGCGGAGTTCAGGGCGGCGCATGAGGCCGACGAGGACGAGGACGACGGCTGTTAGGATCCAGGCGATGTTGCCGAGTTTTTTGGAGAGTGCTTCCTGGGGTGAGCGTGAGAGCCATTGGGCGCGGTCGTTGTTCATCAGATTCCGGGGGTTTCGTTTTTATCGAGTTCGGTGCGGATGCGTTTGAAGAGGTCGTCTTTGAGACGCTGATAGAGGCCGGGGTCGAGTTTTTTGGCTTCATCGGAGCGGGCATCGGCGATGGGCCATTTGCCGATGACGTTGAATTCGCGGTCGACGAGCATGAAGGCGAGGTCGTGTGCGAAGCGGCCGTTGGCTTCGATGTCGACGGGATCGGTGCGTTTGCGGATGCCGAAGAATTTCAGCTCATTTTCCATGTAGGAGTGGGTGGTGGCGGGGTCGCCGGCGTTGAGGAACCACCAGTTTTTGGAGTCTGCGCCGAGGGCTTTGGCGTAGTCGGTGAGTTTGTCCGGGGTATCGGTTTCCGGGTCGACGGAGATGCAGGCGATGTGGAAGTCCGGGTGGTCTTTGAAGGCGTCGTAGATTTCGCGGAGTTCGGCGCCGTTGCGGACGGCGCAGTGGGGGCAGACGGCGAAGAATTCGGCGACGAGCCAGACTTTGCCGCGGAGGTCGGAGAGTTTGACGGGTTGATTGTCCTGGTTGGTGGCGGCGAGGTCTTTTTGGATGGGGAACCAGTGTGTGGCTTCCTCGCGGCCTGAGTTGACGATGGATGGGATTTCCGGGATGGGGCGTTTGCTGCGGATCCAGAATGCGGTGCCGACGATGGCGGCTGAGACGATGGCGACACCGGTGTAGAAGAGGGCGATGGTGGTGGTGCGGTTCATTTGGCTTCGACGGTTTCTTTTAGCAGTTCGTCAATCGTCCGGATGAGGAGTGATTCAAGCTCGGAGGCGTTGGTTTTTTCGGGCTCGTTTGGTGAGACTTTTTTGCCATCGGCGTCCCATTGGACGGCTTGGTCGATATCGAAGGGAGCGATGTAGGAGGGGCCGCCGCGTTTTTGTGGGATGACGGCGCGGCGGATGTGGCGGTTGCGGTCGATGAGGACGATGGAGGTGTCGTAGACCCAGCGGTCGTTTTCGCGGTGGGGGAGGATGGTGGCTTTGAATTCCTTTTTGACGAATTTGTGGACGATGTCGGGTTCGGTGGAGGCGACCCACCAGTTGGGGAGGGAAGCGCCGAGCGAGGATGCGGCGGAGGAGAGGGTGGAGGCGACGGATTCGGCGGGGCCGGGGTCGATGGCGAGGGAGATGATGGCGACGTCGGGTTGGTCTGCGTATTTTTGGGCGACGCGATTGAGGACGGCGACGACGTTTTTGGAGCTATCGGGTTCCGAGATGGAGAAGGAGTGGATGAGGCAGACTTTGCCAGCGAGGTCGTGGAGGCCGACGAGTTTGCCGTCCTGGCGGATGACGGGGAGGTCGCGTTCCTTGGTGAGTCTGCCGACGAAGGCTGGGCGGGTATCGGCGGATTTTTTTTCCATCCAGTTGCCGTAGGCTTTGAGGATGAGGGTTCCGCCGACGATCATGATTCCGACGAGGATCCATGCGGTGAGACGCAGTTTTTTCGGGTCCGGCTGGACGGGTTCCAAATCGGTCGGGATGGCCATGCGGCGGCAAGGTAGAGATGAAGTCCCACTTGGCAAGCCGCGGAGAGGTGGAAATCAGCCGGGGGTGAGGAGGAGAGAGGACCAGGTGGGTTCGTGGAAGCCGTTGGTGGCGGTGTTTCCGTGGAGGAGGAGGGGGCGTTTGACGAGGTTGCCGTTGGAGTGGAGTAGGGCGAGGGCTTCGTCTTGGGAGAGGGTGGGTAGGCGGTCCTTGAGGTTGAGATCGCGGTAGTCGGCACCTGAGGTATTGAAGAGTTTCCGGAGGTCGCCCCCGGCGGAGTTGAGGGCGATGCGGAGTTCTGCGATGGCGGGAGGGGTTTCCCGGATCGGCAGGACCTCGTGGGGGAGGCGGTGATCGGCGAGCCAGCGGTGGGCTTTCCGGCAGGAGTCGCAGTTTTTGTAGGCGTAAACGCGGATCATGGTGCGATCACTCGCCAAGGGGAGGGGTGATTTCCGCTTCGACCTTGGGTTCTGCGGGTTTTTCCTTTGGTGCCGGGGTTTCCTCCGTGGTGGGAGGGGTGGCAGGGGTTGTGCCTGGGGTAGGAGCGGGACTTGGCGCGGGGACCGGCGTGGTGGTGTCCGGGACCTCGACGGGTGCGAGAGGAGGGACCGCGGTGGGGTCGCTGGGGATGGGCGCGGTGGGATCGATGATGGCAGGGATGGAGCCTGGAGGTGGCTGGCCTGCGGGATCGAGGAGAGGGAGCGGGGTGATGGTACCGGGATCGCCGCCGGGGAGTGGCGGGTAGATTTGGAATTCGCCGGGGGAGCCGGGGAGTCCGGCGGGTTGTGCGTTTGGATCGGCGACCATGACGGAAGGGACCCAGCCGACTTCGCCGGAGTCATCGAGTTCGACTTTGAGGTAGCTGCCGTCGGTTTGGGCGACCTTCATGGAGGTGCCGCGGGTGAGGAGTTTGTCGGCGTCGGCATCGCCTTTCGGTCGGGTTTTGAAGAAGGCGGTGTTGTCCATGGCGGCCTCGACGAATTGGCCAGGGCGGAAGGAGGGTTCCGAGGAGGTGGAGAGGTTGAGGTTGCTGCCGGGAGGTCTGAGCGGGTCGAAATCGCCTGAGGAGATGGGGCCATTCATGCTGCCACATGCGGTGAGGCCGAGGATGGAGAGGGCGGAGAGGGCGCAGAGGGGGTTCATGGATGGGGAGAGGATCGCACGAGGGTGTATGAGGGTCAACGTCATTCCCGGGTGAGACCGCCCGGGGCGGGAAATGTTCAACCTCCGTGGCGAATGATGTGGTTGGAGTCGTTGAGGAGGATTTTTTTGGCGAGGACGGGGGTTTGAGAGAGGGCGAAGGCCATGATGGCGACGCGTTCGCCGCGTTTGATGCGGTGGGCGGCGCCGCCGTTGATGACGATGTGGCCGGTTCCGGGTTTTCCGGGTTGGACGTAGGTTTCGAGGCGGTTGCCGGAGGTGATGGAGGCGACGAGGACTTTTTCGCCTTCCCAGAGGCCGGCGGCTTCCATGAGGTCGGTGGGAATTTCGATGCTGCCTTCGTAATCCACGTCGGCGTCGGTGATCATGGCGCGGTGGATTTTGGATTTGAGAACCTGATGAAACATGGGGGCGCAGGGAACCCGGAGAGGGGGGCGGCGTCAAGCGGAGGGGAATGGGTAGGCGGAAATTTTCGGAGTGATTTCCCGGGTGGTGGCGCTAAGGTGCTGAAAACTCCAATCGATGGCCCGTACGATTCCGACCTTAATTTTGTTTTACGCGCTGATGATTCCGGCATTTTGTCAGGAGCCTGAGGTTGTGGGTGGTGCTCCTTCGGCGGATTTCGTGAGGCGTGCGAACCAATGGATGATGTCGACGGATGTGGCGAAGCGGAAGGCGGCGTATTTGTCGTGGTTGCAGTTGGGTCCGGAGGCGTTGCCGGCCTATCAGAAGGCGCTGGAGACGGCGAAGAAGCATCATTCGAAGCAGATTGACGAGATTGCGCGGGGTAGGAGCACGATTGCGAATCCGTATGCGGCGCATCACGAGGTGGCGAGGCAACTGGATGATGAACGGGTGCGGATGATGGAGTTGATCAAGACGGATTGGAAGAAGGATGGGGACAAGATCCGGATGTTGCGTGAGGAGATGGAGGGGTTGGAGAAGTTGTGGGAGAAGGTGAACAAGCTGACTGCGGCGGATACGTCGAAGTTTGATGCGGTGATGGATGGTGCGGTGAACGGGTTGGCGGAGGTTTCGAGGGAGTTGGAGCGGTTTGATGCGGAGGCTGAGACCTTGGAGATCGAAGATGAGGATTTGCGGGGGTTTTTATTGAGGCAGAACATCGAGGGTGAGTATTTGCTAAAGCAGCGGGAGCGGATGGATTTGGCGCGGGCGGAGATCGAGCAGCATCAGACGGTGGAGAAGCACAATGCGGAGTTGGGGCGGTGGGCGAGTGCGACGATGAAGGATTTTGTGACGTTGTTGAACCGGGAGCGGGTGATCAGCGGATTGCCTGCGTTCAAGCTGGAGGAGAAGTTGTCGGATGCGTGTCTGGGGCATAGCAACGATATGGCGCGGATGGGATTTTTCGCGCACGAGTCGCCGGTGCCAGGGAAGAAGACGCCGTGGGATCGTGCGCGGTTGGCGGGGTTTGATGGGAGTGGGGCGGGTGAGAACATTTTCATGGGATCGACGAGCCACTCGGCTGCGTATCATGCTTGGTTCGGATCGGACGGGCACCGTTTCATCATGTTTGGTGGTGGGAATACGGTGGGGGTCGGTGTGGCGGGAAGCCACTGGACGATGATGACGGGGAATCATCGGGGTTCCTGAGGGTGAGGATTTGGGTTTCCCAAGTGCGGTGGGGTTTGTCAGGGTGGTTGGGATGAAACGCCGCCATTTTCTTGCCACGACCGCCGCTGCTTTGGGTGCCGCTTCCGCCAGTCGGGCGGAGGAAAAGGTTGATGTGAAGCCAACGGGGCGGACGCCGAATCGGATCGGGGTTTCGTCGTATTCGTTTTGGGGATTCAAGCGGGAGGATCTGAGGCCGCTGGACGTCTGCATCGAGCATGCGGCGCGGATGGGGTTTGACGGGTTCGAGATCCTGCAGCGGCAGTTGGTTTCGACGGAGCGTGCGGAGTTGATGAAGTTGAAGCGGCGGGCTTTTCTGTTAGGGTTGGATCTGATGGGGTATTCGACGCACCAGGGATTTCTATCGCCCGATCCGGAGAAGCGCCGGGAGAACATCAAGCATACCGTTGATTGCCTGGAGCAGGCCTATCAGTTAGGTATTCCGACGATGCGGGTGAATTCCGGGACGTGGGGGACATCGAAGTCTTTTGATGAGTTGATGGCGAACCGTGGGTTGGAGAAGCCGGTGGAGGGGTTTGATGAGGAGGATGCGTATGGGTGGGTGATTGAGGCGTATCAGGAATTGGCGAAGGAGGCCGGGGAGCGGGGTGTGATCATGGGGTTGGAGAATCACTGGGGATTGGGCCGGACGCCTGAAGGGGTGAAGCGGGTTGTGGATGCGGTGGATTCGCCGTGGCTGAAGGTCACGCTGGATACGGGGAATTTCCTTGAGGATCCGTATGATCGGCTGAAGCAACTTGCGGCGGATACCGTTCTGATGCAGGCGAAGACGTATTATGGCGGCGGGGTGTGGTATACGTTGGAGTTGGATTATGACCGGATCGCGAAGATTCTGAAGGATGTGAATTTCACGGGATATGTATCGCTTGAGTTTGAGGGGAAGGAGGATCCGTTGACGGCGGTGCCGAAGGGTTTGGAG
This sequence comes from Verrucomicrobiaceae bacterium, assembly GCA_005787565.1. Taxonomy (GTDB): domain Bacteria; phylum Verrucomicrobiota; class Verrucomicrobiia; order Verrucomicrobiales; family Akkermansiaceae; genus Luteolibacter. Next base: position 14,649 of record SYAP01000155.1, on the reverse strand, counting down.
TTGTTAAGGAAGGCGTTTGCGTGAGACGGGGTGTAGTGGCTGTTAGGGGATCGTACGGATTTTTCGTGTGGGTGGGGAGTGGGTCTGCTAGACATGGGTGAGCAATCATGACATCACACGAAGATCGGAGTTGGTATTATGCGACGGCGAACCACGAGCGTGTGGGGCCGGTGGGGCTTGTGGAGTTGAGCGAGTTGGCCGGGAAAGGAGTGATCGGGGAGATGACTTTGGTGTGGAATCCTAGATTTGCGAATTGGGTGCCGGCATCCGAGATATCGGATTTGTTGATTTCGGCCCGGAAGGAGGTGGTTGGTGCGGCATCTGGCGAGATTGGGGTGGATGAAGTTGCTCCTGCATCGGTTTCTGAGGAGATCCGGCCGCGGAAGGGGATGTTTCTGGGGCCGCGGATTGTGACGGGGATTTTGGCGTCCGGTTTGTCGGGTGCCTTGCTTTCCGGGATGCTGCGTGTTTCGGAGATAGGGATGTGGCCGGGCCTGGTGTTGTTTGTTTGTGGCAGTGTGTTTGTGGTTCTTTCGGCATTTGCGGCGTATCGCAAGGAGCATTATGTGATTGAGGATGGGAGGGTGATTTGCCGGCGTGGGGGATTGATGAGTGATCAGACGACGGAGTTTGAGGTCCGCAACATCACCTTGATCAAGATCCGGTTGCCGTGGATTCGGCACAAGTTTTACGGGGTTGGGAACATCGTGATCCAAACGGCGGGGACTTCCCAGCCGGTGGTGATGCGGGTGATTCAGGATCCGGAATCGGTTTATGAGAGTTTGCGGAAGAGGATGAGGAGGAATGGTTTCGATCTGACGCAGCGGCAACTGTTATATGAAGACCGGCCTGCGTTGATCGGGGTGATTGGAGAGTGTCTTGGATTGTTGGTTGGGGGCTTCGGGCTTGGTTTCGTGGTCATTGGTTTTGTTGCCGGAACATTCGAGGAGTTTTTCAAGGGGGATTCCGCCGGTGTTGTGTGGTTGTATGGTCTCATTGCGATCGGGGGGATCGGGTTGATTTTTTTCATCATTGTGAGGTTTCTTGATTTGCAGAGAAGGATCTATCGTGTGTTCAACGACGTGGTGGTGTATGAGGAGGGGTTTCTCACGCGGGAGAATGCGTTCATTCCGTATGAGAATCTATCCGACTCGAACACGAACTGTTCGTTCTGGGACCGGATTTTCGGGATTTATGATGTGAATGTGAGTTGTCAGGGGAGCGGATCGGAAATCAAGTTCCGGCGTCTTGCGAACGGGATTCCGCTATCTGCGGCGATTGATCAGATTGTTGTTCACGCCGGTGAAAAGAAGAAGGCTGTTGCGAGGGTGTTGGCTGCGAAGGCCGCGTCGGACCGGGCGGTGATTTCGCGGCGTGCGGAGCCGGAGGCGATTCCGATCGGTGAGGTCCGGTTGGTGGAGTTGAGGATGAATGCGGCGAGGACGTTTCTGCCGTTGATGCTGCTGGTTCCGTTGATTCCGATCTGGATCGTGGCGATGATCCAGTATGGTGTCCGGTTGGCATCCACGCGGTATTCGGTGCGGCATGGATCGTTGCGGCATTCGTATCGATTTCTGACCCTGCATGACCGGGAGTTCGCGTGTGAGAAGATCACGGGGATGGTGATCAAGCGAAACCTGTGGGACCGGATGTTCGGAACGATGACGCTGCGGTTTTGGTCGATCGGGTCAGGGAAGCCGTTGGAGTTCACCCATGTGCATGGCAGCGAGTTTGATCTTCCTTCTTTGATGAGGCAGGTGGGGATCCCGGGTGCGTCGGCGGAGCCGCATGAGGTGAGGGCTGAGTTTGGTTTTGCGGCGTGGTTGCGCGCCAGTTTGATGTATCTGCCGATTTGGATTCCCTATCTTGTGGCGACGGTGTTCGCGGCGATCGAGTTTGAGAATAATTTGATTTATTATCTGCTCGGCTTGCCGTTGGTTGTGGGGCTTTTTGCGTGGGGCCGAGGGATGTTGTATTATCCGCGCCAACGACTTTTGTTTCATGATCACCATGTTGAGGCGAGACAGGGGATTGTGGTGCAGCGGCAGTATTTCGCCAGGTATGGCAACATCAAGCGCAGCGAGAGCACGTGTTATCCGGGTGGGAAAAAGGGGAGGTTGGAGATTTTTGTCGCGGGTGAGGAAGAGGTGTTGCAGGGCGCGCAGCAGCAACGGCATGGGGTGAAAGGGATGCAGCCGGCATTGAAGCAGTGCTCCTTCACGTCGGGGTATCTTCCAGAGGTGGTGGAGAAGGCGTTGTTGCTGGATGATGTTCTATCAGGGCGAGCGGAGCCCGGGCCGCAGGTGGAGCCTGCGACGGGGCAGGAGGTTTTGTTGGAGGCGAGGCGTTCTGTGGGGAATGCGATGGTTCAGCTGATTCTGGTGAGCGTGCTGCTGTTTCCGCTGATCGTGCTGTTGCCGGTGACGGTTCCGATTGTCTGGATCCGTGTGGGGCGGTGGCGGTATCGGGTGGAGGACTTCCGGGTGGTGGTCAGCCGTGGAGTGTTTTACCGGAAGCAAACGAGTATTTTGTTAGATCGGGTGGATAGTCTCCAGCAGAAACAGGGGGTGTTGAACAAGGTTTTCCGGAACGGGGATGTCAGCATTATGACGGCGGGTAGCAGCAAGCCTGATTTGAAGATCATTGATTCGCCGGGGTATCTTGCGCTTTATCAGTTGATTCGTGAGCGCTCGCAGTGAGGGGTGGCTTTTTGGTGGAGCTTGGTGGCCGAGATGCCTTTTTCTTGGTGTGCGAAGGATTGGGTGGTGAGGGAGCGTATGGGTGGTTTGAACCGAACCTGCCGATGAAAGCCGAATCCAGCGAACCGAGAAGTGTGTGTCATTTTGGAAATTTCCGATTTTGTCGGATTCCGGTGGCGATGATGGTGGCGTTGGGGTTGGGGGGGGTGGTGGTGGCCGGTTTGGATGAGGGGGTGAAGAAGGTGGGGTGGATCGAGCCGGTGAAGCGGGAGATGGAGGGGTGGACGGTGTGGGTGGATCCGCAGTTGTTGGAGGGCGAGGGTGCGGCGGAGGGTGCGCGGGCGCTGGCGATGTTGGAGAATCATTTGGAGCGGATTTCGGTGTTGGTGCCGGAGAAGCCGCTTGGGGAGATGAGGAAGGTGGAGATTTGGATCGAGCGCGGGCATCCGGAGTTGCGGGCGATGCAGTATCATCCGGGTGAGGAGTGGCTGAAGGAGCGGGGTTATGATCCGAGGTTGGCGAAGAAGGTGCACATCACGCGGGCGGCGGAGTTGGTTTCACGGGAGCAGATGTTGAAGCATCCGGCGGTGATTTTGCATGAGCTGGCGCATGGGTATCATGACCAGGTGATCGGGTTTGATGATGCCGGGGTGTTGGCGGCTTATGAGAAGGCGATGAAGGATGGCACTTATGAGAAGGTGCTTTTGTATGATGGGAATACGGTGAGGCATTACGGCGCGACGAACCACAAGGAGTATTTTGCGGAGGCGACGGAGGCTTATTTCTATCGCAATGATTTCTATCCGTTCGTGCGGGCGGAGTTGAGGGTGCACGATGCGGCGGGGTTTGCGGAGATGGAGAGGGTTTGGGGGGAGTGAGAAGTGAGAAGTGGGGATTGTGCTTTTGGTTCTGGGTGGGGGCGGTTTGGTGGCGTCGCATTGGCTTGCTGACGAGGGCAGCGGCGTTCCGGGGGGGGTTATTTGGGGGCTTTTTTTGCGGCTTTTTTGGCGGCGGGGCGTGGGGGGAAGTCGAAGCCGATTTTGCCGTCTTTGGGTTCGAAGGTGAGGTGGGCGTCGAATTTGCGTTTGGTGCGGTTGGAGACGAAGCCTTTGAGGAGGTCGGTTTTGCCGATGGAGAGGAGTTTGAGGGCTTGGTCGGGGGGGATTTCGCACTGGAGGATGGATTTGCCGATGCGGATGCCGTGGGGGTCCTTTTTGGTGACGATTTCGGGGACGTGGTAGGCTTTGTCGGTGGCGTAGACTTTGAGGCGTTTGCCTTCTGGGGTGACGGCTTCGCCGATGAGTTGTTCTTCTGTTAGTTCCGGGGCGGAGTCCTTGTCGTCATCGCCGAAGAAGAAGTTGACCTTGAATTTTTCGTCGAGCTGGAGGGCGGCGTCGAAGGGTTTGTTGAACTTGGATTTGAATCCGGTTAGAGGGCCGACGAATTTTCTGGTGAAGAGTTCGGTGGCTTCCTCTTCGGAGAGGAGGCGGCCGGCGATGTGTTTTTTGGCTTTGAATTTGCACTCCGGGTTGCGGCACTCGTAGGTGGCGTCGGTTTGGCGGAGGTTTTGGGTGCCGCAGGCGGGGCAGGGGACTTTGAGGTCGGGGAAGGTTTGGGATTTGGCGTCGTCGGCGAGTTTGCGTGCTTTGGCGACGATGTCGTTGGTGTAGGAGATGATCTCCCGCATGAAGGCGTCGCGTTTGAGCTGGCCTTGTTCCATTTGGCGGAGCTTGTATTCCCAATCGCCGGTTAGGCGGGGGGAGTAGAGTCCTTCGATGTCCATTTCGCGGACGAGGTCGATGAGGCGCATGCCGGAGCCTGAGACGTGGAGTTCGCGGCCGTCGCGGGCGAGGTATTTCTGGGCGATGAGGCCTTCGATGGTGGCGGCGCGGGTAGCGGGGGTGCCGAGACCGCGTTCGGCCATGGCTTCGCGGAGGGCTTCGTCGTCGATGAGTTTTCCTGCGCCTTCCATGGCGGAGAGGAGGGTGGACTCGGTGAAGCGTGCTGGGGGCTTGGTTTCCTCGTGGAGGACGGTGATTTCGTCGACGCTGGCGGGTTCTCCGGATTGGACGGGGACGAGTTCGTCCTTGCCGGCGGCGACGCCGGTTTTGCGGCCGTAGACTTCGAGCCAGCCGGGTTTGACGAGGATGCGGCCGTCGGTTTTGAAGGTGTCGGTGAGGGAAGGGTGTGAGATGCGGGTGAGGCGGGTGGTTTGCTCGAACTCGGCGGAGGGGTAGAAGACGGCGATGAAGCGCTTGACGATCATGTCGAAGAGCTTGGCTTCGGTGTCCGAGAGTTTGGCGAAGTTGCCGGTGGGGATGATGGCGAAGTGGTCCGAGACTTTTTTGTTGTCGAAGACGCGGCGTGATTTGGAGAGGCGTGGGCCGTTTTCCTTATCGCCGGCGAGGACGGCTTTGGCGTATTTGGCGGATTCGAGGCTGGAGGAGGCGATGGCTTTCATCGTCTCGCGGACGTTCTCGAGGTAGTCCTCGGGGAGGTAGCGGGAGTCGGTTCTGGGGTAGGTGACGACCTTGTGTTTTTCGTAGAGGGCTTGGGCGATCTGGAGGGTGCCTTTGGCGGAGAAGGGTGCTTCGCGCTGGAGGGTGGTGAGGTCGTAGAGTTGAGGGGCGATTTGGGATTGGGCCTTTTTTTCCTCGGTGACGGTGCCGGATTTTCCGTTGCAGCGGTTTTTGATGGTTTCGGCGGTTTCCTGGTTCCAGATGCGTTCGGCTTTGGAGTGTGGGTTGGCTTCGTCCTTTTTCCAGGATTCGTCGATCCATTTGCCGAGGTAGTGGCCGGCGTTGACGCCGAAGGTGGCGTGGACTTCCCAGTAGGCGGTGGGTTTGAAGGCGCGGATTTCGGCTTCGCGTTGGGCGAGGATGGCGAGGGTGGGGGTTTGGACGCGGCCGGCGGCGGTGATGTTGAAGCCGCCGTGGCGGGAGTTGAAGCAGGTGAGGGCACGGGTGGCGTTGAGGCCGACGAGCCAGTCGGATTCCGAGCGGCATTTGGCGGCATCGGCGAGGGGGCGCATTTGTTCGTCGGAGCGGAGGTGTGACCAGGCTTCGAGGATGGCGTTTGGGGTCATGGACTGCATCCAGAGGCGTTTGACGGGTTTTTGGATTTTCCCGATGTCGAGGATGTAGCGGAAGATGAGTTCGCCTTCGCGGCCGGCGTCGCAGGCGTTGACGATTTCGTCGATGTCCTTGCGTTTGGCGAGTTTGAGGACTTGTTTGAGGCGGGCTTCGGAGTCCGGGATGGGGTCGAGGTCGAATTGGTCGGGGATGGCGGGGAGGACGTCGAATTTCCAGGGGAGTTTTTTGCCGTTGGGACCCATGGGCATGCGGAGTTCGACGAGGTGGCCGACGGCTGAGGTGATGACGGCGTTGTCGTTTTCGAAGAAGACATCGCGTCCTGAGCCCTGTTTTTCGAACTTGCCGAGCGGTTTGGCGAGGGCGCGGCTGAGGTCGGTCATGACGCTCGGTTTTTCTGCGATGATGAGTGTTTTTCCCATGGTGGGTGGATCTTTCGGCGGGGTGTCGGGTCGAGGGACTAGGCAGGCGGGGTGGGGCTTGGCAAGCGGATTGGTTAAATTTCGGGTTCGTGACCGGTTTGTGCAGGGTGCGGGGGTTCTGTTGGAGATCCGGCTGAGATTGCCAGGACGCGATTTAGCAAGGGCTCTTCCAGTGGGTCCAGGAGTTGGCGGGTAAGCCGGCTTTGATCGGGTTTTGTGCGATGTAGTTTTTGAAGTGTTTGAGTTGGCGTTCGCTGCGGATGGCGTGGTCGAAGTCCTCTGCCATCCAGAAAGGTTTTGGGGTGCCGATGAGGCTGATGATCTTGTGTCCCGAGACGCGTTTCCAGCCGGTGAGGATGCTTGCGAGGGAGTGGCCTGGGTGAGGTGTGATGAGGACGTGAACGTGGTTGGGCATGATGATGTAATCTCCCAAAGTGACGCGGTGCCCATCGAAGTGGTGCATGGAGGTGGTCACTATTTCCCGTAGAGCGAGATTTTTCAGGGCGCAACTGCCATAGCCGGCATCAAGCCAGAGTTCCATTTGGGCGGGGAATTTGGTATTGTAGTCTTTTTGGGTGGTTTGGTCCCAAGGTTTGGGATGCATGTTTAGCCATGCGGCGCGTTGTTGTTGCCATTTTTTCCAGACGGGTGCGGCGACTGAATCGGCGAGGCGGAAGGTGGCGAAGTAGGTGCAGCCTTCTTGGGACCAGTGGGGAAGGATGCGGAGGGTTTTGGTGATGGGGGCGGATTTGTCGAGAGGGGTGAAGGGTGGCGGGAATGGGATTTGTGGTTCGGGTGTTTTCTTGGGGTCCGACTGAGACAGTCGGGACACATTTTCTGGATTCATCGTCTGGCGTAGCGGAAGCCGGGGTAGGCTCGGATGAGGCGGCGCATTTCGAGTTTCATGAGGGTGGCGGTGACGGTGTGGGCGGGGAGGCCGGAGCGTTCGATGATGAGGTCGACGGGGGAGTCGTCCGTGGTGACGGCGGCGAAGACGGCGGCTTCTTCTTCGGGGAGTTCGGGGGTGTCGGTGGTGGGGGATTCCTGGGTGGTGGTGGGGGAGGTGCGGGCGAAGGGGAGTTCGCCGAGATCGTCGATGAGGTGTGAGGCGTCGGCGACGAGGGTTGCGCCGTCGCGGATGAGTTGGTGGCAGCCGGCGGAGGTGGGTTTGTCGATGGGGCCGGGGACGGCGTAGATGGGTTTTCCGTATTCGGAGGCGAGGTTGGCGGTGATGAGGGAGCCGGACCAAGCGGGGCATTCGACGACGAGGAGTGCTTGTGGCCATGCGGCGACGATGCGGTTGCGCATGGGGAAGGTTTGTTTGTCTGGCGGGGTGTTGAGTGGGAATTCGGAGACGACGGCGCCGTTTCCGTCGGCGATTTTTTCGGCGAGGCCGAGGTTTTCGGGTGGGTAGAGTTGTGCGAGGCCGGAGCCGATGACGGCGATGGTGCGGCCTTTGGCGGCGAGTGCGGCTTCGTGTGCGGCGGTGTCGATGCCGCGGGCGAGGCCGGAGATGATGGTGAAGCCTGAGCTGGCGATCTGGTAGGAGAGTTTTTTGGTGGATTGGAGGCCGTACATGGTGGCGCGGCGGGAGCCGACGACGCTGATGGCGTGGCGGTCGCGGGGAAGGATTTCGCCCCAGACGTAGAGGAGGAGTGGTGGGTCGTAGGCGTCGCGGAGGGGAGCGGGGTAGCCGTCGTCGTCCTGGGTGACGATGGAGATGCCGCGGGATTTGGCTTGGGCGATTTCGGCGATGGGGTCGGCGTGGTCTTGCCAGGAGGTGAGGATTTTTGCGGTTTCGGGGCCGATGCCGTCGACGCGTGTGAGTTGGGATTCGCGGGCGTTGAGGATGGAGGCGGGGTCTCCGAAGGATTGGAGGAGGCGGCGGACGCGGACCGGGCCGATTTTCGGGAGGAGGTTGAGGGCGACGAGGGCTTCGAGCGGGGTCATGGCGTTGGGAGGAGGATGGCGGTTAGAGGGGGCGGCGTCAAAGGCGGTTTGTGGTGTGGGTTTGCGGTTGCGGTGTGGGGAGGGTGGGTCAAGGTGTGGGGCATGGGTTTGCCGGAGGATCGATTGGGCAGGGGATTGAGGGATTTGCGGATTTCGGTGACGGATCGGTGCAATTTCCGGTGCCGGTATTGTATGCCGGTGGAGGTGTTCGGGCCGGGGTATGCGTTTTTGCCGAAGGAGGATTTGTTAGGTTTTGAGGAGATTGTGAGGTTGGTGAGGGTGATGGTGGGGTTGGGAGTGGGGAAGGTGCGGTTGACGGGAGGGGAGCCGTTGTTGCGGAGGGGGCTGGAGGATTTGGTGGCGATGATCGCGGCGGTGGATGGGGTGGAGGATTTGGCGATGACGACGAACGGGGTGTTGCTGGCGCATCATGCGGAGGGTTTGGCGTTGGCGGGGTTGAAGCGGGTGACGGTGAGTCTGGATGCGCTGGATCCGGAGATTTTCGCGAGGATGAACGGGGTGGGTGCGCGGGTGGATCGGGTGTTGGCGGGGGTTGATGCGGCGCGGGTGTTCGGGTTGCCGGTGAAGGTGAACGCGGTGATTCAGCGTGGTGTGAACGAGGGGGAGATTCTGCCGATGGCGCGGTGGGCGAAGGAAAGGGGTGTGGATTTGAGGTTCATCGAGTATATGGATGTGGGGGAGAGCAACGGGTGGGAGATGGGGGAGGTAGTGAGTGGGGAGGAGATTCTGGGGATTTTGCGGAGCGAATTTTCGTTAGATGTTAGAGAGGAGGCGTATCGGGGCGAGGTGGCGGCGCATTGGCGGCATGCGGACGGATCGGCGGAGATCGGGTTGATCCGGTCGGTGACGCGGCCGTTTTGCCGCGATTGCCAGCGGTTGCGGTTATCGGCGGACGGGAAGCTGTTCACGTGTTTGTTTTCGGCGCATGGGCATGACATCCGGGGCGTGTTGCGCGGGGGATTTCCGGATGAGGCGATGCGCGAGGTGGTGTCCGCGATTTGGCAAGCGCGGGAAGACCGTTACTCCGAGGAGCGCGGTGGGGTGCAGCGGGCGAAGGCGGAGATGAGTTATCTCGGCGGGTGAGCTGTTAGCGTTGGATGACGCCGTTGGCGCAGAAGATTTCGCCTTGGCCGCGGAAGGCGTTGATGAGGTTGGTGAGGGATTTCATGGCCTGGCGAGGGACGCTTTCGTAGGTGCGTGAGCCGATGTGTGGAGTGACCACGCAGTTGGGGGCGCTGAGGAGCGGGTGGTTGGGTGGTGGGGGTTCCTGGTCCAGCACGTCGGTGCCGTAGCCGCCGATTTTTTTGCTGTGGAGGGCCTCGACCATGTCCGCGGTTTCGACGATTTCGCCGCGTGCGCAGTTGAGGACGATGGCGCCGTCTTTCATGGTGGCGATGGTTTCCCGACGGATGAGGCCGCGGGTTTCGTCTGATAGATTGCAATGGAGGGAGATGACATCCGATTCGCGGAGGATTTCCGCCATGGTTTGGCGGCGGCCGATGTTGTATTGTTTGGCGAAGGCATCATCCCAGTAGGGGTCTGTGGCAATGATTTCCATACCGAAGGCTTTTGCGCGGATGGCGACTTCCTTGCCGATGCGGCCGAGGCCGATGATGCCGAGGGTTTTCTCGGCGATTTCGTGGCCGGTGAGGCGGAGCCATTCGCCGTTGCGGGCGGCGGCGGCGGTGGTGACGATGTGTTTGGTGATGCCGATGAGGAGGCCGAAGGTGTGTTCGGCGACGGTAGTGTGGTTGACGCCGGGGGTGAAGAGGACGGGGATTTTGAATTCCTTGGTGGCGGGGATGTCGATTTTGTCGAGGCCGATGCCGTATTTGGAGATGATTTTGAGGCGGGGGAGGGATTTGAGGAGGACGGCGCGGGTGATGGCGTCGTCGCCGCAGAGGAATGCGTCGAAATCGCCGGCGAGTTCGAGCATGCGGGATTCCGGGAGCGGGCCACGTTCGCGGACGATTTCCCAGCCTTGGGATTCCATCAACTGGTGGTGCGGGCCGGGGGTGTCTTGGTAGCTGCAGGTGGTGAGGAGGACGCGCATGGCAGGGACAGGGAAATGGTGGGGGCGGGTGGAATCAAGAGCCAAAAGCGGGGTTGTGCGATGCGGAGATTCGGGATTGCCGGGGCGGTTTGGTGCCGCTAGATTCTCGGACCGTGGTTCCTGTGCGCATCCGATCGATTTTTTTGCTGAGCTGTTTGGCAGCGTGTCATGTTGCTGTGAACGGTCAGGATTTGACATCCGTCAACGATCCCGGGCTTGTTCCGGGACCCGCACCGGTGGAGCCTCCGCCGATCGGGAAGTCTGCGAGTGACGGGTCGATTTTGAGCCGTCCGGATGCGAGGGCGATCACGTTGAGGATTCCGGCTCCGCGTGGATTGATTGTGGCACGGGATGGCGAGCCGTTCGCGCAGAATTCGGTGGCCTATCAGGTGGCGCTGCAGTTCAAGCAACTGGAGAATGCGGATTCGGATTTCATTTTGAACTGGGCGAGGACCCGACTGGATCTTTTGGGGAAGCTGGTGAAGTCGCCGATTGAGAAGACAGATCAGGAGTTGTTGGATCATTATCGGCATCGCCGGTGGTTGCCGTTGTTGGTGAGCGGGCAGTTGGAAGAAGCGGAGGCGCGGAGTTTGGAGTCGAAGTTGGGTGGGGATTTGATTCTTCATCCGGTTTACCGGCGGTATTATCCGGAGGATTCGATTGCGGCGCATATCATCGGATATACCGGAAAGGTTGGGAAAATGCCGACGGGGCCGATCAATTTCAACGAGCCGATGTGGGAGGAGTCCGAGGGGCGTGCTGGGTTTGAGAAGCTGTTTGACCGGGAGTTGACGGGTGATGCCGGGATGAAGCGGTTGTTGTTCGACGAGGAGGGAAACAAGTTGTTAGAGGAGCAGGTGAAGCGGCCGAAGCCGGGTGGGACTTTGGTGACGACGCTGAACTACAAGTGGCAGAAGCTGGCTGAGAACGTTCTGCGGAAGGGTTGCAAGCGTGGGGCCTTCGTGGTGATCGATGTGATCACGGGCGAGGTTCTGGTGATGGCTTCGCGGCCGTCGTTTGATCTGAACTCGTTCATTCCCGGGATCAGCGATGAGGAGTATCAGGCGCTGTTGGCAGACAAGGCGCGTCCGCTTTACAGCCGGGCCTATCAGTCGGCCTATCCGCCGGCTTCCGCCTTCAAGCCGATTGTTGCTTTGGCGGCCTTGAACAACGGCACGGTGACGGAGCGGTCGACGGTTTACAGTCCGGCTTCGATCCGGATTGGGAATCACACGTTTCGCAACTGGAGTGCGACTCCCGAGGGATCGATCAACGTGCGGAGGGCGCTTGCGAGGTCATGCAACACGTGGTTCTATCAGGTTGGGATTGATGTCGGGCCCTCGACTTATCTTGGTCTTGCGCGGCGGTTGGGGATGGGTGAGCGATCGGGGCTTCCGCTGATTGATGAGACTTCGGGGATCGTGCCGAATGACGAGTATATGATGAGGCGCCATGGCAGGAACATCCTTGATGGGGACACCGCGAACATGTCGATCGGGCAGGGTGATTTGTTGGCATCGCCGTTGCAGGTTGCGCAGGCGATGGCTGGGATTGCGAACGGTGGTGCGTTGCCGAAGTTGCAATTGATCCGGCAGATCCAGGACACGCGGGGCCGGGTGACGAAGGCGATGTTGCCGGAGCGGAAGCTGTGGTTGGGGGTTGACGAGGCCGCCGTCGAGGTCGTGCGAGATGGGATGCATGACGTGGTGGCGAAAGGTTATGGGACGGGACGGAGTGCCGGGTTGAGTTACACGACGCTTTGCGGGAAGACCGGGACGGCGCAGTGGGGGCCGAAAGCGTTGAACCAGCGTTTGGCATGGTTTGCGGGTTTCCTTCCTTTGGAAAATCCCCGTTATGCGTTTGCGGTGCTGTATGAGGGTAGTCCCGGGCAGACGGTTTCCGGCGGGCGGATGGCTGCGCCGATGGTTCGGAATTTTTTCGAGCCGATCAAAGATGACATCAAGGACATCATCGCGCCGCCGAAGAAGGCGCTGATTGTGGTTGATGAGGACAGCGGTGTGCTTGAGGGCGACGAGCCGGTGAAGGCCGTGCCGGTGGATGAAGATGAATTGACCGATGAGGATGAGAATGAGGACGAGGAGCCTTCCGATGAAATGGAAGATCCATCGACGGAGGATGGAGAACCGCTTCGTGCGGTGCCGGTTGATGAGGATGAGATCATCGATGACGGCAGCGAGGAACCTTGACCGGGACAGGTTCGTTAGAGAGTGTTAGAGCGAGCGTGCGCTGAAGGTGTCTCCCTGGCGGATGTCGCCGGTTTCAAAGCCCTTGCGGAACCAGCGGCGGCGTTGCTCCGAGGTGCCGTGGGTGAATGAATCCGGCACGACGCGGCCTTGGGCCTCTTTTTGCAGTGTGTCATCGCCGATGGCGTTTGCGGCGGTGAGGGCTTCCTCAAGGTCGCCATTTTCGAGGAAATTGAATCGTTCGTGGCCTTTTCTGGCCCATAGGCCGGCGAGGAAATCCGCCTGGAGTTCGAGGCGGACGGAGAGTTCGTTGTATTCGGATTTCGAGACCTGGCCGCGGGCGGAATGCAGGCGGTCCGACCATCCTAACAGATTTTGCACGTGGTGCCCGACCTCGTGGGCGATGACATAGGCTTGTGCGAAGTCGCCGGGTGCGCCGAAGCGTTGGTCGAGTTCGCGGAAGAAGGAGAGATCGATGTAAACCGTTTTGTCCGCGGGGCAGTAGAATGGCCCGACCTGGGCATCGGCGAAACCGCAGCCGGAGCGGACGCTGTTAGAGAACACCACCATGCGGGGCTTTTCGTAGGTCCGGCCCATCAGGCGGAACTGCTCCTCCCAGATTTCCTCGGTGTCGGCGAGGACCACGGAGATGAACTCCTTGATGCGGTCGTCCTCCGGGGAAGAAACCTCGGTGGTTTGGGTGCCGCCCTGGCCGGCAGTCATTTCCATGAGGGCGCGGGGATCTCCGCCCAAGAGCATGACCACGACGATGAGGATGAGAGTTCCGATTCCGCCGCCGAGCGCGACGCCACCACCCCGGCGGCCGCCTCCCTGGCTTCTGCGATCTTCCACTTGTTCACTACGACGACGACCTTCCCAGCGCATGTGGCGATCCTGTGCGGTTGTCCGGGTGGCCCGCAAGTCCGCATTTGGCTGCGTGTTCAGCAGAAAAGCAAAATATGCGCAGCTTCGGAAAAGCCGTGGTTAGCAGGTCGTCGAGCGGTTGGACAGGATCGGTCAACCTTCAAGCAAAGGCCAACCAACACCCACCATCCGATGAAAAACAAACTCTCGATCATCACACTCGGCGCCTGCGGACTTCTTGCCGTTGCCGCTCAGGCCGGTTCCGTCGTTTATGACACCACGCAGCCTTCGCCAACGGCGAGTAGCGATGGATTCGCGCAAGCGCGCCGCCCGATCAGCAATCCGACCTTGTTCGACCTCGCGCTACCGACGACCAACGTCCATCCGATTTTCATGTATCACAACCTGCCGAACCAGGTGAACACGACGGCTGGCAAGGTGCCGATGGGTGGTGATGTGCAGGTGTATGCGCTGCAGTTTGAAATCGCGCTGAACGAGCGTCTCTCCATCGTGGCCACGAAAGATGGCTATGTTGATATCAATCCGGATAACAAACCGCTTTGGAGTGATGAATCCGGTTTCGCCAACCTTGGAGCCGGTCTCAAGTATGCGTTCATTCTTGATCCCGCATCCGGCACGGCGCTGAGCGGAACGATGACGTTTGAGCTTCCCACTGGAAATCACGATGTGTTCCAAGGCGAAGGGGACGGCACGGTGAACCTCATTCTCTCCGGGTTGAAACTGATCGATCAATGGCAATTTGCCGGTGGCGCGGGTTTGCATCTGCCATTCTCGAATCAACAGTCGACCAGTTCGTGGGTGAGTCTTCATGCGAGTTATGAAGTTTGTCCGCTGTTTATTCCGCTCGTTGAGGTCAACTGGTTCCATGTTCTTGATGCCGGTGATGGGAAGAACAACTTCGACAAGCAAGCTGCCGGACTTGTTCCCGTGATTGCCGAGTTTGAGGGTGGGGATCTTTTGAACTTCGGTGCCGCGAATTCGACCAAGAAGCGCGATTTGGTGACTGCTGCGGTTGGTTTCCGCTCACGTATTACGGAGAGCATCGACCTTGGATTTGCATACGAAGTTCCGCTGACGAACGAGGAGAACGGCATCATTGATGACCGCTTCACCTTCGACTTGGTGTGGAAGTTCTGATTCCAACAAGCTTCTGCGCATTGTGAGCCCGGGCTTCGAGAGGAGTCCGGGTTTTTTGTTAGGTGGTGGGGCATTGCTCCGGAACAGCGCTGCCGGCATTTCGCGAAAGCGACCTGATTTCCGAAGGATTGAAAAAGGAAAGACCCGTCATCGTTGGATGACGGGTCTTGTTGGTTGCGGGAGTAGGAT
>SYAP01000154.1 GCA_005787565.1 Verrucomicrobiaceae bacterium | reverse complement strand
TCCGCCGCCCTCGGCATGGCCGCCGCACGCGACCTCGCCGGCGGGGACAACCACGTCGTCGCCGTCGCCGGTGACGCCGCCTTCACCTGCGGACCCACCCTCGAAGCCCTCAACAACATCGCCGAAACCACCAAAAAATTCATCGTCGTCCTCAACGACAACGAATGGTCCATCGACAAAAACGTCGGCGCCATCGCCCGCTACTTCAACGCCCTCCAGACCCACTCCACCTACGCCGCCGTCCGCTCCACCGCCGCCGAATTCGTCGAAAAAATCGCCGGAAAAGCCGTCCGCAACCTCGCCCACAAAGTCGAGGAAGGCGCCAAAAACCTCCTCTTCCCCAACGTCCTCTTCGAAAAATTCGGCCTCCGCTACTTCGGCCCCATCGACGGTCACGACCTCCCGCTCCTCGTCCGCACCTTCGAACACCTCAAAAGCCTCCACGAACCCGTCGTCCTCCACATCATCACCGAAAAAGGCCGCGGCTACCAACCCGCCCTCGACAACCCCGGCAAATTCCACGGCCTCGGAGCCTACAAAATCGAAGACGGCTCCACCGACACCACCGCCACCCCCACCTGCTCAGAAATCTTCGGCCGTGCCGTCACCGACATGGCCAAAAAGGACCCCAAAATCGTCGCCATCACCGCCGCCATGCCCGGTGGAACCAAACTCGACATCTTCAAAAAAGAACTCCCAGACCGCTACTACGACGTCGGCATCGCCGAAGAACACGCCGCCCTCTTCGCCTGCGGAATGGCCACCGAAGGCGTCCGCCCCTTCCTCGCCATCTACTCCACCTTCATGCAACGCGCCTACGACATGATCATCCACGACATGGCGCTCCAAGGACTCCCCGTCCGCCTCTGCATGGACCGCGGCGGCCTCTCCGGCGATGACGGCCCCACCCACCACGGCCTCTTCGACATCGGCTACCTCCGCCACATCCCCGGCCTCATCCACATGCAGCCCAAAGACGAAGACGAATTCGTCGACATGCTCCACACCATGGCCCAATACGACGCCGGCCCCTCCGCCATCCGCTACCCCCGCGGCGTCATCAACGGCACCCCCATCAAACCCACCCCCGCACTCCTCGAAATCGGCAAAGCCGAAATCCTCGCCGACGGCACAGACATCGCCCTCATCGGCCTCGGCACCATGTCCGGCATGGCCCAAAAAACCAAAGCCCTCCTCGAAGAAAAAGGCCACTCCGTCGCCCTCATCAACCCCCGCTTCATCAAACCCCTCGATGCCGCCGTCCTCACCGAATACGGCCGCAAATGCAAAGTCCTCTGCACCTTCGAAGACCACGTCCTCCTCAACGGCTTCGGCGCATCCATCATCGAACTCCTCCACGAACACGGCATCCACACCCCCGTCGAGCGCATCGGCTGGCCAGACGAATTCATCGAACACGGCAAACCCGACATCCTCATGTCCCTCCACGGCCTCACCCCCGAAGCCGCCGTCACCAAAATCCTCCGCCACTTCCCCTGATTCCTGCCCCCCCGGGGACCGCCGACAGCCTGCCCTTCGTAGCTTCAGCGAAGTAGGGTCTCGTCGGCCAGCGAATGGCACGTCATTGAACCACGCGAAGCCCCCAAAAACCACCAACCCCCAACGCGCGCCCCAAACTTCAGCATCTCCGCATCTCCGCATCTCCGCATCTCCGCTTTTCAGCCTTTACCCCCCCGCCCCCCGCCAGCCTATCGTGTCAACCATTGACCGACCTCAAACAATTTCTCGAATCCACCAGCGGAAGCGCCCGGCCCATGTCCGCCGACCTCCTGCCTCTCGTCTATGACGAACTCCGGCTCGTCGCCCGCGAACGCATGGCCAGCCTCGCCCCCGGCCAAACCCTCCAACCTACTGCCCTCGTCCACGAAGCTTGGCTCAAACTTTCCAGCGACGAAGCACGCTCCTGGAACAACCGAGCACACTTCTTTCGCGCCGCCGCACAAGCCATGCGCCAAATCCTCGTCGACCGCGCTCGCGCAAAAGCCTCACTCAAACGAACCGTCGACCCCGGATTCCTCGAATCGCAATCCATCGACCTCGCCGACGCCTCTCTCGACGATCGCGTCCTCCTCGTCGATGAAATGATGGCACGCCTCGAAAACGACGAACCCGAAAGCGTCCGCCTCATCACCCTCAAATTCTTCGGCGGCCTCACCAACCAGGAAATCGCCTCCATGGACGGAATCACCGAGCGCACCGTCGAGCGCCACTGGGCCTACGCCAAAGCACTCCTCTATCAGATGATCCGCGAACACACCGCCGATGAACCATCCGCCCCAGATTAACCGCATCCTCTTCGTCGCCGCATCCGGCCTCGCCACCCCGGAAGAACGCCGCGCCTTCCTCGACTACGCCTGCCGGGGCGACGACTCCCGCCGCCGCCGCATCCAATCCCTCCTCGACGCCAGCGGCGAAGCCGAAGATTTCTTCCAATTCCAACCCCAGGTCGACCCCACCTCCATCCCCGACGACCTCCCGAACGGCGAAAATACCTCCATCGGCGCACGCATCGGCCCCTACCGCCTCATCGACCGCCTCGGCGCTGGCGGCTGCGGCGTCGTCTACCTCGCCGAACAAATGGAACCCGTCCGCCGCAAGGTCGCCCTCAAAATCATCCGCCTCGGCATGGACACCGAAAGCGTCATCGCCCGCTTCGCCATGGAACGCGAATCCCTCGCCATCATGGACCACCCGAACATCGCGCGCGTCCTCGATGCCGGCACCACCTCCTCCGGCAGACCCTTCTTCGTCATGGAACTCGTCGATGGCGAACGCATCACCACCTTCTGCGACCGCAAAAAACTCACCCTCCGCGACCGCCTCCGCCTCTTCATCCTCATCTGCGAAGCCATCCAACACGCCCACCAAAAAGGCGTCATCCATCGCGATATCAAACCCTCCAACATCCTCGTCCACGAAAACGACGGCCGCCCATGGCCCAAAGTCATCGACTTCGGCATCGCCAAAGCCACCTCCGGCCCCACCACCGAAGACGGCACCATCACCCGCGCTGGCCACTTCCTCGGCACCCCCGCCTACATGAGCCCCGAACAAGCCGCCGGCGGCCTCGATGTCGACACCCGCAGCGACATCTACAGCCTCGGCGTCCTCCTCCACGAACTCCTCACCGGCGAGCCACCCTTCCGCCAGGACCAATTCCACGAAAAAACCGACGAGGAAATCCGCAACCTCATCCGCGACGTCGAAATCTCACCCCCTTCCCAAAAACTCCGCCGCCTCCCCCACGACCAACTCCTCACCATCGCCAAAGCCAGAAACACCGACCCCCAACTCCTCCTCCACCAAACCTCCGGCGACCTCGACTGGATCGTCCTCAAAGCCCTCGAAAAAGACCGCCGCCGCCGCTACGAGACCACCAACGGCCTCGCCATGGATATCCAGCGCCACCTCGCCGAACAACCCGTCATCGCCAGCCCGCCCAGTCGCCGCTATCTCCTCCTCAAACTCATCCGCCGCAACCGCATCTCCTTCACCGCCGCCGCCATCGCCCTCTCCGGCCTCATCGCCGGCCTCGGCACCTCCACCATCCTCTTCCTCCGCGAACGCGCCGCCCGCCAGGAACAAGCCGCCCTCCGCATCCAGGCGGACAAAGCCCGCGCCACCGAAGTCCGCCTCCGCGAAAAAGCCAGCGCCGCGGAACGCCTCAGTCAGGCCGCCGTCCTCCTCCGCTACGAAGACCTCGCCGCCGCGGACACCCTCATCCAAAACCTCCCCACAGCCCTCATCCCACGCTCCCTCGAAGCCGCAGACACCCTCCATGCCATTGCCGACTGGCACCTCACCCAATCCCGCGGAGAAATCGCCGCCAACCGCTTCACCGCACTCGCCGCCGTCATCACCAGTGTCGACCTCACCGACACCGACCACATGTCCCGCATCCTCATGCCCGCCGCCACCGCCATCAAGGAATGGGGAAAACCCGAAGACTACCTCCTCCTCCGTCAACTCGCCATCCGCCGCTTTGCGGACTCCTCAAACGACGGCGTCGCCGCACACGTCTCCAAAGCCGTCCTCCTCGCACCCGCGGATCCCGCAACCCTCGCCCAAGTCAAACCCCTCGCCGACAAACTCCGCCAAACCCTCCTCCAACCCGCCACCAACAAATCCCCCTACCTCCTCGCCTGGCGCTGCTTCTCCATGGCCCTCTTCGACTACCGCTCCGGCGAGCTCGATGCCGCCCTCCACTGGATCGAAAAAAGCCAATCCCTCCCACTCACCCCGCGCCCCGCCCAACTCACCGCCTCCTGCCAAATCCTCACCGCCATGATCCGCGTCCAACAAGACCGCATCGGCGACGCCCGCGCCCTCCTTGATCCCGCACGCAGCGCTATCCAAAACTGGCAAGCCGCACCCTTCAACATCGGCACCACCACCGACCTCTGGTTCGACTGGGTCAACGCCCGAATCCTCCTCCAAGAAGCCCAAACCCTACTCCCCCCCACCTAACCCCACCTTCTTCCACTTCTCACTTCTCACTCGGCACTCGGCACTCGGCGATCAGCCCTCCAAAAAAATGCGAAAAGACCCTGTCGGGTAATTTCCACCCTTCTCGTTATTCCAACAGACGCACGGCTCCAACCCCGCCGTCCCGCCCCACCCGGTGGCGGTTCCGTCTGCCCGATAACCCATGAAGCTCTCCATCTCCGCCCACCGCCTCCCCATCCTCGCCGCCGCCCTCATCTCCCTCATCGGCACCGCCCACAGCGCCACCATCACCAAGGCAAACAACACCGACGCCCTCAACCTCACCACCAGTTGGCTCGGCGGCACCCTCCCCGGAAACACCGATACCGCCCTCTGGGACTCCACCGTCACCGCCTCAAACACCGTCTCCCTCGGCGCGGACCTCGCCCTCCAAGGCATCTCCCTCATCGATCCCGCCGGTCCCGTCACCCTCACCACCGGCAACACCCTCACCCTCGGCACCTCCGGCATCAACCTCTCCGCCGCCACTCAAAACCTAACAGTTCAGTCGAGCATCACCCTCGCCCCAGGCGGACAAACCTGGAACATCCCCACCGGTCGCGCCCTCACACTCAACACCGGCACCTTCACCCGTTCCGCCGCCACCGCCCTCTCCATCCAGGGTGCCGGCACCGTCGCCGCCTCTCTAACAGGTATCGCCAACATCAACAACATCCTCGGCCCATGGGCCACCACCGGCACCGGCACCGATACCCGCTACGCCACACTCACCGCTGGAAACATCGTCCCCTTCACCACCGCCACCGCTGCCGCCGCATTCGGCTGGCCCAACGGAAACAACAACACCTTCAACTACGACATCGCCGCCACCCAAGGAAACCTCGGCATCGGGCGACAGGCAAACACCGCCCGCTACACCGGTGCCGCCGCCACCCAGAACTGGGGAAACAATAACACCACCACCGTCACCCTCAACGGCCTCCTCAACGCAGGCACCGGCACCGTCACCTTCTCCGAAGCCGGTGGCGTCAACCAAGGCCAACTCGCCATCGGCACCAACAACGCCAACCAACTCGTCCTCTCCGCCGCCGCCGCAAACATCGCCATCCGCATCCCCATCATCAACACCGGCACCAATGCCGGATCACTGCTCGTCACCGGTCCTCAAACCGTCACCATCGACAGCTTCGGCGGCGTCAGCACCTACACCGGCACCACCACCATCGCCAGCGGCACCCTCGCCCTCACCGGCGGCGGAAACATCAACACCTCCACCGCCCTTAACATCAACGGCCCCTCCGCCAAATACCTCCACACCTCCACCGTCACCTCCAACGTTCCCATCACCCTCACCCGCGGCACCCTCGAAGCCAACGGCACCCTCGCCGCCGTCACCGTTGCCGATCAACCCGGCAACCTCATCGCCCACACCACCGCCGGCACCGCCAACCTCGCCTCCCTGACCTTCCTCGGGGACGCCTCCATCAACGCCACCATCACCACCCCAGCCGCCCCCATCATCATCGCCGGTGCCCTCACCACCACCCCCGCAAACGGCACCGTCACCCTCAACGTCAACGCCGCCCCGCTCGCCAACGGCCTCCACCCCGTCCTCAACTTCGGCACCTTCTCCGGTTCCCCGGCGGACTTCTCCCTCAACCTCCAATCCGGCATCAACTCCCGCCAGAACGCCACCCTCGTCGCCGACGGCAACAACCTTGCCCTCCAAGTCACCGGCGACTTCCCCAAATGGACCGGCGCCGTCGATGGAAACTGGACACTCAACCCCATCCCATCACCCAAAAACTGGAAACTCTCACTCGGCGGATCATCCACCGACTTCCTCGCCCTCGACAACGCCATTTTCGACGACACCGCCACCGGCACCACCACCGTCACCATCGATGACGACGACATCTCCGCCGGCGTCGTCGAGTTCAACAACTCCTCCAAAAATTACACTCTAACCTCCAACACCAACCGCGGCCTCATCACCGGAACCATCATCAAAAACGGCTCCGGCACCCTCACCGTCGCCGCCCCCAACCTCCACCCCGGCGGCATCACCTTCAACGGCGGCACCCTCAACTTTAACGACCCGCTCGCCGCCGGCATCGGCTCCCTCACCATCGGCACCGGCTCCGCCAAAACCCTCAGCAACACCTCCGGCTTCCCCGTCACCACCTCCGGCACCGCCCCGCAAACCTGGAACGACGACTTCACCTTCGATTCCGCAGAACCCATCGACTTCAACACCGGCACCGTCACCCTCGGCGGTGACGATCTCGACCGCACCCTCACCATCACCTCCGCCACCCTCACCGTCGGCGAACTCAAATCCACCACCCACGGCCTCATCAAAAACGGCCCCGGCACCCTCGTCCTCTCCTCCGTCGGCGCGGGAGCCGATGGCAGCAGCCTCGCCGGCTTCCTCGAAGTCAACGACGGCACCCTCCAGATCAACCGCTCCGGCACCCTCGCCGCCAATAGCGGAGACCTCGTCGCACTGTCCCTCTTCGGCACCGGCACCATCGTCAACGGCTCCGATGTCGAACGCTGGCTCTTCATCAACACCTCCGGCTCCAACCTCTTCGAAGGCACCCTCGCCAACGGCGGCCCCGGCGGCCTCGGCTTCAACAAACAAGGCCCCGGCCTCGTCACCCTCGATGGCACCCTCTCCTACACCGGTGCCACCACCGTCACCGCCGGCATCCTGGAAATCCTCAGCGAAAACACCGGCCCAGGCACCAATGCCACCATCAACTCCGGCACCCTCACCCTCGGCCACCACACCGCCCTCGGCACCGCCTCCACCATCCGCCTCGCAGGCAACGCCGTCTCCACCCTCAACCTCGCCTCGGACACCCCCGTCACCTCCTACGGCCTTGTCTTCGGCACCACCACCAACTCCACCATCCTCAGCAACCGCGCCACCCCCGGCGAAGGCATCAACCACACCCTCTCCACCATCGGCATCAACGGCGTCGGCGGCGGCACCCTCACCATCGCCGCAGGAAACAACGTCACCTCCGGCACCGCCACCATCACCCTCCCATCCTTCGGCCTCAGCGCCGGAACCATCCAAACCACCGCCCTCAACCCCACCACCGCCAGCGTCACCGTCGGAAACGTCTCCAAAGTCGCCAACGCCCCCGCACAAACCCTCGAACTCGGCGGCACCAGCACCGGAAACTCCATCACCGGCGTCATCTCGGACGGCACCGCACCCATCTCCCTCGTCAAATCCAACAACAGCACCTGGACTCTCTCCAGCACCAACACCTACACCGGAAACACCACCATCGGCACCGCCAACAGCGCCGGCGTCCTCCGCGTCACCGCCACCGGCGCACTCGGCTCCGGCACCATCAATTTCGATGCCTCCGGTGGAAATCCCGGCCCCTCCAGCCGCCTTGAGCTCTCCGGCGATATCACCCTCTCCAACCCCATCACCCTCTCCCAACGCAACAACCCCTCCGCCAACATCCTCAATACCGGCGGCGATAACACCCTGACAGGCCCCATCAACCTCAACGTCGGCGGCACCCAAGCCACCCTCCAGTCGGACGCCGGGACCCTAACCCTCACCGGCCCCATCACCACCGGAACCGCCACCCCTCGCACCCTCGTCCTCACCGGCTCCGCCAACGGCACCATCTCCGGAGCCCTCTCCAACAACACCACAGACCCCGCCGGCACCCTCGGCCTCAACAAAAACGGCACCGGCACCTGGTCCCTCACCGCCACCAACACCCACACCGGAAACATCAACGTCAACGCCGGCACCCTCGCCCTCACCGCCGACTCCCCCGCCGCCACCGGAACCATCCCCGTCGCCACCGATGCAACCCTCGCCGGAAATGGCGACCTCGGCGGCTCCATCATCATCCAACCAAACGGCAAACTCCAACTCGATGTCGCCGCCACACCCGGCACCCAAGCCACCCGCGACATCGCAGGCACCCTCGACCTCTCCGCCCTCGGCGATGTCCTCGCCCTCACCGCCGCCACCACCCCCGCCGACGGCACCTACACCCTCCTCACCGCCACCGGCGGCATCACCGGCCACACCTCCGGCACCCTCGACGATACCGTCCTCCAACTCACCGGTCTCACCGGCTCCGTCTCCGTCGTCGGAAACAGCCTCGTCCTCACCGTCGGCGCAGGCGGCCCGTCCGCCTACGATGCTTGGGCCGCCGACTTCGGCCTCAACCCCCTCACCACCGGTGCCCCGTCCGCCGATCCCGATGCCGACGGCCACAACAACGCCACCGAATTCCTCCTCGGCGGCTCACCCGTCTCCGGCCAATCCGGCCCCCGCATCCACTCCCTCATCGCCGATAGCTCACACGACCTCGATTCCCTCTCCGAGCTCATCCTCACCATCGCCGTCCCCCAAGGCACCCCCGCCTTCACCGCCGGCTCACCCACCTCCACCGCCACCGTCGAAGGCATCCTCGCCACCGTCCGCGGCAGCTCGGACCTCCAAACCTTCGGCCTCACCGTCAACCCCGTCACCCCCATCGCCACCGGCCTCCCCGCCGCACCCGTCCTCGGCGGAATCACCTACGAATACCGCTCCTTCTCCCTCGGCGGCTCCAACGAAACCCCGGATCGCGGCTTCCTCCAAGTCCTCATCACACAACCCTGATCCGGAAATCCCAAATCCCCTGTCGGGAAAAATCCCCACATCTCGTTACTCCCTACAAGCATCCCTAAAACCCTTTCCAACCCATGAAATCTCGCCGCCTCCAGTTCTCCCTCGCCCTCACCGGCTCCCTCTGCCTCCTCGCAACCTCCCTCACCGCCGCCACCTTCGTCTGGGACGGCGGCGATGACGGAACCGACCTCGGCAAAGCCAACAACTGGAACCCCAACGGCAGCCCCGTCGCCAACGACGTGCTCCAATGGAACGGCACCGCCACCGGCGCCCTCTCCCTCTCCTACGTCACCCTCAATGCCGGCCTCAACACCAACCCCGGCGTCTCCATCAGCCTCACCTCCGGCCAAACCTCCGCCCTCACCATCGATGGCGGCACCAACGCCCTCCGCCTCAACGGCTCAGGCATCTCCATCGCCTCCGGCGCAGGCGCATTCTCCCTCGGAAACGGCAGCGGCACCTCCAACATCACCGCCTTCAACGGCACGATGAACCTCGTCAACAACTCCTCCAACACCGCCACCCTCGCCTCCGACCTCGTCTTCGCCACCACCTTCGCAGGAAACACCGCCTTCACCTTCGGCGGCTCCGGCAACTGGCAGATCAATACCAACCTCCGCTCCACCAACAACACCGGCGGAAACACTGTCCTCGCCCTCGGCTCCGGCACCGTCACCTTCTCCGCCGCCAACACCTACACCGGCCTCACCACCATCGGCAGCAACGGCTCCGCCTCCGTCATCCGCGCCACCATCAGCGGCGCCCTCGGCAGCGGCCAGGTCTTCATCCCCGGCAACGGCGGCTCCAACCGCCTCGAACTCTCCGGCGGCATCACCCTCTCCAACGCCCTCGCCGTCAACGGCAAAAACAACGTCATCGGCCAACCCGCCGCCATCCTTAACGTCTCCGGAAACAACTCCCTCACCGGCACCGTCACCGTCAACGTCGGCGGCTCCCACAACACCATCCAGTCCGATGCCGGCACCCTCACCCTCGGTGCCGCCACCGCACTCACCAGCGGTGCCACCGGCGTCCGCAACGTCCTCTTCACCGGCTCGGGAAATATCGATGTCACCGGTGCCATCACCAACGGCTCCTCCTCCGGCCTCGTCATCGAAAAACAAGGCTCCGGCACCCTCACCCTCGGCGGCTCTAACACCTACACCGGAACCACCACCGTCTCCGCCGGAACCCTCCTCGCCAACGGCTCCCTCACCAGCAACGTCACCGTCACCACCGATGGAACCATCGGCGGAACCGGAACCATCACCGGTAACCTCCAGTTCAACTCCGGTGCCAACCTCACCATCACCAACCTCACCGACGCCCTCACCGTCACCGGCTCCGTCTCCTTCGCCTCCGGCTTCGGCATCGACGACCTCGCCGGCATCGACTGGTCCTCCGTCGACCTCTTCACCCCCTACACCCTCATCAACAACGGCACCGACTTCTCCACCGCCGGCCTCGACAACTTCGGCATCGCCAACGCCGCACCCGTCGGCGGTGGCCGCTCCGCCTACTTCCAAAACGGCAGCCTCCAACTCGTCGTCATCCCCGAGCCCGCCACCGCGGCACTCGGCGCACTCGGCCTCCTCGCCATGCTCCGCCGCCGCCGCGACTGAAATCCCCGCGCCCACACCCGATCCCCACGCGGATCCCGCTTCTCTAACGGCCTAACAAACCGTAACCTCTCCACGCACCCTCGTGCCCAAGTGCCCTCGTGCCTTCATCAATCCCCCGAAATGTTCCGCGCTCTAACAACCCTCCTCGCCCTCCTCGCCACCGTCGCCACCACCCTCGGCCAACTCACCTACGTCGATGCCACCGATGGCCCCACCGGCAACACCACCCTCGCCGATGGCTCACCCCTCAACGCCACGGACACCACCGGCTCCACCACCTGGCGCCAACGCGACGACGCAACCTTCGGCTCATCCACCTCCGTCTTCGAGGGCGTCGATCCCTCACCCGAAATCAAAACCACCCTCACCGGCCTCACCCCCGGCGCATCCTACCGCATCCGCGTCCACTTTTGGGACCCACAATCCACCTCCGAAGACTGGTCCATCCGCGCCCGCCTCGCCACCACCACCTACTCCACCTACACCCGCGAAGCCGCCGCCGTCGCTGGCTCCATCGCCACCCCGCTCGCCAACACCCTCACCTACGCCACCCCTCCCACCACCTTCGGCCCACACTCCGGTCGGGAAATGCTCGCCGCGGACATCGGCACCACCACCGCGGATGCCCAAGGCCGCATCGAAATCTTCATCGATGACCTCCCCTCCACCCTCACCAACCTCCGCACCTGGTACGACGGCATCTCCCACGAAACCACCGCCCCGCCACCACCCACCGACGACATCGTCTACACCGACGCCTCCCTCTCTAACACCACCCGCCACGACGGCCAACCCCTCGCCCCGGCACCCCAAGGCACCCCCACACCAGACAACAATTGGGAACTCCGCCTCTTCGGAAACAACGCCACCGTCTTCGAATCCAACGCCGATGGCCCGGAAGACGCGCCCCTCCTCAAAACCACCCTAACAGGCCTCGCCCCCCTCGCCGACTACGTCCTCTACGCCTACTTCTGGAGCGATGGCCGCGACTGGCGCCTCAAAGCCACCACCCGGCTCACCGCAAACACCATCCCCACCCAGCCCCTCTCCCATTTCGCCTCCACCGGAAACGCCGGCCGCACCGCCACCCTCGCCCCTCCCTCCATCCCCGCAGACTTCGCAACCCCACCCCTCATCACCGAGGGCAACCGCACCCTCCGCCAAGCCCCGCTCGGAAAATTCACCAGCGACTCCGCCGGCAACCTCACCGTCTTCATCGACGACCTCGCCCTCGCCAACGAAGCCAACCGCACCTGGTACGATGGCATCGGCCACAAACCCGCACTCACCCTCGACCCCACCGCCGACGAAGACAACGACGGCCTCATCAACGCCGCCGAAGCCACCGCCAACACCGACCCCTACCTCCCCGATTCCGATGGCGACTCCCACACCGACGCCGAAGAACTCGCCGCCGGCTCCGATCCCCTCGACCCGGACTCCACCCCGCCTCTCCCCGGAAACGCCATCGCCATCGCCCCCGACGGCGCGTGGACCTGGTTCAACGACGAACGCGCCATCTTCCACCAAGGCTCGCTCTTCGCCGGTTACGTCCTCGCCGATGGCCGCTACGGCGTCACCCGCTACGACCCCGCCACCAACACCCTCCACCCCATGATCCTCTCCACCGCCGCCTCCCGGCAGCAGGACGATCACAACAACCCCTCTCTAACAATCCTCCCCGATGGCCGCATCCTCGCCCTCTACGCCAAACACGTCGCCGGCCCCGTCTTCTATCAGCGCACCTCCCTCGTCCCACTCCCATCCTCCAATGCCGATTGGGGACCCGAAATCACCCACACCGTCCCCGCCTCTAACACCTACAACAACACCTACCGCCTCACCGCCGAATCCAACCGCATCTACAACTTCCACCGCTCCATCAACTTCAACCCCTCCCTCACCATCTCCGAAGACCTCGGAGCCACCTGGCTCCCCACCACCCACTTCATCAGCATCGGCACCGGCGGCATCCGCCCATACCCCCGCTACTGCTCCAACCACACCGACCGCATCGACCTCATCTACACCGAGGGCCACCCGCGCGACTTCAACAACTCCATCTATCACCTCTTCTATCAGAACGGCGCGTTCCGCAAAACCGAAGGCACCACCGTCAAATCCGCCGCCAACCTCCCGCTCATCCACCAAAACGGCGAACACGGCTCCTTCGTCTACACCTACTCCGCGCAACCCTGGGGCCCCGGCCAAGGCCCCGACGATTGGATCCCCTCCGCCCGCGCATGGACCTGGGACGTCCAATACGGCTCCGATGGAAACCCCGTCTGCGTCTTCCAGGTCCAGCTCGACAACGTCACCGGCACCGGCTGGAACCACGACCGCATCTACTACTACTACGCCCGCTGGACCGGCACCCAATGGCAGAAACGCTTCATCGCACACGCCGGCCGCCCACTCTACTCCGGCGAGGACGACTACGCCGGCGGCATCACCATCGATCCCTCCAACCCCTCCGTCATCTACCTCTCCTCCAACGCCGCCAACCCCTTCAATCTAACGGATCTAACCAACGTCCCGCTCCGACCCAACGACCGCTACGAACTCTGGCGCGGCACCACCGCCGATGGCGGCCTCACCTTCACCTGGGAACCCATCACCATCGACTCCCCCGCGGACAACCTCCGCCCCATCGTCCCGGAAAATCACGGCTACGACCGCGCCCTTCTCTGGTTCCACGGCACCTACACCACCTACACCAACTACAACACCCAGATCTTCGCCCTCCTCGAAAACCGCCCCGTCATCCGCGATTTCCAAATCTCCCAAGGCAACGCCACCCTCACCTGGACCTCCTCCCCCGGCCGCCGCTACCGC
This sequence comes from Verrucomicrobiaceae bacterium, assembly GCA_005787565.1. Classification (GTDB taxonomy): domain Bacteria; phylum Verrucomicrobiota; class Verrucomicrobiia; order Verrucomicrobiales; family Akkermansiaceae; genus Luteolibacter. The sequence goes on along the minus strand of SYAP01000154.1, from coordinate 10,546 downwards.
ATCCGCGCCTCCGCCGACCTCTCCTCCTTCCCCATCGAAACCGGCCCCCTCATCCCCTCCCAAGGCCCCCAAACCCAACACACCTTCCCCATCCCCCCAACCCTCCAAACCAACCCCAAAGCCTTCTTCCGCATCGAAGAACAATAACCCCCCGGCCCCGCCAACAGCCTACCCTTCGTCTAGTCCGCCGTCCTGTCCGCCGTAGCTTTAGCGAAGGAGGAAGCTTCAGCGAAGGAGGAAGCTTCAGCGAAGTAGGGTCTCGTCGGCCAGCGAATGAACCGCCACTGACCCGCGCGAAGCCCACTTCTCACTTCTCACTTCTCACTTCTCACCCAATTTCCCTTCCCCTCCACCCCGAATCCGTTAGCCTAACGAAAAATCACCGGGCGTCTCTCCTCCACCGGCTCATCATGCCCAAAAGCCCGCCGCGCTGGAGGCCCTGAATAAATCCCGGCTCCACCAACCCTTCATCGGGGAGCTTTGATCGCTTGACTCATGACTTGACTCACACTTGACTTACCACCGTGGCCTACGAACCGCAATTCACGATCAGCGCCCGCCTGCTTTCGCTGGTGGAGGAGATCGCAGCCTTACGGGAGCGGATCCAAGGGGCGGCGGTGGAGCTTTCGTGGATTCCAGCACTGCAAAAGGACACCCGCACCCGCAACGTCCACGCCTCTACCGCCATTGAGGGAAACCCGCTGACGCTGGAGCAAGTCCGTGCCCTGGAGGATGGTCGTGAACTCGCCGCCTCGGATGTCCGCTCCAGCCGCGAGGTGCTGAACTACTTCGCCGGCCTGCGCTACGTGGAAAAACACGCGATGAAGAAGGCCATCCGCCACGAGGATCTGTTCGAGCTTCACCGGATCCTGGCGGACAGCGTGATGGACCAGGGAACGGCAGGCAGCTACCGGACGATTCAGGTGCGGGTGGGCAATCATTTCCCGCCCGCCGCCGCGGATGTTTCCGGGCTGATGTTCGAGTTGCTGGATTGGTGGAACAAAAAATCCATCGAGCTTTCCCCGGTGCTCAGTTCCGCCATCCTGCACTATCGCTTCGAGGACATCCATCCCTTCGCCGATGGCAACGGGCGGACAGGCCGCGCCCTCTCGCTTTGGGAACTCTATCGGCGCGGTTTCGACAGCCATCACATTTTCTCGGTCGATGAGTATTATTGGGAAGACCGCCCCGGCTACTACGCCGCGCTGGATGCCGTGCGCGGGTCTGGCGAGGACCTCACCGGTTGGCTGGAATACTGCGCCGAGGGCCTGCGCCAAACGCTGGAACGGGTGTGGCTCAGAGTAAGGTCCTATCAGGTGAAATCGCCGGAGAAACTGGTTTTGCGACCCAGGCAGGAACATCTGCTCAAGCTGCTACGGGATCACCGCAGCATGTCGCCCGCCGAAATCTGGGAGGCGCTCACCATTTCCAGACAGGGTGCGATGGACTTGCTGCGTCCCTTGCTGGAAGCCGGACTGGTGGAAAAAATCGGCGGCAAAAAAACCGGGCGTTACTCACTCAAGCAACCATGAACAAAGCCGCAACCCGCGCCGAACCCATCGATCCCGCATTGAAAGCAAAGCGGCGGGGGAAGGCCTCTTTGAAGGCAGCGAACAACTCTTCGCCTCCAAATACCGCACCGTCCTCCCCACCGAGGCCGAACCCATCGCCGAACTCGAACGCGAACGCCGTGTCATCGAGCAGAAGCAGAACGGAGGCGACCCATGACTCTTTCAGAATCCCAAACTCAGAACCCAAAATCCTCCCTCCCGCGCTACCAACTCCTTCGCCGCGAAACAATCCTGCCCGCCAGATGCTCGGCTTTCCCGCTTTTGGCCTTTTCGTCGGCGCTCTAACGGGTAGAAGAGTGTCGTTCAATGCGATCTCTTGATGTAACAACCTCCCCAAGCCAATTGGCAAATGCCTGATACCCCGGAACAACTCGCCCGCATCCAGATCGACGCTCAACTGAGTGCCGCGGGTTGGACCGTCCAAAATATTTCCGACCTCAATCTCTCCGCCTCCCGTGGAGTCGCCGTCCGTGAAATTCAGTCCCACGGCGGCCCCGCCGACTACATCCTCTTTGTCGACGGCAAGGCACTCGGCATCGTCGAAGCCAAGAAAGAAGGCACCACCCTCTCCTACGTCGCCGAACAACAGCAAATCGTCGCCGAAGTCGAAGCCCGCACCACCGCCATCGACCACCTCGAAGCCGAACTCGACCGCCAAATCACCCGCTCCAACCGCCTCAGGCAGGCGACTCTATCCGAGGCGTTTTGTGGCAAACTCTGAAAAATCTGACCATGTCAAATACCTATCCCAAAGGCTCAGAATGGCGAAGATGGGATCTCACGAGCGTCCGGTTATAACTCGAACAACGTCAACTGTTTGCAGTCTGGGTTATCCGAAGTTCTGGGGTCCGTTTTCGTAAGTAGTTCATTTAGAGTAAGTTTTTCGAATGGGTGAACGCTCAAAAGCTGCAAAGTTCTGTGGAGGGTGTCGGGCAGCTTCAGCTGCTTGTGAATGATCGTGATCATCAGATAGGTTGTCACCGCGATCCATATCTGCGTCTTCACCGCGTTGGGACTCGTGCCGTAGAAGTGCTTGATGAGCAGATGTTGCTTGATCCATCGGAAGAACAACTCGATGCTCCACCGCGACTTGTAAAGCATGGCCACGGTGAGAGCCGGGATTTCCAGATTGTTGGTGATGAAGACCAGTTCCCTCTGCGTTTCCGAGTCGTAGTAACGGACTTTTCTCAGCAAGGCTGGAAATGCCTGACGGGATTTCGCGAGCTTGGGTTTGCCCACATGATCGCTTCGTAAGCCAGTGAGGCGATCCACCGGCAACGAATAGTGCCGGGTGAATTGAAGTTTGCCCTTGTCCCTCGTCACGAAGAAGGCTTCGGCGTTGGCAATGAGGAAGAGACGGGAAAAATCCATGTAGCCGCGGTCCATCAGATAGAAAGCTCCGGCTTCGAAAATCAGGCTGTCGAGCCAACCCACGTCGTGCTGACGCGCTCCGGTGACATGGATGCAGGTGGGAATCGGCCCTCGCAGATCGATCTGGGTATGCATCTTGATGCCCGCCTTGGTCTGACGGAAGTCGGCCCACGAGAAGAGTGTCAGCGAGAGATCGATGGTGGTCGAATCGAGTGCGTAGATCGTGTTGGCGAGATCCAGTCCGAGATCTTCTCCCGCATACAGTGCCCGCGCCTTGCGCATGAGACCTTTGGCAAGGTCCTCCCAAAGCCGCCAATCGCGTTGTTCGTTGGCATCCGCGAGCGTGGACTTTGCCACGGGTTGGCTGAATCCAAGATGATGCAGGTTCGAAGGTCTGGCATTCAAACATGTGGCGATGTCCCTCAGTCCTTCGCGCCAGGTCAATTTGGCGAAGACCATGCATACGAGCTGCTGGCGGCAGCCGAAATGTCGCACGCGGGATTCGGCGTCGTAGCGTTTGACCAAGCGGTCGAGCGTCTGACGGTGGATGAGGTCGAGAATCCGGGAGAGGACGAAGCGGCCGGAGTTCATGGGCCGGAAAAGTGCCAAAAATCACCAAAAAGTTCAAAAGCGTCACATCCATTTTGATCTGCAATCGTTTCGTTTACAGCGCATTTCAAATGGGGATCAGCTCGTTAACCGGACACCCGTGGTTGATACCGATTATTTCGAGGAGAACTGATGCGATGTGAGTGCCGTTCACTTTTTGCGATGGAATCATGAGAGATCTTCAGAGCTACATTGACGAAGAATTCAGGAAATTCCCGGAGGAAGCGATGCGGCTCTACGGAGGAAAGGCGATGGAAGAGGCACTCCAATGGCCAGATGGTTTTTTGATTTTTGATGTGCCGCGGCGTGATGAAGGACAAGTCGAGCGGTAGAAAGTGAAGTTCGAATTTGCCTCAGGGGCGTGGGGCCTCGCGGATGTCGATGATTTTCACTTCGAGCACGGGATGGTCGATCCGCCATGTGATGGCAAAGCCAGCCACGCAACTCACTTGGAATGGCCGGGAGGTTTCCGGATCGTTGATCTCGAAATCTCCTCCCAGGTCGGCGTTTTCGGACAGCCCCGCAAGCATTCCCAGCACCTTGGCGCGTCGATTTCCCGAGCGAGGCAGGGAAGCCAGCGCATCAAGGTCCATGAGAACCCGGTAAGCGGGCGTCATGGCTGATGCTGATTTTCCGGGACAGGAGCGTATCGGCGGGTATGGCCTGCATTGGTCCGTTCGCGGATGATCTTCCAGTAATCGGCGTCATTCTGCAGCTCCAGCTTGGTGAGATAGCAGGCAAGCTCGTGCCTTTCCTTTTGGGAAAGAGTATCCACTGCGATTTTCAATGATTCGGCAATCACGAGAGGAAGCGTAGCGGTTTTGCGGCGGAACTCAAACTCCTTCTGCCGTATTTGCCAGTTCTGTGTGGAGGCGCTCCGCAAAACGGTGAGAGGGTGCAAGGCAACGATCGGTGAAATTGCACCCATGAGCCGCCTGCTGAAGATCGGCAAGGTCGTGCAACTCTACTTGGAGGCCATGCAATCAAGAATTTCGCCGTCTCCGTCCGTTCCGCTGTAGAATTCCGCTCAGAAGTTAACTGCCTGCCCGCCTCCAAGAAAATAGTCGGCTTTGCTGGCACCGAGATCCCGGAGGAACGCCGCGTAGTCGCTGATCCGGGTTTCAGGCATGATCAGCGTCCGATGGCTTGCTTCAGATTCGAGATGCGCGCGTTCCTGAAGAAGACCTCGGGAAAAATGGAATTCTCCCGCTGCAGAACGGCTGGATCCTCACCGGCCTTGAGGCGTTCCTCATCGGCGCGGCGGGAAGCACGCTTCTCCGCGTCGCGCGCTTCACGATTGAATTTTTCCGATGGTTTCATGGCTGCTGGTCTGTTGACTCCGTCTCTCTGACGCTCGAAACGCTAGACTTTTCCATCCCATCTGTCCACCCCGCCCATTTCGTGTCCGACAACTCCGCATCCACCGTCTCCAAAGTCTCTCCTTCGCTGAAGTTTCCTCCTTCGCTGAAGTTTCCTCCTTCGCTGAAGTTTCCTCCTTCGCTAAAGCTACGGCGGACAGGACGGCGGACTAGACGGCGGGCAGGCAACCCGATCCCGAAACCATTTGCCTGGGCCAAGCTCAGCAGCAGAAGCGAGGGATTGAGGAAGCGGGGGGACAGTTAGGTGCCCCCTCTTTAGGGGTGGAGTTGGTGGTGGGCGCCGCCGAGGATGCTGTGGGCGTTGAAGCCGTGGTTGGCGAGGATGCGGGCGGCGAAGTAGCTGGTTTTGCCCATTTGGCAGATGGTGTGGACGGGTTGGGTGGGGTCGATTTCGTTGAGGCGTTGGCGGAGTTGGGGGAGGGGGATGTTTTTGGCTCCGGGGACGGGTTGTTTGGCGGCGGTGGCGGCGGGGCGGACGTCGATGATTTGCGGGCCGGCTTGGGCGAGGGTGGGGGTGGGGAGGAGGTGTCCGTCGCGGAGGTTTCCTGCGGCGAAGCCGGCGATGTTGACGACGTCTTTGGCGTTGCCGAAGGGTGGTGCGTAGGAGAGTTCGAGGTGGGCGAGGTCGTCGATGGTGAGGCGGCCGCGGATGGCGGTGGCGAGGATGTCGAGGCGTTTGTCGACGCCGTCTTTGCCGACGGCTTGGGCACCGAGGAGGCGGCCGTCGGATTGGGACCAGAGGATTTTGAGGGTGATGGTTTGTGAGCCGGGGAAGTAGGAGGCGTGGGATGGGCCGTTGACGGTGATGGTTTGGTAGGGGTGGCCGAGGGATTTGAGGCGTGCCTCGGACCAGCCGGTGATGCCGGCGGATTGGGCGAAGACGCGGACGATGGAGGTGCCGATGGAGCCGGGGTAGGGTCGGGCGTTTTGTTTTTGGTGGATGTGATCGGCGGCGGTGCGGCCCTGGCGGTTGGCGGGTCCGCCGAGGGCGATGGCGGCGGGTGTGCCGAGGATGGGATCGATGCCTTCGCAGGCGTCGCCGACGGCGTAGATGGCGGGGTCGCTGGTTTGTTGGAAGGGGTTGACGGTGATGTGGCCGCGGGAGCCGAGGGTGAGGCCGGCGTCTTTGGCGAGTTGGTTTTCCGGGCGGACGCCGATGGAGAGGATGATGAGTCCGGCGTGGAGCCAGCGGCCGGATTTGAGGCGAGCGGCGATGCCGTTTTCCTCGGGGGAGAAGGCTTCGATGCCATCGCCGAGGATGAGGTCGACGCCGTGGTCGCGGAGTTCGGCGAGGAGGGGGAGGGTCATTTCCGGGTCGAGCTGTGGGAGGACCTGGGGTTGGAGTTCGATGAGGGTGACGGATTTGCCGAGGTGGGTGAGTTGTTCGGCCATTTCGAGTCCGATGAAGCCTGCGCCGATGATGGCGATGCGTTCGGTGGTGGCGGCTTGAGTGAGGATGCGGTCCATATCCTGGAGGTTTCGCAGGGTGAGGATGCGCGGGTCATCGATGCCGGGGAGGGGTGGGCGGAGGGGGGCGGCTCCGGGGGAGAGGATGAGGTGGTCGTATGGGTGGTCTTCTTCGGTGCCGGTGGTGAGGTTGCGGAGGTGGACGGTTTGGTTTTCGCGGTCGATGCGGGTGGCTTCGGTGAGGGTGCGGACTTCGAGGTTGAGGAGTTGGCGGAGGGAGTCCGGGGTTTGGAGTGCGAGTTCGGAGCGGTCGGGGATTTCTCCGCCGATGTGGTAGGGGAGGCCGCAGTTGGCGAAGGAGACGTCGGGTCCGCGTTCGATGATGACGATGCGGGTTTTTTCGGAGTGGCGGCGGGCGCGGGCCGCGGCGGAAGCGCCACCGGCGACGCCGCCGATGATGAGGATGGTTTCGGGGGAGGAGGAGGCGGATGGGGTTTCGGTTTTCATGGTGAGCGGATGCATGAAGGTGGACCGTGAGGGCCGGGATTGCCGCGCATTCCCTGCGGATTTGGTGCCGTGGGTTGCTGGGTCTGGCGGTTTCTGCGGATTGGGTGAGACCGGGATTGATCTTGCGGGTGTGGGGGGTGAGGGTGTGGGGACGTTTTCAAACCGTTGCCCATGCCCGAGCCCAAGATTCTTCCCGCCAAATCGCAGATTGCAGAGCTTGAGCCGTTTGAGGGATTGGGGATGGAGAGGATTTCGGTGGTGTGGAGCCGGAGTGATGCGGAGGAGGCGTATGAGGATCTGATGCGTGCGGGTGAGGTGGGGTTTGATACGGAGTCGAAGCCGACGTTCCGGAAGGGTGAGGTTTCGGGAGGGCCGCATGTGTTGCAGTTTTCGACGCGGGAGCGGGCGTATGTTTTCCAGTCGCATGTGGCGGAGGGTGTGCCGGTGATGCGGGAGTTGTTAGAGAAGGATGGGGTGCGGAAGATCGGGTTCGATTTGCGTGGGGATCTGGGGCATTTGTGGAACCGGTTTCAGATCAAGCCGCAGGGGGTGGTGGATTTGAACCGGTCGTTCCGGAAGTTGGGATACCGGACGACGGTTGGGGCGCGGTCTGCGATCGCGATTTTGTTTCAGCGGCGGTTTTTGAAATCGAAGAGCATGACGACGTCGAATTGGGCGAATCCGAGGTTGTCCGAGGCGCAGTTGTTGTATGCGGCGAATGACGCGTATGCGGCGCTGGTGGTTTACCATGCGTTGAACGAGCAGACGCCGGGGTTGCACTAACGGGTTGTGGTGCGTGAGGCGCGGGTGCCTTTTTCCCACTGGAGGCCCCAATCGCGGATGGCGGTGATGACGGGGAGGAGTGCCTCGCCCTTGGGGGTGAGCTGATAGGCCGAGTGGCGGCTGCCATCGGGGGCGGGGATGCGGGTGATGGTTCCGTGGTCGTGGAGGCGGTTGAGGCGGTCTGTTAGGATGTTGGTGGGGATGCGTTCGGGGGAGTCGGTGAAGTCCTTGAAGCGTTGGTGGCCGAGGAGGAGGTCGCGGACGACGAGGAGGGTCCATTTGTCGCCGAAGAGGTCGAGGCCGCAGGCAACGGGGCCGGGGGAGCGGCGGGGTGTGGAGGTGGGTTTCATGGGTGAGGGATAAGGAATTTGGTTTATACTTGCAAGTTGCAAGCATGATGCTTTTATTTTGCAAGTATGACGACACGATCTTCGCAGACGAAGTTGGCGGCACCGGGTGCGGGGCTGCCGTTTCCTGAATCGCTGGTGGCTCCGTGGGTGTTCCGGGTTTTCCGGTGGACGCATGGTAGGGAGGAGGTGAGCGGGTTTTTCCGGGAGGAGCTGGGGCGGATTTTGGAGTTGGCGCGTGGGGTTTCCGAGGAGGAGGGGGAGCGGGAGGTGCTGATCCGTAGGTTGCCGGGTTTGGAGGACAGCAGCCGGGACTGGTCGGTTTTCATGACGCTGGAGCATCTTCGGATCGTGACTCGTGCGGTGCTGGAGACGATCGAGGATCTGGCAGGCGGGGTGGTGCCGTCGCGGGTGGCGAGCACGGCGGCGGTGAAGCCGAGGCGCGGGGCGGGTGTGGAGGAGGTGGATTTGTTAGAAAGGGAGGGGTTGGATTGGTTGGAGAGGGTTCAGGCGATCGGGGATTTGAAGACGAGGGTGAAGTTCGCGCATCCGTGGTTCGGGCCGTTGGATGCGAGTGCCTGGCATGCGATGGCGGCGTTTCACATGCGGCTGCACCGGAAGCAGGTGGAGGGGATTTTGGCGGGGATGGGTGGCTAGCGCCGTTTTTGGGTCATCATGAATTCGTTGCCGTCGGGGTCGATGCACATGGCGAGGTGGAGGGGGTCCTCGGGGGTATCGTTGGGTTCTGCGGTGAGTGCGCCGCCGCATTCGGTGAGGCGGGTGATGGCGGAGCGGAGGTCGTCGATCTGGAAGGAGAGGCCGGTCCAGGTTCGTTTGCCTTCGCCGCCGCCGTGGATGCCGATGGTTGCGCCGGCGATTTCGATTTCGCTCCAGACTTCGGATTCGAAGCGGATGGATCCGCTGAAGAGGTTCTGATAGAAGTGGAGGCAGCGTTTCCAGTCGGCTGCGAAGAGGACGTATTTGACTTTTTCGACGGTCATGGTTTTTCGTTAGATTGGGTGTTTTCGTTTTCCGGGAGGCCGAGTGTTGCGATGATGCGGTCGTTGCGGATTTCGACGTTGCGGAGGACGTGGCGGGTGACTTTGGTTTTGAGGTCGCGTTCCTTGATGCGGTAGACGGGGATGTCGTCGAACCAGAGGACGGCGGCGAGGTTGAGGCCTTCGCCGAGGGATTTGAGGTGTGATTTGGAGAGGCCGGGGAGGTTGAGTGTTTCGACGGCGGGATCGACGAGGGAGAAGCGATGGGATGAGGGGTTGTAGCCGAGGGAGGTGGCGATGGTGGCGTGTCCGTCGTAGGACTTGGTGAGGATGCCGGATAGGCCGACTTCGGCGCGGACATCGAGTGAGATACGGACGCGGTCCTGGCCGGGGATCATTTCCACGACGGGGTTCTCGTAGTGGACGTTGATGACTTTGACGTAGGTGCTTTCCTTGGGGAATTTGCGTTCGAGCGCTTCGTCGATTTGTTCCTGGGTGATGGTGATGCGGACGGTGCCTTTGTTGAAGTAGAAGTGCCATGCGGCGTAGGCGGTGGCGGCGACGATGACGATGATGAGGATTCGGAAGAGGTTGCGGATCATGGCGCTGGGGGGGATGATAGCGAGTTGGGATGGCAAGGCGAGGATGGATCTCTGCGGTGGAAATCAATCGTTTGACATTGCCGGTTTGTCTCCGAGTCTGTCGGCGAGAACGCGGGTGGTGATTTCCTCCGCCGGATCGATTTGCCGATTGATGAACCGACTTGAGCCAAGCGAGCAGCGCATTTCCATGATTTCATGGGTGGTGGTTCTGGCTGCGTTGATTGGCTGGAATGCGCTGGCCGGTGAGGCGGTGAGGAGCAAGAGGGATGAGACGTCGCAGGCGGTTGTTTTGTCCGCGGGTTGCGAGGATGGTCAGGTTGTGGGGCGGCAGGTGGATCCGCCGGTTTTGCCGGCGGTGCCGGTGGGGGATGGGTGGGTTGTGGATTTGGTCTGGGCGTGCATCGGGATCGAGCATGGTCCTGATGTTTGGGTATTGGATTTACCACATGGGGTTGGGTGTGGGCGTGCGCCGCCGATTGGGAATTGCTGACGGTGTTTTTCACATGATCCGGAGTCTGCGGCCGATGTTTCGGTTTTTTGTTAGGGCGGTCATGTGACGCTTGTGCATTTGAATTCCTGTTTTGATATCCATGAAATTTTCCCAGTTGTGTATGCCTTTGGTGCGTTTTTCGTTCAACTTCCAGCCCCTTTTCATCCGATGATCCAGTGGCTTTTTCCGAGGATCATCGGTGGGAAGAACGAGCGGGAGTTGAGCCGGATCCGACCGATTGTTTCGCGGATCAATGAGATCGAGCGCGGGCTTCAGCGTGAGCCTGCGGAGCGGTTGGTCGAGCGGACGAGGGGATGGCAGGAGGAGCTATCGCGGGTGGAGGTGGCGGGCGCGCGGGCGAAGGTTCTGGAGAAGATTTTGCCTGAGGCCTATGCGGTGGTGAAGAATGCGGCGCGGCGGTTGTGCGGGAGCGAGGTGTTGGTGAACGGGCATGGGATGCGCTGGGACATGGTGCATTTTGA
>SYAP01000153.1 GCA_005787565.1 Verrucomicrobiaceae bacterium | reverse complement strand
TGCTGCCCCCAGGCATGACTGTTCCCCCCAGACAAAAACAAAACCCGCCTATCCCCCTCCCCCATCGCCGAAACCACCAGCGAAACCATGAAACCACCAACTATCCATAAATTCTTCATCCCACCCAAACGCCACCAACCCATCCCACCTTGCAGACACTTCAGATTGCCAACACCTCTTCCCGAAAAGCTCACCTTCAGAGCCGCTGGTCGGATTTGAACCGACGACCTGCTCATTACGAATGAGCTGCTCTACCCCTGAGCTACAGCGGCGGCTGGAAAGTGGGCGCAGCAAAGCAAACCCACGCCCCCCCCGCAAGCGGAAATCCATCGAGCCTCACCGCCCCATCGCCTTCAGCACCGCCATCATCCACATTTCAAAATTCCTCCCGCCCCAACTGAGCACCGTTGGCAATAATCGGTTCGCAAACATCATGATACCTCAATAAACCATCGCTGTCCCCACACTCCGAAATGCACCAGCCTCCCCAAAAAATACTTCGCCCCCTCCGAAGGTAGCGCATACCGAAAACCATCATTGTGGCTTTTATGAAACATTGGATCTACCTCCTCACCCTACCCGGCATCGCGCACGCCAACCCGATCGAAGTTCTCAATCCCTCGGGCGAAATCAACAGCGGGGTGGATCGATCACCCATCTCGGGCGCTGCGGTGATCGGCTGGACTTCCAACGGCGGTCAGATGATCAACGACGGCACCGACTACGGCAACGGCGGATGGCGGCTTTCGTGCGAGGATAGCCAGGAGATCCGCCAGATGACCGGACACAGCATCCAGACCGGGGCAGCATACTCCCTGCGATTTGACGCCGCCATGTTTGCGACCGGTTCCTCCAACGGCAACGTGACGCTGATCGGCGGCGCCACCAAAAACGGGAATTTCAATGCCGATACCTCCGGGACCAATTCGCGGACATTCGCTGATACCCCTGAGTGGCAGAACCTCGGCGGCGCTCAATCCGCGGAGGCCACGAAAACCGACAATGCCGTCGATGGCACCCGCAACGCGGTGGTCAAAGAAGATGGAACCCGCATCTTCGGCAACGACACCGGCCACACCCTGCAAACGGGCGATACCTTGCGGGTCTCCTACCAATGGTGGGATGGATCGAATTGGAACGATGCGACCGACCGGATCGGCGTGTCCATCTTCACGACGAATGACAACACGCTAACGGGAACGAGGACCATCATCGAGACCAGGTTGTCCGCCCTGTCCGCGGTGAATGGTGCTTATCAATCCGAAACGGCGGACTTCGCGGCCATCCCCGCATCGGCAAATGGCAAGAGGCTCTTTGTGCTTTTCCAGGGAGTCGATGGCAATTCCAGCAATACAGGTTTCGCGCGGTTGGATAACTTCAGCCTTCTCCTCACCTCGGGCGACGCGGGCGTTGATCCCGCATCGAGGGTGATCATCGCGGATCTTTACGTCGATAACAACGGCACGCCCCTGCCGGTCGCCACCCGGACCTACCCGTTCAAGACCACCACCGTCGGATCCTGGAACCACTACCATCTCGCGGTGCCCGCGGGCACCCTCGACACCCACGCGGGCAAGTCACTCGGTGTCCGCTTTCGGTCGCAGGACCTGGGCTCCGGAAACTACCAGTCCGTGGACAACGTCCGCCTCGACTTCTGGCCGGGCGGCTCGCCGAACGGTTCCTTCACCACGAACTGGAATGCGACCCCGAACCAAAGGTGGGCAGGGCCGGGCTATTGGGCGAACCGCTTGCAGGACTGGCAGGTCAGCGGCAGCCGGGTCCAATGCATCGATGGCACGCGCGAGCGCCTCACCTTGCACCGGCCGGGCACTTCGATCCGCGGCAACGGCGGAAATTTCACCGTCAGCGTGCGGACCGGCTTGAACACCGGCACCAACAGCACCGGCTCCCGCGCCGGCTTCCTGTTAGGGGCCGCCCCCAACGTGGACTGGAGGGGGGCCTTGCTGGTGCACGACGGATTGGGCCGCGATTTCGGTCTCTTCATCGGCATCACCGGAGGAGGAAACCTCGTCATCGAGGATTACTCGACCGGCGCCTTGACCGCGCTCGCCTCCACTGCCGCCACCGGAGGATTCGCCTCCGACACCCGGCTCAACCTCGCCGCCACCTACAACAGCGGCCCGGGCACCTACACGCTCAGCCTGACCGCCTTCGACAGTTCCAACACCCAGATCGGCACCATCAACACCGCCGTTCCCTCCGACCGGGTGCTGGGGGCGTTCGGCCTGCTCAGCAACTTCGGAAGCTCCGCCGCCACCCACTGGTTTGATGATTTCACCGGCAGCGGTGCCGCCCTGCATCCCGAGACCGACCGCCACCTCGCCATCCTCGGCGCGATGCACACGCTTTCGAAGGGAAAACTCAAGCTCACCGCACAACTCTCGCCGCTGAGCCTGGCCTCGAACCCGACGGTCGCCCTTGAGACCTGGAACGGCGCGTCGTGGAGCCAAATCGCCACCGCGCCGGTGGACAACACCGACAACCTCTCCTCCTACACCGCCACCTTCGCCGTTCCCGGATGGAACGATACCGTGGACAAGGATTACCGGCTCCGCATCAATATCGGAGGCACCGACTACACCTGGACCGGCACCATCCGCCGCGATCCGGTCGACAAGGAGGAACTCGTCATCGCGATGACCACCTGCCAGCGAATCAACGACGGCAACATCCAGACGAATGGCTTCGACTGGTCACCGGTGATGCTCTGGCAACCGCATGTCGCGTCCTACCGCCATATCGCGAAACACGACCCGGATGTCCTTCTCGCCCATGGCGATCAGATCTATGAGGGTCAGCCCACTTCCCCCGACAAAAGCTCGGCCACCGACCGCCAGCTCGACTACCTCTACAAGTGGAACCTGTGGGTGCTGCAAGTGCGGGACCTGACGCGCGAAGTGCCGACCGTTGCGATTCCCGATGATCACGATGTCTTTCAAGGCAACCTCTGGGGCGAAGGCGGAATCTCCACCACGGATGTGGACACCGGCGGCTACACCGAACCGGCGTCCTGGGTGAAGATGGTCGAGCGCACCCAGACCTCCAACCTGCCCGACCCCGATCCCTACCATCCCGTCCAGCCACCCCCGCCGGCAAACGCCACCACCGGCATCGGCGTCTATTTCACCGGCCTGACCTACGGTCGGCTGGGTTTCGCCGTTCTCGAGGACCGCAAATTCAAGACCGGCACGCAGAACCCACCGGCCGCCGGGCAGCAGCATCTTCTCGGGGAGCGCCAGCATGAATTCCTGCGCCAGTGGAACAAGGACTGGGCCGGACAAGACCTGAAACTCGTCGTCTCCCAGTCGCCGCTCACCAATCTCCGCACCCACGCCGGCACCGGCTATGCCTACTTTCTCAATGACAAGGACACCCACGGCTGGCCGGCCCACCGCCGCAACGAGGCGTGGCGGCTGCTACGGGTGTCGCGCATGTTCCAACTGGCCGGCGACCAGCACCTCGCCACGCTCGTCCATCACGGGGCCGATGGCCCGCGCGACGCCGGCATCTCCTTCACCGCCCCCGCCATGGCGAACTTCTTCCCGCGCAGCTTCAACCCGGTCCACAATGCCAGCGGGACCACGCCCACGGTGAGTCCCTACAAGGGAGACTACTTCTTCAACGGCGCCGGCACCCTTCCCGACGGCATCACGCCCAACCGGACCGCCAGTGATCCCCAGCACTTCGCCGTGCTCGGAGCCGCGAACTCGCGCGAGTATTATCAGCAGACCACCGGCATCAACCCGGCCAATTACCACGATCGCGGCGCCGGTTATGGAATCACCCGCGTCAACCGGATCACCCGTGAGATCACCGTCGAATGCTGGCCGATCCACGCCGATCCCGAGTACCCGAGCACCGGATCCCAGTTCGCGGATTGGCCGCAAAGCTTCCGCCAGAATGACAACGATGGCCGCGCTCCGACAGGGTATCTGCCGCTGATCGACACCCACTGGAGGTCCAATCCCGTGGTGCGCGTCATTGACGAATCCACCGGCGAACTGGTGAATTCCCTGCGCATTCGCGGCACCCGTTATCGCCCGCCGGTTTACAACAACGCGACGACCTACCGGGTCGAGATCGCCTACGATGACGCGGCCCTTTCCGAAACCCGGAACGGGCAAACGGCAAGCCCGCCCGGCAGCGCGGCCATCCGCTCGTTCCGGGCCGTCCAACCCGGCATCCTCTCCGGTGCCTCGACGCTGCTCGAATGGGATGTTGCCTCGCCGGCGACGCTTTCGATCAACCAGGGAATCGGCAATGTGATGGCATCGACCGTCGATGGCATCGGCTATCTGGAAGTAGCCCCCACCGCGGACACCACCTACTCCCTCACGCTCAACGGAACGATCGTGGCCCAAACCACCATCCGTGTGTATCCCGGACGTTCCTCCTGGGATGCCACTCAATTCACACCCGCCGAACTGGCGAATCCTTCCATCTCCGGCAGCAACGCCGATCCCGACCTTGATGGCTACACCAACGATCAGGAATTCCAGTTCCAAACCAATCCCCGTGATCACTCGTCGCGTCCTCAACTCCAAGGCGAGGCGGAGGTTTCCAACGGTCAGGTGGTGATCGATTTCGAATGCTCCAGTCCCGTGGGCCAGAGCATCCCGAACTTGATCGTGGAAGCCGGTTCCGCTCTGGACGATTGGAGCCCGCTTCCCTCCAACAGCTACATCGAAACCGGCCGCCAGAACACCCCCGCGCTCGGCACCACCCGCGTCTCGATCCGAGTCACCCAACCCCTCCCACCATCGACACCGAATAGGTTCTACCGGGCACGATGGCTGTTCCAGCCGTGATAACGCCCAATCCAGTTGAGCCAACTCTCGCCCAAGATGCTCCGTCCATGAGCTTCTGCGGCGACTGAAGAGTGGGCGCAGCAAAGCCCCACGCCCCCCGCAAGCGGAAATCCATCGAGCCTCACCGCCCCATCGCATCCTTCAGCGCCGCCAGCACCAGATCCACATTCGCCTGCGTCGCCGCATGCCCCATCAGCCCGATCCGCCACGCCTTACCGGCAAATGGCCCCAGCCCCGACCCGATCTCCAGCGAATACTTATCTAACAAATGCGTCCGCACCGCCGCATCATCCACCCCCTCAGGAATGTGAATGCAGTTCAGCGTATGCAACGACCGCTCCGGCACATACCGGATTCCCATCGCCTCCAGCCCCGCACGCAGCCGCAAATACATCTGCCGGTGCCGTTCGAAACGATTCTCCAATCCCTCCTCCAGTATGATCGCCATCGCCTCCCGCAACGCATAGATCATGTTCACAGGTGCCGTATGGTGATACGCCCGCTTCCCGCTGCCCGAGTAATACGCCTTCGACATCGATACATCGAAGTACCAGCTCTGCACCTTCGTCCTCCGCCGTTCCATCGCCTCCAACGCCGCAGGCGAAAACGACACCGGTGACAACCCCGGCGGACATGACAAACACTTCTGCGTCCCGGAGTAGATCGCATCGATCCGCCACTCATCCACCTTCACCGGATGCCCCGCCAACGACGTCACCGCATCCACGATCAGCAACATTCCCGCATCATGCACGATCTTCGAAACACCCTCGATCGGCTGATGAGCACCCGTCGATGTCTCCGCATGCACGATTCCCAATGCCTTCGCCTTCGGAAAACGCTCCACCGCCTCCGCGATCATCTCATCAGGAAAAATCTGCCCCCACGGCACCTCGATCGCGTGCACCGTCACCCCGGCCCGCTGCATCACATCCACCATCCGTGTCCCGAACACGCCGTTCACACAAACAATCGCCTCATCCCCCGGCTCCATCAGGTTCGTCACCACACACTCCATCCCCGCCATCCCCGTCGCGGAAACCGGAAACGTCAGCGCGTTCTTCGTCTGATAGATCTCCCGCAGCATCACGCATGTCTCATCCATGATATTCACATATTCAGGATCAAGATGACCCAACGTGGGCGACCCCAACGCACGCAACACGCGGGCCGGGACGGAGCTCGGGCCGGGGCCCATCAAAATGCGTTCAGGTGGATTCAGTGAGTTCATGTTGTTTGGATGATGAATTTCTCTTGGTTGAAAAATGTTATCTTGAGGCCGGCATTCCGCCAAAAACGGACGCCGCCGCCGCATATCCCGGCTTGATCGTCTTGAAAATCAGTTGCAACCGCTTGTCAAAAGGCGCGAAGGCGCTCTTCATCGCGTTCAGCGCGAGCTTCTCCAGCTCCACCAGGCTCAGATTGAACAATTGCGTCGCCAACGTCGTCTCCTGCGTCATCGACGTGTCGCTCATCAACCGGTCGTCCGTATTCAGACAAACCCGGAATCCCCTCCGGAAAAACATCCCGAACGGATGCGAGTCCAGCGATGGAATCGCCCCCGTGTGCAGATTGCTCAAAAGACACATCTCCAACGGCACCCGCCGATCCAGAATGTACTGCGCCAACCTTCCCAGCTTCAACGTCCCGTCCGGCAAAATCTCGATATCATCCCTCAACCGCGTCGCATGCCCGAGTCGATGCGCCCCACAATACTGCAACGCCTGCCAGATCGACTCCGGCCCAAACGCCTCACCCGCATGAATCGTGATGTTGAAATTCGCACGCTCGATCGCCTGAAACGCCTCCACATGCTTCTTCGGCGGAAACCCCGACTCCCCACCCGCCAGATCAAACCCCACCACCCCCGCATCCCGCCACCGGATCGCCAACTCCGCCGCCTCCAGCGAGGCTGTTAGATGGCGCATCGCGCAAATGATCAGCCCCCACTCCACCCCATACGCCGCCTGCCCACGCTCCAACCCCCGGACCACCGCCGCAACCACCTCATCCTCCGTCAACCCGCCCGACGTGTGAAACACAGGCGCAAACCGAACCTCCGCATAGACCACCCCATCCTGATACATGTCCTCAATGAACTCGAACGCCACCCGCTCCAACCCCTCCGCCGATTGCATCACCCCCGTCGTATGTGCGAACCCCTCCAAATACTCCGGCAAATTCCCCCGCTGCGCCCCCCGATGAAACCACGCCGCCAACTCCCCAGCATCCATCGTCGGCAACCCCGCATACCCCGATTCCCTCGCCAACTCGATCACCGTCGCCGGACGCAATCCACCATCCAGATGCTCATGCAGCAGCACCTTCGGTAATGCCCGCATATCCACCACCGACGTCAACGCGCTCCCACGCAACGTGTCGATCACAGGAAATCCACTCATATTCCGGCCATCCTAGCAGGAAACGGTCCCGAGGGGAGGGAAAATTTTCCGCCCCTCCCAAAATCCAACTCCATCCCACAAAAAAAGCGCCCAGGTAAAACCCGGACGCTCTCTTGGAATTCAAAATCAACTGGGTCGCTCAACCGATCAATACCGGTAATGCTCCGGCTTGAACGGTCCCGATTGCGACACACCAATGTAATCGGCCTGCTCGGCGGTCAACACGGTCAACTTCGCTCCGATCTTCGCGAGGTGGAGTCGTGCAACCTCCTCGTCGAGGTGCTTCGGCAAAACCTTCACCTCGCCGGCCTTGTAAGTATCCTTGTTCGTCCACAAATCAATCTGGGCGAGCGTCTGGTTGGTGAAGCTATTCGACATCACGAAGCTCGGGTGCCCGGTCGCGCAACCAAGGTTCACCAATCGGCCTTCGGCCAGCATGTAGATGCTGTTGCCTCCGGCGAAGGTATACTTGTCCACCTGCGGCTTGATGTTCGTGCGCTTCACACCGGGAGCCTGATTCAGCTTGTCGAT
>SYAP01000152.1 GCA_005787565.1 Verrucomicrobiaceae bacterium | reverse complement strand
CAGCGCCGCCAAAAACCACTCCCACGTCACCGTCGTCGTCGACCCCGCCGACTACGCCACAGTCATCGAGGAGATGAAGGAAAACCACGGAAACACCACCAAAGGCTTCCGCGAACAACTCGCCGTCAAAGTCTTCCTCCGCACCTCACAATACGACGCCGCCATCACCAACTACCTCGGCCAATGCCGCCAAGGCACCGGCTGCAACTTCACCCTCTCCCTCCCCCTCGAACAAGAACTCCGCTACGGCGATAACCCGCACCAGAAGTGCTCCCTCTACGGCGACTTCAACAGCTGCTTCACCCAAGTCCAAGGCAAGGAACTCTCCTACACCAACATCCTCGACATCGAAGCAGCCTCCGACCTCATCCTCGATTTTGTTAGACCAACCGTCGCCATCCTCAAACACACCAACCCCTGCGGCGTCGGCCAGGACGATGAGGACCTCCGCCTCGCCTGGCAAAAGGCCTTCGAAACCGACCGCCAAGCCCCGTTCGGCGGCGTCATCGTCTGCAACCGCCCACTCACCATCGACCTAGCCCGCGTCATTTCCGAAATCTTCACCGACGTCATCATCGCCCCGGAATTCGAGTCCGATGCCCGCGCCCTCCTACAGAAGAAGAAAAACCTGCGTCTCATGAAAATGAACGACGCCTACCTCGCTGAGAAAAAATCCCCCGCCATCCGCTCCTGCCCCGGCGGCATCATGGTCATGGATCGCGACCACACCGCCCTCGGCCTCGACAACCTCGAAGCCAAAGTCGTCACCAAACGCCCGCCCACCGGCGAGGAAATGCGCGCCATGCGCTTCGGCTGGCGCATCGTCAAACACGTCAAATCAAACGCCATCGTCTACGCAAACTCGGACCGCACCCTCGGCATCGGCGCTGGCCAAATGAGCCGCGTCGACTCCTCACGCATCGCCGTCTGGAAAGCCCGCGAAGCTGGGCTCGACCTCAAAGGCTCCATCGTCGCCTCCGATGCCATGTTCCCCTTCGCCGATGGACTCCAATCCGCCATCGATGCCGGCGCCACCGCCTGCATCCAGCCCGGCGGATCCATGCGCGACGAGGAAGTCATCGCCGCCGCGGACGCCGCGGGCATGGCCATGGTCTTCACGGGCCACCGCCACTTCAGGCACTGATCATTCTCGCGGATTCACTCCGCCAGCGACTTCTCGATATCCCCCTTCAAAGCCTCCGCCCATTTCTGATAGGCGGCGGGTGATAGATGCAGCAAATCCGGCATCAACTCCTTCGGCAACGTCCCGTCCGCATTCAGAAAAAGCCCCGAGTAATCCACGTGCCGGATTAGCTTTCCGTCCGCCAGTTTCGCCGCCAACACGTTGATCGAATCATTCAGCTTCCGCAGCGGATCCTCCGCATTAGGCCCACGCGGCAACACCGATTGCAAAATCACCTTCGTCTCCGGCGATTTCGCATGCAGCTCTGCGATCACCGCTTGAATCCCCGCAACCGTCTCTTCCGCCGGCCGCTGCAAATGACCCGTGTTGTTCGTCCCGATCAACAACACCGCCACCTTCGGCTTCACCCGATCCAACTCGCTATACTTCAACCGCCACTGCAAATGCTCCGTCCGGTCCCCGGAAAACCCGAGATTCAACGGATGGTAACCCGCAAAATTCGCCTCCCAAGCCTCCTTCCCCGGCCCCTCCCAACCCTGAGTGATGGAATCCCCCAAAAACACCACACGACACTCTTTCACATCACGCGTCTGCTTTTGCTTCTGCTGGAAACGCTCCCGCCACCAATCCTCCGCCATCCGCTGCGTCGGTATCACCGAGTTCACCACATCATAATCATCCCGCAACTTCACATACTCCCGCATCATCTCGGACATCACCGTCGAATACGCCGGATCATCGTGCACGCTCTTCATCTCCTGCGGATCCTTATCCAGATCGAACAACTGCCACTCACGGCTGTTAGGAAAAAACATCAGCTTGTGCCTCTCCGTCCGCACCCCGTCATGCATCGGCACCCGGTGCGTGTTCTCACCATAATAAGCATAGTAAATCGACTTCCGCCAATCCTCCGGCGTCGCCTCGGACTGCAACACCGGCAGCAGATTCCGCCCCTGGATGTCCTCAGGCACCGGAGCACCCGCCGCCGCTAGAAACGTCGGCGCATAGTCGATGTTCTGGATCATCGCCTCAGGACGCCCCCCCGGCCTCACCACCCCCGGCCAACGGATCAGGAACGGCATCGAAAGCGACTCCTCGAACATCCACCGCTTGTCATACCAACCGTGCTCTCCCAGATAGAACCCCTGGTCCGAGGAATAGATCACGATCGTGTTTTCTGATAGACCCGCCTCATCCAGATACGCCAGCACCCGCCCCACATTCTCATCGACCGCCCGCACACAACGCAGGTAGTTCTTGATGTAACGCTGATACTTCCACTTCGTCAAAGCCACATCATCCAGCTTGCCCGCCTTCAGATCCGCGATGAACTTCTCGTTCTCCGGCCCATACGCCGCGTCGAACTCCGCCTTCTGTGCCTCCGTCATCCGCTGGTATTCACCATTCGGAATCCCTCCCAGAAACCTGGGATCCACCGGCTTGCCATGCAGCAACAGATCATGCCCCCAATGGAAATCCTCCGCCACAGACATCTGCTGCCCGGCCACCAATTTACTACGCCCCTCGTAATTATCGAACAGCGTCGCCGGCTCCGGCAGATCCGCATCCTTGAACAACCCATAGTGCCGCGCCGCCGGCATCCAGTTCCGGTGCGGTGCCTTGTGCTGGCACATCAGCAAAAACGGCTTGTCCTTCGACCGCTTCGTCTTCAGCCACTCCAGCGCCTTGTCCGTCACAATGTCGGTGCAATACCCTTCAAACCGCTTCGATGTCCCGTCCATCTGCACGAAGTCCGGATTGTAATAACTCCCCTGCCCCGGAAGAATCTCCCAATAGTCGAAACCCGTCGGCTTGCTCGCCAAATGCCATTTTCCCACAATCGCCGTCTCATACCCCACCGCCTGCAAGCCCTTCGGAAACGTCGCCTGCGACCCGTCGAACTCGCACATCTCGTTGTCCAGAAATCCGTTCTTGTGCGAATGCTTCCCTGTTAGAATCGACGCCCGCGATGGCCCGCAGATCGAATTCGTGCAATACGATCGCCGGAACAACGCCCCCTCCTTCGCGATCCGATCCAGATTCGGCGTCGGCGCCGCATCCTTCAAATGGCTCCCATACGCCGAAATCGCCGCCAACGCGTGGTCATCGGAAAACAAAAAAACAATATTCGGCTTCTCCGCCGCGGAGAGCAGCCCGCAGGAAACAACAATCAGGAAAAGAACAAATCGGCACATGGAACAAAGGATTGGACAATTGGCTGAAACAAAACGCCCGCCCCCTCCGGTTCCTTTCCGAAACCACCAACTTCCCACAATTTTCAGGAAAGATCTCACCCATCCCACAGGTATCGGCCCAGTTGCGGTTCAATCCGCCCGCTTTCCACACCAACTCACCCACCAAACCCGCCATGTCACTCATCCATCGCCGCAAATTCCTACAACAAACCGGCCTCGGAGCCACCGGACTCCTCCTCGGATTCCCCGCCATCGTCCGCGGCAAGAACCTCAACACCCGCCTCAACATCGCCTGCATCGGCGTCGGCGGAAAAGGCGATAGCGACGTCAACGAAGCCGCAGCCTGCGGCGGCAACATCGTCGCCCTCTGCGATGTCGACTCACGCTTCCTCGACAAAAAGGCCGCCCAATACCCCAAAGCCGCCAAATTCGCCGACTACCGCAAAATGCTCGAGGAAATGGACAAGGAAATCGACGCCGTCACCATCTCCGGCCCAGACCACATGCACGGAACCTCCGCCATGATGGCCCTCAACCTCGGCAAACACATCTACTGCCAGAAACCCCTCACCCAAACCGTCTTCGAAGCCCGCGAACTCCGCCGCATCGCCCTCGAGAAAAAACTCGCCACCCAAATGGGCAACCAGGGCAGCGCCGCCGATGGCCTCCGCCGTGCCGTCGAAGTCATCGAAGCCGGCATCATCGGAAAACCCCTCGAACTTCACGTCTGGAGCAACCGCCCCATCTGGCCTCAAGGCATGGACCGCCCCAAAGAGGAAAGCCCCGTCCCAGCCCACCTCAACTGGGACCTCTGGCTCGGACCCGCCGCAAACCGCCCCTACGTCGAAAAAGCCTATCACGACTTCGCATGGCGCGGCTGGACCGAATTCGGCACCGGTGCCCTCGGCGACATGGCCTGCCACACCGTCAACATGCCCTTCCGCGCACTCAAACTCGGCTACCCCACCGTCGTCGAATGCGAAATGGCCTCACGCATCTATCAGGAAAGCTACCCCAAATCCTCACGCATCCGCTTCGAATTCCCCGAACGCGAAGGCCTCCCCCCACTCAAATTCTGGTGGTACGACGGCTCCCCGGACTCCGACTTCAAACCCCTCCGCCCCTACCCCAACCTCGTCAAGGAAGTCGTCGCCATGAACGGCTCCCTCCCCGCCAGCGGCTGCCTCATCATCGGTGAAAAAGGCATCCTCTTCTCCCCGGACGACTACGGCTCGCAATTCTTCCTCAAACTCGAAGGCGAACCCACCTTCACCAACGGCAACGACCACGAAGCCGCCAAAGCCGTCCCCCAAACCATCCCGCGCTCCCCCGGCCACAACCAGGAATGGTTCGACATGATGAAAGACGGAACCCCAGCCTACTCCAACTTCGAGATCGCCGGATACCTCACCGAAATCATCCTCCTCGGCTGCATCGCCCTCCGCGTCGGCGAAGGCGTCCGCATGGAATGGGACGGCCCCGGCATGAAATCCCCCAACTGCCCCGAAGCCGCACAATTCGTCAAACGAACCAACCGCGAAGGCTGGTAACCCGGCCCAGAGCTGGCTGCAGGAATTCAATTGACTCCCTCCCACACCACCACGCCTTCAGCATCAACAATGTTAGACTCACACCACCACCTCTGGTCCTACAGCCCCAATGAATACCCGTGGATCCCACAAGCCAGCGCACTCCAAAAAGACTACCTCATCCCCGAACTCGAATCCGCCGCCCAAACCGCCGGACTCACCGGCACCATCGCAGTCCAAGCACGCCAATCCATCCAGGAAACACGCTGGCTCCTCGACCTCGCCGACTCCTCACCCCTCATCCAAGCCATCGTCGGCTGGCTTCCCCTCGCGTCACCCACCCTCGAAGCCTCGCTAGAACAACTCGCCCCACACCCCAAACTCAAAGGCGCACGCCACGTCCTCCAGGACGAACCCGAATCTTTCTTCGATGACCCCGCCTTCAACCGCGGCCTCACCCTCCTCCCCTCGCATCACCTCACCTACGACCTCCTCATCTATCAGAACCAACTCCCCGCCGCCATCCGCCTCGTCGACCGCCACCCGCACCTCTCCTTCATCATCGACCACCTTGCCAAACCCGAAATCCACCGCAGCCTCATCGAGCCCGCATGGCTCGCAGGCATCACCGAACTCGCCAAACGCGAGAACATCACCGGCATCAAATTCTCCGGCCTCGCCACCGAATGCCGCGACCCCGAAATCGACGAACCCTCCCTCCGCAACTACTTCCACGAAACCCTCCGCCTCTTCGGCCCCCACCGCCTCATGTACGGCAGCGATTGGCCCGTCTCCCTCCTCCGGCTTCCGGACTATCTAACATGGTCCGAAATGGCAAAACGCATCGCCGGCGACCTGACACAAAACGAACGCGCGGCATTCCTCTCAGGAAACGCCGCGCGCATTTACAATCTGTAATCTTCCGTAAACCGGATCATTCCTCTTCCGCCGGAGCCATCTTCTTCAACCGCTCGATGTGCCCGTCGATGATCGCCACATCATCCGGAAACTCCTTCTTCATCTCCTCCAGCTTCGTGATCGCCGTCGCATAATCCTTCTCGGTCAGCGCAGGCACCACGTTGTCCTGGAAATACTTCGCCGCGGCCTGCGATTTCTCCTCAGCCTTCACCGCAGCTGCGATGTCGTAGGTCCCATCGACAATCGAATCGATCAGCTTCTGATCCAGCGCCGCCGGATGCCCGATCCACGACACAATGCCCTTGCTCACGACAAACGCGCACGGAATCCCGTTCTTGCCCGCCGCCTTCAACCAATCATTCGCAATCACTTCCTCACCATCCGCAGCCACCAGATAACTCATCTTGTCACCCTGCGCTTCCACAAACTCCTTCACCTCCTTGGGCTCCTTGCGCTCCCAGACATTCACGCCAATCACCGTCACCTTCCCCTCGTTCGCCTTCGCGATCTCGCTCAAATGCGGAAACGCCGCAATGCAAGGACCACACCACGTCGCCCAGCACTCGACAATGAAAGTGCCC
This sequence comes from Verrucomicrobiaceae bacterium, assembly GCA_005787565.1. GTDB lineage: Bacteria > Verrucomicrobiota > Verrucomicrobiia > Verrucomicrobiales > Akkermansiaceae > Luteolibacter. The sequence continues at coordinate 6,111 of SYAP01000152.1, read as the reverse complement.
TTGTCATCCAAAGTCACCGCCTCCCCCTTATACCACTCGGTCACCTTGAACGCCGGAGCGGGATCGCCCATCTTGAGTGGCTTCACCTCCGCTTCCTTCTCGGCGGCTGGAACATCCTCCGCGAACGCTGGAAGGATCGCGATGGGGCTTAATGCGAGCAGCAACGCTGCCAGTTGAATGGTTGGTTTCATGGTATTTTCGGTCGGAACGGAATTTTCCTACCAAAAGAACCGCCGCCCCACAACGCCATCGTCTTTAAAAATCCGAAAACCTCCCTCCATTCACAAAATCAAACCATCAGCCCACTCCCCAAGGAACCCTCTCAACTCCTCAAATCTCGGACTCGCCCCCTTCCGCACGAACCACCCCGCCACCCCGCACCCCAACACCAGACAATCCCCATCCCCAAATCCCAGCGCCAACCCCAAACAAAAACCCGCATTGAACCGATCCCCCGCCCCAGTGCTCTTCCGCGGCGCTTCGCAAAACGGAGCCTCCTGGAAAAAACCACCCGCCCCGCACGCGGACACCGCATGCCTCGCCCGATGAATCACCACCCGCCCGATTCCTAACAAATCCCTCAGCGCCACCGCCTGCCCTAACAACTCTTCTCCCCCGCCACCCGCCCCACTCACCGCCAACCCGTGCATCCGGCACAAAAGATTCGCCTCATTCCCGTTCAGCCCCAACGTCACCCTCCCCGCCTCCTCGAATCCCCTCAGACACTCTAACATCCCGCGCACATCCCCCTCCGCACGCCCCGTCGGATCCACTAGATCGATGAAAAACTCCGGTCGATGCCCCAGCCCCCCGAACACCTCCCGCTGCAACATCCTCCAAACCTCCGTCATGTGCGGATACAACGTCCAGTCCGTCAGCGCAATCACCTGCGCTTCCCCACAACTCCTAGCAAACTCACCATCCTCCAGAAAACCCCGCACCCGCTCCGGCGTGAAATCCGCCAACTGCCTCACCGCGCTGAACATCACCTTCCCGTCACCGAACTCAAACGCCAGCGTCCGCCCCGGCTCCCTCCCCCACGAGTGAAATCCCCTGCATTTCCCTCTAACATCCGCGAACGCCCCATGCACCGGCTCACCCAGCGTCGCGAAACAATCCACCACCACCCCCAGACTCCCCAACCCGTCTGATAGATTCACCGCACACCCCCCCGCATCCGCACCGTCGATCACGATCTCCCGCAAACTGCTGTGCCCCGCCGATGCGGAAATCTGCGCCCCGAACGCCGCAATGTCCGGCACCCGCGTGAAATCATCCAGCCCCCGCCGCTCACCCACCAGCGTGATCATCTCGTCCACAAACCCGTCAAACCCCGCCACCACCCGGCACCCGCCCGGATCCACCCCGGCCAGCCGCCCTAACACATTAGCAACAGGATTCAGCGCGCTCATCACATCTCACCGGTAACTCATCTTGTTCGCCGTCAGTTGCAAATCCTGCTGCAACGGCCGCTGCGGCCTCACCCCCGTCGCCTGCAAAACCCCATGATACGCCTTCACCGCCTCCACCGGCGCGATCTCACCATCCACCACCCGCCGCAGGAAATCAATGAACGCCAACGGACTTTCTGATAGATTGATCTTCCGCCCGAACAAGGCCACCCGCGCCCCATACTTCCGCGCATCATGGATCAGCTGGAACGCATCCAGCGTCGTCCCCGCACTCCCACCCAAAATCCCCACCACCATCGCTGGATCATAGGACACCAACTCCTCCAGCGGCCCCGGCCCGTTATACGGGATCTTCAAAAACACCGGCCTCCCCGCCTCCGTCACCCCGGCCAAGGTCCGGATGATGTGGTCATTCAGAAACCCCGCCACCTTCCGGTCCGGAATCCCAGGATTCACGTTCGGATTGAACACCTCAAGAAAATGCCGGAACCCCTTCCGCTCCGCCTCGATCCGAAAATCCTGATAGTCTGATAGAGCCTTGTAATCCCAGTCGATGTGATTCGTGAACGTGATCGAATACAACCCCAGATCCGCACCGCTGAACGGCTGCCGGTGATCCTCCACCAGCCTCCCATACTTGATATGATCGATCGTCGCGCTCCGGAACGAACGCGAAGGATGATCCGTCGGATACTTTCCACCCCGCACTGCCCACACATCCGACGTATCATTCGCCCTCGCCGCCGGCGTGATCGCGGAACCCTCGAACAACCGCTCCCGCATCCCCAACTGCTCCAGATTCGAAGCCGACAGCAAAACAATATCCACAATGTCCTGCGCGATCACCCCGCGGATCTGCTCCCGGTAATCCGCCAACGTCTTCCAACACCCCTCGGACTCATTGAAACCATGCCGGCAACTCCCCGCCTGCGGCCCCGGCGCAGTCACCCCGAACGCCATGTCCGCATCCTTCGCATCCGCAATGATGAAATCCGACGCCGCCGTCGATCCGCTCCGGAGGTTCGCTAACTTGATGTCAAATCGTTTCATGCATCCGTATCTCCACCCATTCAACCCACCCCAGTTCCCCAACGCCACCACCGATTCCCAATCACTCCATTTTTTACCCCCTACTCCTCACCCCCACCCTCCCACCACCAAACTATCTAAAAAATCCTGACATTACCGCTTTCTTTTTTAAAATGAATCCTTTTGGGGCTTGATGATCCGCAACCGGGTGAATTGGATTCAATCCATCGCGAACGTCGCCGATCCCACCCATGAGTCTTCGCAAACAACTGACGGACATCCTCCCCACCCTGCTTCCCGGAAACCCCAGTGATGCGATCAAAGGCACGGAACTCATCCGCCTCACCCGCCTCCAGCTCAACGGCAACTACTCGGACGCCTCCCTCCGCTACCACTTCTCCATCATGTCCTGCGATCCGGCATCCCCGATCGCCAAGGTCGAGAAAGGCCAGGGCTACTACCGCCGCAGCGCCCCGCTCCCCGCCCTCTCCGGCGCTCAGGAACTCCTCTCTCTAACACAAGGCCGCCTCGACGACCTCAACCCCGACCAGGGCGAAGTCGACGCCACCATGCTGCGGATCCGCAAGTTCCGCGCCGTCGTCACCCGATACTTCGAAATCAACGGCCGCTTCCCCTTCGCCTTCCGCCAGGCCTTCGCCAAAAACGCACCCATCGCCAACCTCTGGAAATTCCCCGAACTCATGCTCGTCGACTGGGAAACCGGCGGCTCGCCCGATGAGGAAATGTCCCTCGACGAAACGATGCTTGCCTTCAAACAACGCCTCGGCATCGCCCCATTCCGCCTCCACGGCGCTCGCCTCCGCATCCAACCCTCCCTCCACACCTACCGCGAGGACTTCTTCCAAACCCTCGCCGTCTCCCTCTGGGCCCAAGGCGGCGAACTCATCTACGCCGCACCCATCGAGGACGAAGCCCTCGCCGATGGCCTCCGCCGCCTCAGCGCACACTTCGGCATCGGCGTCACCTCCTTCGGCCTCACCTCCGAAACCCTCGACGACCTCCCCCGCCCCGCAAACATCCTCAACGCTCACCCCCGCGAAACCGAGGCTATCATGGGAAAACTCGACGTCAACCGCATCGCCGCAACCCAATCCAGACCCCACGTCGATTGGAACGCCCTCAGCTCCCTCCGCAACGAATCCGAGGAAGCCGAAAAACTCGTCCTCTGGCTCTCCCGCTGCATCAACGAACGCCGCGCCGAACCCTTCAAGGACGAATAAATCCTCCGGCAGTCGGGAAATCCATCGTTGCGGTCACCACGACCGGACCTAACCTGCGGCAAATCTCATGCCCGCCCCCCTCCTCGAAGTCACCAACCTCGCCAAATCCTTCGGCACCTTCACGGCGGTCAAATCAGTCACCTTCAACGTGAACCCCGGCGAAGTCGTCGGCCTGTTAGGCGTCAATGGGGCGGGAAAAACCACCCTCCTCAGCATGATCCTCGGCCTCATCACCCCGGATTCCGGCTCCATCCGCGTCTTCGGCATGGACCTCGCCAAACAACGCCTCGCCATTCTCAAACGCACCAACTTCTGCACCACCTACGCCAGCCTCCCCTCCAACCTGAAGGTCAAACACAACCTCCGCATCTTCGCCCGCCTCTACGGCGTGAAAAACCCCTCACGCAAGGTCGATGAACTCCTCGAACTGCTAGAAATCACCCGCCTCGCCGACAGCATCACCGGCCGCCTCAGCGCCGGCGAATCCACCCGCGTCAACCTCGCCAAAGCAATCCTCAACGACCCCGACCTCCTCATGCTCGACGAACCCACCGCATCCCTCGATCCGGACATCGCCGACAAGGTCCGCAAACTCGTCCGCCGCGTCCAACACGACCGCAGCCCCGCCATCCTCTACACCTCCCACAACATGCGAGACATCGAGGAAGTCTGCGACCGTGTCCTCTTCCTCCACCAGGGCAGCATCCTCGCCCAGGGCACCCCGGCCGAAATCGTCGACCACTTCCAGGAAGCCGACCTCGAAAACGTTTTCATCAAAGTCGCCCGCAGCGGGGAGGTCGTCACACCATGAACCCCTCCGTCATCCTCGCACTCCTCACCCGATACGTGTTGCTCTACACCCGCAACCCGGTCCGCCTCTTCGAACTCTTCTTCTGGCCCATCGTCCAGCTCCTCATGTGGGGCTTCGTCACCGGCTACCTCCAACAACAGGGCGATGGCGATTTCTCGAAAACCATCAGCTTCCTCATCGGTGCCATCATCCTCTGGGACGCCCTCTTCCGCTCACAACAAGGCGTCGCCATCTCCTTCCTCGAAGACGTCTGGACCCGCAACCTCCTCAACGTCTTCGCCGCACCTGTTAGAATGACCGAATACCTCGCCGCCACCTTCTCCGTCGGCTTCCTCCGCGTCATCATCACCAGCCTCGTCCTCGCCCTCATCGCCTGGACCGGATACGCCTTCAACCTCTTCCAGTTCCAAGGCTGGCTCATCCCCTACTACGCCAACCTCATGATCTTCGGCTGGTCCCTCGGCATCCTCTCCACCGCCATGGTCCTCCGCTGGGGCCACGGCGCGGAATCCCTCGCCTGGGCCATCCCCTTCATGGTCCAACCCGTCGCCGCCGTATTCTATCCCGTCTCCTCACTCCCCGCATGGCTCCAGCCCATCGCCCTCGCCCTCCCACCCTCCCACGTCTTCGAAGGCATGCGCGCCGCCGTCGCCGGCAAGGACGCCCTCTGGTCACCCATGATCACCGCCTTCTCCCTCAACCTCGTCTACCTCGCCGCCGCAGGCGCCGTCTTCGCACTCACCATGCGCAGCGCCCGCCGCAAAGGCCTACTCGTCAAGGTCACCTCAAGCTGATCCCTCACGGAAAACCGGCACGCTCTCCTCAACAAAAACCTCCGCCAAATCCCCGCGCGGAGCCAGCACCCGGAAATCATCATACTCCACCCGCTCCGTCGGCGGCCCGAAGATCCCCTGCCGGATCTGCGAAACCACCCACTCCACACAAGCCTTCGCAGCCTCCACATCCGGCATCTCGAACTCATCCCAATGCCGGATCCCCACATCCGCCTTCGTCGCCCCCACCGCGAAATACCCCGGCAACGCAAGCCCCCCTCCCGTCACACCACTCTCTAACAAAGCAGCCACATAAAACGGCAGCTGCACATTCTTCCATCGCAACCTCACCGCCTTCCCCTTCCCGTCCAGCCCGTCATGCAACACCGCGCATTCCTCCGTTAGATGCGCCGGCAGCTTCGACGACGGCGTCACCCGCACCCGATGCGCCTTCTCCACCCCGTCCACCGATCCCGTCTTGTAATCCAAAACCCGCCACCGCCCGTCCTTCTCATGCTGGTCGATCCGGTCGATCCGCGCCCGCACCTTCATCCCACCAACCTCCATCTCAATATCCCGCTCCACCTCCATCACCCGCCACCCCTCCGCCCGCGAACAAGCCTGCGCCTCCGCCACCCACCCCAAACGCTGCCTCAACGCCTCACTCTGGATCCTCACCGCCAACGGCAGATCCTTCCCGAAACGCCGGTCTAACACCTCATCCAAAGCCCCGTCGAACCACGCCGCCAACGCCTCCACCTTCGAAAACTCACGCGCCTCCTCATCCCGCCCCCAACGCTCTAACACCTCGTGCGCCACATTCCCGAAATCCCGCGCGTTCCACT
>SYAP01000151.1 GCA_005787565.1 Verrucomicrobiaceae bacterium | reverse complement strand
GTGCGCCGGTGAGGCAGGTGGTGGGGTATGGTGGGGCTGCGAGGCAGGGATTGGGGGGGCTGTGTTTGGTGGAAGCGCCGGGGAATGACGGTGTTTCGTGCACGGCGCTGGCGGCGGCGGGGGCGCATTGCATTCTTTTCACGACGGGGCGCGGGACGCCGCTGGGGGTGCCGGTGCCGACGTTGAAAATCGCATCGAACGTTGAGTTGGCTGAGCGGAAGCCGGGGTGGATCGATTTCAATGCGGGGAGATTGTTAGAGGATGGGGTAGAGGCGGATGTTGTGACGGATGATCTGATGGATCTGATCCTGGAGGTGGCGGGTGGCAAGCAGGCACGGAACGAGGTGAACGGGTTCCGGGAGATCACGATCTGGAAGCAGGGTGTCACCCTTTGACTTATCTAACCAAATGAGCACGGAAACGGTATTGCAGTTCGGAGCGGGGAATTTCCTGCGGGCCTTCGTGGATCTTTTCATCGAGGAGGCGAACCGGGTGAGAGATTTCGGCAAGGTGGTGGTGGTGCAGTCAACCGGGCGCGAGCGGGCGGAGGCGATCAACGCTGCCGGCGGGATCTATCATGTGGCGTTGCAGGGTGTGGAAGGCGGAGTGGTGGTGGACCGGACGGAGCGTGTGGGGTCTGTTTCACGGGCGTTGTTTGCTGGGACGGATTGGGCTGAGGTGTTGAAGGTTGCGATTTCTCCTGGGTTGCGGTGGGTGGTTTCCAATACGACGGAGGCGGGATTTGTGCTGGATGATGCGGATGGGGCGGAGGGTGGCGTGCCGGTTTCGTTTCCGGCGAAGCTTCTTGCGGTTTTGTTAGGGAGGTTCCGTGCGGGATTGCCAGGGGTGAAAATTCTGCCGTGTGAGTTGATTGAGGCGAACGGAACGCGATTGTTGGGACTGGTGATGGAGCAGGCGGATCGATGGAAGGTGGAGGATCGGGCGAAGGAGTGGCTGCGGGAGGAGTGCCGGTGGGTGAACAATCTGGTGGACCGGATCGTGCCGGGGAGGCCGAGGGCGCATGATTTGTTAGATCGTGATCCCTTGCTATTGGCGGCGGAGCCGTTCGCGTTGTGGGCGATCGAGTCGAGCGAGCCGAAGGGTGGGTTTGAGTTGGAGCATCCGGCGGTGGTGGTGGCGGAGGACATCGCGCCGTATTATCTGAGGAAGGTGCGGATTTTGAATGGGGCGCACACGGCGCTGGCGGCGCATGCGTTGCCGATGGGGTTGAAGACGGTGGGAGAGTGTTTGGAGCATCCGGCGGTGCGGGGGTGGCTGGAGGGGCTGTTAGAGGAGGAGATCGTGCCGGTTCTTGAGGGGCGGGTGGATGATCCGGCGGGGTTTGCGCGGGCGACTTTGGATCGTTTTCGGAATCCATTTTTCGAGCATGCCCTATCGGCGATCGCGCTGAATCATGAGGCGAAGCTGAAGACGCGGCTGGTGCCGACGTTGGAGGATTTCCGGCGAATGTTCGGGCGTGAGCCGAAGCGGATCGCCGGGATTCTGGGGTGATTGAAACTTTCCATTAAACCGCGAGGTTCGAGGCGACATCAGAAACCCGGGAGCCTTCATCCGTTTTCCAAAACCCAACCACCATGACTGAAAAACCGCGCCTAACATTCTGGCAGATCTGGAACATGTCTTTCGGCTTCTTCGGCATCCAGTTCGGGTGGGGATTGCAGATGGGGAACATGTCGGCGATTTACGAGTATCTCGGGGCGAAGGAGAGCGAGTTGCCGTTGTTGTGGCTGGCTGCGCCGCTGACTGGCTTGATCGTGCAGCCGATCATCGGGGCGATGAGCGACCGCACGTGGCATCCGTTTTGGGGGAGGAGGAGACCGTATTTCCTCATCGGTGCGATTTTTGCGTCGATCGCGTTGATTTTGATGCCGATGTCCGGGACCTTGTGGATGGCTGCGGGATTGTTGTGGGTTTTGGATGCCTCGGTGAATGTGAGCATGGAGCCGTTTCGGGCGTTTGTGGCGGACCTGTTGCCGGAGCAGCAGCGGACGGTTGGATTTGCGATGCAATCGGTGTTCATTGGGGCGGGTGCGGTGATCGCATCGAAGCTACCGGGTTGGCTGAGGGATCATGCGGGCGTGAGTGCGGTGACGGGTGATGGGCAGGCGATTCCGCAGACGGTGCATGTGGCGTTCACGGTGGGGGCCGTCGTGTTTGTGGTTGCGGTATTGTGGACGATTTTCACAACGAAGGAGTATCCACCCGATCCGGATGAGCCGAAGAAATCGCATGGCGGCCTGAGTGAGATCATGGATGCGATGAGGTGCATGCCGGTGAGGATGAAGCAACTGGCGGTGGTACAGTTTTTCACGTGGATGGGGCTGTTCTGCATGTGGATTTTCTTCAGCGTGGCGGTGGCGCGCAATGTGATGGGTGCGAGCGACACGAGCTCGAAGCTTTACAAGGATGGGATTGATCTGGCGAACAACTGCTTCGCGGTTTACAATCTGGTGGCGTTCTTTTTCGCGATGGCTTTGCTGTGGATCGGGCGGTTTGTTGCCGCGAAGTGGATTCATTTCGTCTCGTTGCTGGCAGGTGGATTGGGATTGGCATCGGTGGGATTGGTTAGGGATCCGTGGGTTTTGCAGTGGGTTTCGTTCACCGGGGTCGGGATTGCGTGGGCGTCGATTCTTTCGATGCCGTATGCGATGTTGTCGAGCGCGTTGCCGGCGAATCGGATGGGGGTTTACATGGGGATTTTCAATCTATTCATCGTCATCCCGCAGATTCTGGTGGCGATCGTGTTGAGCCGGGTGATGGAGAACTTCGATGGAGTGAGCCGGTTGAGTGCGGTGGTTTTCGGCGGGGTTTGCCTGTTGATTGCGGCAGGTGCCACGCTTTTGGTGAAGAATGATGCCAGGACGGTGAAACCCGGTTGAATTTTTAAGATGAAATTTCATGCGATCTGCTCAGTCTTGGCCATGTCTTTCGCGTTGCCTTCCAACGTCGCTGCTGAGAACCAGCGTCCGGTGATCTATCAGTTGATGGTCCGGACGTTTGGCAATACCAACGAGACGCGGAAGGTGAACGGGACGATGGCGGAGAATGGTTGCGGGAAGTTCAACGATCTGACTCCGGTTGCCCTGAGGTCGATCCGGGCGATGGGATTCACGCATGTTTGGCTGACGGGGGTCTTGGAGCAGGCGAGCGGGACATCGTATGAAGGGCGGGAGGCGGATCCGCCGGACATTTTGAAGGGAATCGCGGGGAGTCCGTATGCGATTCGGGATTACTTTGATGTCTGTCCGGATTATGCGGAAGAGCCGGGGCGGAGGATGGAGGAATTTCGGGACTTATTGGAACGTTGCCGGGTGGAGGGGCTGAAGGTCATCATTGATTTTGTGCCGAATCATGTGGCGCGGTCGTATGGCTCGGATGTTAGACCGGATTTGTCCTTTGGGAAAGGGGATGAGCGCGGGGTGTTTTTCGCGAGAGACAATCATTTTTATTATCTTGGTGAGGAGCATGCGGGCGGGAGAGCGCCATTGAGGCTGCCGACGGCGGGAATGGCGGGTTGCACGGGGCGATTTGCTCCTGAGACCGAATTCGGCCGGGTGACGGGAAACAATGTGATTTCCTGGGAACCTTCCATCAACGATTGGTATGAGACGGTGAAATTGAATTATGGTCATGATTTCACGAAGGGTCGTGACACGTCGCATTTGCCGGGAGTGGGTGCGGGGCCGGAAGATGTTCCCCGGACGTGGCGGACGATGGATGCGATTCTCGGTTATTGGCAGGAGATGGGGGTGGATGGATTCCGGGTGGATATGGCGCACATGGTGCCGATGGAGTTCTGGGCGTGGTCAGTGAAGCGGGCGAGGGAGCGGAAGGCGGATGTGTTTTTCTCGGCGGAGGCTTATGACAACGATCCGGCGAAGCTAACGGATCGGCATGTGTTGGATGCGCTCTTGGATGCTGGTTTTGACGCGGTCTATGATGATCCGTGTTATGATGTTTTGGAAGGGTTGTATGATTCCGGAAAATGGATGAACGATCTGGATGTGCTGACTTTCACAGGTGAGAGATTCCATCGATCATTGAGATATGGTGAGAATCATGATGAAGTGCGGTTGGCGAGTCCGAAGGAGTGGGGTGGGTTGGGGATGAAGGTGGGGAGGCCGGTTTGTGCGGTGTTGTATGGCATGGGGCGCGGGCCGATCATGATGTATCATGGTCAGGAGGTGGGTGAACCGGCGGCGGGGGAGGAGGGTTTCGGTGGTGATGACGCACGGACGACGATTTTTGATTACTGGTCGATGCCGGAGTTCGTAAAGTGGGTGAATGGCGGTAAGTTTGATGGAGGACGACTGGATCCAGCGCAGAGGGAGTTGAGGGAGTGGTATGGGAAGCTGATCGGAGCGGTTTCCTCACCCGCCTTTACGGCTGGAGAGTTCTATGGATTGAATCACGCTAACAAGGACAACGAGCACTTTGGAAGGTTAGATGGGGAGACGGTGTCCGGGCACTGGCTGTACGCGTTTTTGCGACACGACAGGGAGACGGGTGCGACGGCACTGGTAGTCGCCAATTTTCATGGAGATCGAGCACTTGAAGGAGTGATGATCCGGATTCCTGAAGATGGCTTGAGGTTTTGTCGATTGGGATCGGCAGAGAGACTTATACTAACAGAGAAGCTGGCGGACGATTGGTCGATTGAGGTGAATGGTGATTCCGTCCACGGTGATGGAATTTCAATTCCTGTCATGCAGCCGTGTTCGGCGAGGATCATTGAGATCAAGGGCCGGTGATCAGCGAGGAGCTTTGGTGAGGAAGGAGACGGTCAGTTCGAGGGCTTTTGCGGCGATGTTCGTTGGCATTTCGGAGGCAAGCGGCAAGTGGACGAACAGCGCCCGCTCACCGAGCAGGCGGGAGATGTAGTAGATCTGGTTGCAGAGGTAGCGCCCCGGGTTGTTAGATAGGACGACCGGAAATCCCTGGTCGGATAGGTGGGAGCGGAGGGCTCCAACCGGTAGAGGAGTTCTGAGTTCGTTGGGGCATCCCGGACTGATGCAGCGTGATTGGGGTTGTCTTCCGGCGTTGTCGGGAATTCGGAAATCCATGAGGTTCCATGCGGATTCTTCGAGGTGTATGGATCTGGTGCCGCCCGCTTCGCCGAGGTGGATGACGAGTTCTGGTTTGATTTGGCGAAGTGCGGCGCGGAGCATCTTGGGTGCGATGACGGAGTCGACGGGAAGGGTGCGTGTGCGGACCCATGGTTGTGCCTGCCGGAGTTGTTTCAGGGCGAGATTCGAGGCGTTTTCCGATCTGCCGCCAAAGGGACCGAAGGCCGTCACCAGAGTTCGGGGTTTCGCCGAGATCGGGGGTTGGGGGGCGGCAGACGATGTCATGGAGAATGGGTTTCATCGTCGGGCGCTTGATCACAAGGATTTTGTTGTAAACCCTGCATTTTGTGACGACATTTGAGTGTTATCCAACGGTTGCCGCGCGTGGCCGATTTTTACTCTCAACCCATGAAAAACAGTTTGATTCAAGCGGCGTTGCTTCTGGCGGTCGGGTCTGTGTCGGCATCCGCAGAGGCGATGTTGCAGTATTTCGGCACGAGTTGGTCGGAGATCGAGCGCCGATTGCCGGAGTTGGCGGAACGTGGGTATGATTCATTGTGGCTGCCGCCGCCATTCAAGGCAGGTGCCGGGACCTATTCGGTCGGCTTTGACACATTGGACCGGTTTGATCTGGGTGATCGTGATCAGAGCGGGACGATCCGGACGATGTATGGGACGCGGGCGGAGCTGATCAGTCTGATGCGTGCGGCGCATCGATTCGGGCTGCGGGTATATTTTGACAATGTGATGGCGCACAATGCCGGGCCGTTGGACAGGGAGACCGATCCTGGAGAGTTGTTTCCCGGGGTGCCCGGGTTTGTGCCCGAGGATTTTCATTTGGTTAGAGAGGCGAACGGAACGTGGCGGAAGGCGGCAGATTGGCCGAATTGGAATGATGAGTGGCAGGTTTTGAACCGGAACCCGTTTGCGTGGGACATCGCGCAGGAGGGGCCACAGAATGTGAGTTTCAATCCGAACGGGACTGGGGAAGGTTTCAGTTTTCCCAAATGGTCAGGAATCCGTCATCCGGGAAGGACGGAATGGTATCTCGATACGGATCTGGTGGTGGACACGAATGGTGCGGGGGATCCGGTGCATCCGTTTGCGGACAAGGAGCCCTATCAGGATGTCGGGTTTGTTGATGGTGGGAACACCGTGGGTGCCAACAACGGGCGGTTTAACTTCAAGGATTTGAACACGAATGGCCAGCATGACGCGGGTGAGCCATCCGAGCCGTTTACGGATACCGGGGTGGATCCGACGGTTCCGTGGCGGCAGACGGCGGCATGGGGATATGGAGACGGACGATACAACATGGGGAATCCGGTGGCGGAGGACGTGAACCAGATGTTGTTCCGGGCGGTGCGATGGTTTGTGGATGTTGCGAGGCCTGACGGATTCCGGTTGGATGCGGTGAAGCATGTTCCCGCGTACTTCTTTGGAAAGCAGAGCGGCGGGGACAAGGACCTGGTGAACTGGGGTTACAACGGGCAGATCCAGGAGCAATTCAACATTACTCGCGGTTTCAATGACTGGAACTCGCATCGGGATTCGGTTTTTGATGCGGACTGGATGGCCCGCAATGACGCGATGCTTTTTGGGGAGCATTTGGGAGCTCCTCCCGGTGAGCAGGGATATCTTGATGCCGGGATGCGGATCGCGAACGACAACATCCTGAACACAGTGCGGAATTCGATCGGATCCAATCTGGGAGGATTTGATCAGCCGAATCATGGAGGTTGGGGTTTGCCGACCCAGCGGATCAATTATGTAATGAGTCATGATAACAATTATCTATGGGGTGGAGATCGTGCGCTAGCCCATGCGAATATCCTGACGCGGGAGGGGATTTCGATTGTTTATACGGACGGTTATAATCAGGCGGGCGCGCCGAGTTATTTCCCGAAGCCGTCCGGGGTGAATTTTCTGGGTCAGTTCAGTGATAACAGTGTGATATCGGCGGTGGCGGTGCATCGGGATTTCGCGCGGGGTTTTCAGGTGGCGCGTGGGAGTGACCAGAATTTCGCCGCTTACGAGAGAGTTGATGAAAGGGAGCGGAAGGATAACGGTGGATGGAATGGTTCGACGATGGTGTTCATGATGGCCAAGGGGTATCAGCCGAACGGGCAGGCGAGATGGGTTCAGACGGGATTTCCGAACAACGCGACGTTGGTCAACCAGTCGCCATTTGGTGGTCGATTCCGAGTTTATGTCAATGGAGCAGGGCAAATCGTGGATGGATCGGGAAATCCGCCGATTGTTCCTCCGGGTGGCTGGTTTGCGTTCACCTGGCATAATCCGAGGTTGCCGGTGATCTGGCAGGCACCGGAGCATCAGTGGCAGGTGGCACCGATCCAGATCTATCAGAAGGGGATGCCGGTTCCGATGATGGATCACTGGCGGACCGATGGGAGGGATGGAGATGGGAATTTCAATCCATATGGAGTGGGGGCTCAGGATCGGGGAGAGCGATCATATCGGGTCAGGATTCCGCGGGTGACGGATGGGAGCAATCTGCGGTTTGTCGCGCGGGCGGATGGTTCCGCGGACAACATCCGGTTGAAGTTGAATGGAGGAATTGATGTGAATTCGCAGATGGGTCTTGGCCCGCAGAGCGGAGACTTAAGGGATTTCAAGCCAGGGATCAATGAGGATCAGTTCAATGCTGGCGATGCGGGCGATCGGCGCAAGGAGGCTTCGACGGACACTTATCTGGGATACGAGCAAATGAGGTTTGTCAGGCGATCGGGGGAGAAGTTTGCGGCGCGTGACGTTTCCAGGAACGTGATCGGATCAGCGGGATCGGAGACGTATCAGGCGGTGATTGGATCGCCCGGGTTCACGGTGAACAATGGTGGTTCGCCTAACGCTTCGGGTGCGCGGTTCGCTTCATGGGTTTACCATGATCCTGTGGTTGGCAATCAGGCTGCGGTGCCGATTCCGCAGATGAACCCGGCACCTGAGGCAGCGAGTGGTCAGTCAGTGGATTTGTGGGTGAAAGTGGGATATCAGTTTCAGGCGGATCGGGTTTGGGTTTATTACACGACGGATGGCACGAGCTTTCCGGAGGGATCGAACGGTTTAGGGAAGGGGGCGACGCAGGTGGCTGCTGGGAACTGGTCGTTCAATGGTGCGCCGGATGCGGGTGGGACGCCTGACTGGTGGAAAGTGACACTTCCGGCGATGGCGGAGGGGACGATTCTTCGATACAAGATCGGTGTTCGACGGACCGCAAGTGCTTCGCCAGTGTTTCCATTCAGCTCAGGGGATATTGATCTGGCTGAGCGGATGGAATCCTTGTTCGAGGTCGCGAATTTTGATGCCACATCCGTCGTGTATCCGATCCACAATGATTATGGCGCCACCGCGACCGGCTTGGAGGAGGGGTTTCATGTCTTGCGGAGCCGGGCGTTTGTCGGGCGGGGTGACGGCTCATCGATTTACCGAACGGAAACCCAGGTTTTTTATTACGACACTGAGCGGCCAGGGGGGGAGATCGCCTATCCCCTCCAGAATGATACTTTGGGTGGATCGAGTTATGGAGCGGTGGTGCTGACGGATCCCAGTGTGACAGAGGTTTGGTACTACATCGATGATCTGGATCCGACGAATGATAGTCCAGGGCAGGGGAATGGTCTTTATCAATGGCAGCGGGCTAGTGCGGTCACTGTGCCATCGAATCTTGGAAATACAGGTTATGTGAAGGAGTGGCGATTCACCTATGGAGACATTCCGGGTGCCGGGATCGCGAATCTGGTGGTTCGTTTGAAAGAGGCCTCCTCATCGGGGGATATGGGGTTGTCTGATGAGGCGGGGCATTTCACGACCCTCACGAGAACTGTGAACACGGGGAGCAACATCAATTTCAACATCGGATTCCCATCGTTCACGGGTGAAGTCGTGGATGACAACTACGTGATGAAGGTCTATTTCAAGAAGGAGTTGATTCCATCAGGCATGAGTGATCAGGAGTTTCTAGACGAGCTTTCGATCTACATCAGTTCGACCGTGAGCGGGCAGCCTGATTCGCCGGTTTTGCAGCCCAGAAGCGGATACACTCTTGTGAGGAATGTGAATGGAACGGAGCATTCGGTGGAGTTCACTTTTCCGAATCTTTACAACGGAACGACTGATTTCCTTCATACGGTTCGCGTGGAGCATGCTCGAGGATCGTTGACGCTTGGAGACAGCGAGTTGGTAAAGATGAGGGTGAGCGATCAACTGGATCGAGATGGGGATTCGATGCCGGATTGGTGGGAGATTCTGCATGGCATGGATCCTCTGAACTCAACGGGTCGTCACGGAGGTGATGGGGATAATGATCAGGACGGAGTTGCGAATCTGGACGAGTTCCTGTTCGGGATGAATGCTGCTGCGGATGATGCCTTGTTGTTGCCGAAGGTCTCGTTGGTTCCCCATCCGACTCTTGTTGGTCAATGGAAGCTGAGTTTTCCGACGCTGCCAGACCGAATCTATCAGTGGGAAGCATCCTCGACGCTTGGCGATGACTGGCAGGGGGTTGGTGGCGAGCACAGTACTTTGGGCGACAGTTCCACAGGCGAGTTCGAGTGGATTGATGCATCGGAACTGCCGAAGCGGTTTTATCGTATTCGTGTGCGCTCAGCGCTTTGAGTTGATCCCTCATTTTCCAGATACCATGAACCGGTTGTTCATCCTGATTCCCACGTTATTGTTCTTTTTGTTTGTGGTAATTCCGCAGCGTGCCGTGTGTCAGGCTCCGGTTTGGCATTTGCCTGGAACCTTTGAATCACAGATTTCAACAGAGATGAGGGTTCCTCTCTATGAGGTCAAGGGAAGTAACACGACCATCTATCAGGGTTTTTTCAAGAATGGGGGTGCGAATGGGGATCAGAACGGAGGGGCGGTGTTATATCGCGTGATTCCGCGGGGTGCGGCGCCGGGGGCGTGGCAGAGTGTGGCTTTGAGTTTTCATGCGAATGTTGGTGCGAATCAGTATTGGAAGGCAACGATCCCGACGGCGGCGATGGGTTCGACGGATGTGATTGAGTATTATGTGCAAGTCACATTTACGGGAGGCAGTCCTGCCACGACCTACCTGCATGGCCCGGATCTTGGAGGGAGTTCTGCAAGTCTGAGCGAGGCGTCCGCCCGGGCGAATCCCTTTTCAATTCGGAACCGACCGGGGTGGATTTTTCATGCTGGCAATCGTGCTATCGCCGGGGATGACATTGTGGTGCGAGTGAAGTCCGGATACATCGGACCAGACAATAGCCCAGCATCGCTTTGGAGCTCGGGTGGGGCGATTTATTTCACGACGGACGGCTCTATTCCGACGGGGACTCTTGGTGTAGGGAGCGGGACCACGTTGACTGCGCCGTTGGTTTTCTCCGGAACCGAGGGAGATAACAGCGGGAATGGGAATGCGGCGGTTTGGGAGGGGACGATGGAAGGGGTGCTAGATGGAATGGCGCTGGGTGCGGAAGTGAAGTATCGGATCGGATTGTGGAATAGTGATACGAATGAAGAGAAGTTTGCGGATCATGCGGCAGGGGCAAACAACACGGTTTTTACCTATCAGAACGGAGTGGTCGGCGCACCGATGCTTTCGGTCGACGGAAGGAATGGTAATTATACGACGAGCAAGGTTTTTGTGGATGAGGTTGCGGGTGATTCGGTCCCGTTGAGCATCGTTTTTTCTCCGGGTGAGTCCAATGTGACGGTTGCCGAAGTTTTCACGAATCTCAACCGGAGGGACCGGGCGGCGCTTGATGGGAATGGTGACCAGTATCCTGATGGAATCAGCGGAGCGGATGGGAATTCGATCAATTCGGGAGATGATGGCCATTATTACAAAGCTTATCCGATGGTTTCTGAGGGTGCGGGGATGTATTCGTTGGTTTTGCCTGCGGAGAAGACAGGTGCCTATCGGCTGACGGCGCGTTGGAAGGTGAGTGGTGATCCCAATTGGCGTTGGTATTCGAACGTTGCTGCGAATCGCCGCGATCATGCGATTACGGTGTCACCGAAGGATGCGCGCGACATCTTGTTGTATGAGATCAATGTTTTGAACATCGAGGCTACGGGATCGACTTTCGCACAGCGTTCAACGATCGAAGACATGCACAATGCTCCGGGGGCACCCCACAATGTGAACAACCGGTGGGATTTGGATTATTTGAAGGCGTTGGGTGCGAATTGGCTTTGGTTCCAACCGATTCATCCGAATGGTTACGATGGGAGAGAGCCGACGGGGGGGTATGGAAGCGGCAGTGCCTTGTATGATCCGGGAAGTCCCTATGCGGTGAAGAACTTTTTCGAAGTGAATCCGATTTTCACGAAGGATTTTTCGGGGAATCCGCTGAATCCGGCGGACACGATGAATGCTGGGAATCGTGCGGCTGCGATGGGGGCATGGCAGGAGTTTGTTGAAGCTGCGGACGACAAGTCGGTGGGAATCATGTTGGATGCTCCGTTCAATCACACGTCTTTCGATGTGGAGTTGGCCCAAGCGGGCTTGGATCTTTTCAAGCCGGATGGGGCTACGTGGAGCGTGACTGATGAAATTCGGAATCGGGATGCGAGGTTCTTTTCGAAGTCTGGCAATTATGGTGATCGGGCGTCCGGTGCCGGGAATATCGCTGCCGGTCCCGATCGATTCGATTTCGGGAAATGGAATGACGTGAAGGATGTCTTTTTCGGGAGATATGACGCTTTGGTGGAAGTTGACTCCGAGCCTGAGAGGTCGAGTTATACGAGTGAGGGGGATTGGTTTGATGCAACGGATTTGGATTGGACGACCAACGATTTTGTGCAAGGTGGAATCCAGCGTAACACGACGAAGCGGGTCTGGGAGTATTTCGGCAGGTATGCCACACATTGGCTGGAGAAGACCCGACCTTCGGGTCAGAACCGGAACAGTTCGACAGAGCCGGGGCTAACCTTGGCACAGAGATATGAGTGGGATTCTCGGGGGATTGATGGGTTGCGTTGCGACTTCGGGCAGGGATTGCCACCTCAGGCCTGGGAATACATGATCAATGTCGCGCGATCGCTGAAGTGGAATTTTGTGATGATGAGTGAGTCGCTCGATGGTGGTGCGGTGACCTACCGATCGAACCGGCATTTCGACATTTTGAACGAGAATATCGTTTTTCCGCTGAAGAGCGCTGGAGACAAATGGGCTTATCGTTTCATTTATGAAGACAGGAGAAATGCCTATGGAGAGGGATTGGTATTGTCCAATACGACCTCGCATGACGAGGAGAACTATAATGATCCCTGGGAGGCTTTGATCCGTTTCGGTGTGTCATCCACGATGGATGGCGTTCCAATGATTTTTCCGGGTCAGGAGCAGGGTATCAGCCGGACCTTCGGGTATGATCATTATGAGTTGAATTTCGGAAAGACGATTCCGCATTTCAAGAGGTACAACTCGATGATGCCGATTTGGAATGACACGAATTTCGGTAACGCGCAGTTGTTTCATGTGTATTCGGGAATAGCGAACGCAAGGTTGTTTAGTGACGCGCTGAGATCCTCCAACCGGTGGTTTCTCGATGGAGACGGAAACAATTCGAAGATTCATGCGGTGGCGAAGTATGAAGTTGCGGGAGGCTCGCCAGCGTTCAGAGACGTGGTGATTGCCTTTTCCAATTTGGATCGGAACAGCGTGCAGTCGGACCAATTCCGGATTCCATCGAGGCTTGCGCCGTTGTTGGGTTTGAAGGATGACAGGATTTATAATGTGCGGAACATTGCGGCTTATTTGAATCCGGCCATTGGAATGACCGGGCGGCGGGATGTGTGGAAGTGGCCTGGTCAGGGATACAGTGGTGCGCAGCTCAAGAGTTCGGGGTTTTTGGTTTCAATGAACCGTGTGCCAACCGTGGATACTAGTGCTGATGCGCCGGAGACCACGGAGACGGCGGCTTGGAACCAGAAGCCGTTCGAGGCTCAGTATTTGAAGGTTTACGATGTTACCCCGCCTCCATCGCCTGCGCCGGAGGCTGCGCATTATGTGATTGGTTCCGAAGGGTATTTCACTTGGACGCCGAGCGGTGGTGTTGATGATCACGTGGTTGCCTATGATGTGGTCGTGCGTGATGGGGACGGGGATGTGGTGTCGAGTGGGCGGGTGACCGACGGTTCCAATCGGTTTGAGTTTTCGGGATTCATCGGGGAGATTTATCGGGCAACGGTGACAGCGGTGAGTGAAGCGGGCGTTGTTTCGGACGATCCGGCGAGTTCGGATGCGGGTGAGCCTGATGCGGGATCTGCGACTTCTGCGACGATTATGCTTTCGGCAGGTGGTGATCAGGATGGGGATGGTCAGAGCAACGAGGCTGAGCAGTTTGCGGGGACGGATCCGTTGATTGCGGCGTCGGTGCTGAAGGTGATGGGGATCGGGGTTTCCGGCGGTGATGTTGTGGTCAATGTGGCGACGGTTCCAGGGAAGCGGTATCAGATGGAGTCGAGTTTTGAACTGGATGGTGGGTGGGTGGATGTGGGTTCGGTGCGGGTCGCGACTGGGGTGAGCACGGAATTCACCGATGTGGGTGGGGCCGGGGAGGGGCGGAAATTTTATCGGGTCCGGGTGGTTCCTTGAGTGGTTTCTCCGGGCTTGCCCTGAGCGGTTTCCCGGGCATGCTTCGCGGCGTTGTGAGTTTCATTCCGGTTGAGCCATCGTTGGAATCCTTCGCCGAATTGGCGGGGAGAGGGAATGTCGTGCCGGTTTATACTCGGTTGGCGGCGGATTTCGAGACGCCTCTTTCGGCTTATTTGAAGCTCCGGGACGGACGGCATTCGTTTTTGCTTGAGAGTGCGGAAAGCACGGAGAAGGGCGGGCGTTGGTCGATTGTTGGCAGTGGTCCTCGGGCGGTGTTTGAGGCGCGGGGTAAGGACATTACGGTGTGTGAGGGGTCGAAGTGCCGTGCCTTCACCGTGGAGGACGATGTGTTGGCTGCGTTGGAACGTGAAATGGCGCGTTTCCGTCCGGTGTCCCACGGAGAGCTGCCTTTGTTCTCCGGGGGAATGGTCGGGTATCTCTCGTATGATGCGGTAAGGCAATTTGAGCCATCATTGGGCAAACCTCCTGAGGATCCGTTGGGGATTCCAGATGCGATGTTTTTATTGGCCGAGACTCTGCTGGTTTTTGATCACCGATTGAGGCGTCTGTTGGTGATTGCGAATGCGTTTTTAGATGAGCATCCGACACATGAGGAGGCTTATGCCGCGGCACGGGGTAAAGTTGCGGCGATGGTTGAGATTTTGAACCGCCCATTTCATGTTCCGGCGCTCAACGGTCTGTTGCAGGTGGAACCGGTTGAAGCGCGGAGCAATACGAGCCAGGAAGAGTTTGAGGCCAACGTTAGGGCTGGGAAGGAGTTCATAGCTGCGGGCGATATCTTCCAGTTTGTGCCGAGCCAGCGTTTTGAGACTGATTATGAAGGTTCGCCAGTTGATCTATACCGCTCGCTTCGGTTGGTGAATCCATCACCTTACATGTTCATTCTTGAGTTGGGTGATTTCGCGCTGGTGGGGAGTTCGCCGGAGGTGCATGTGAGGTCGATCCAAGGTCGGATTGATATCCGGCCGATTGCCGGGACGCGTTGGAGAGGTGCGACTGTGGAAGAGGATGATGAACTTGCTGCCGATCTACTGGCGGATCCTAAAGAGCGATCGGAGCACCTGATGCTGGTGGATCTTGCACGAAATGATGTCGGGAGAATCGCGAAGCACGGGAGGGTGAAAGTGGATGATTTCATGATTGTGGAGCGCTACAGTCATGTTATGCATATTGTGTCCAATGTGAGCGGGGAACTTGATCCCTCACATAGTGCATACGACGTATTGCGTGCGACGTTTCCAGCCGGGACGGTGAGCGGGGCTCCTAAGATTCGCGCGATGGAGATCATCAATTCACTGGAAAAGCACAAGCGCTGTGCGTACGCGGGTGCGGTGGGCTATTTCGGTTTTGACGGATCGCATGACTCTTGCATCACACTCCGCACATGCCTTTTGAAAGGCGGTAAAGCTTATGTTCAGGCGGGTGCAGGCGTGGTTGCTGATTCTGATCCGACTTATGAGTATATCGAGACGGTCAACAAGGCGAAGGGCATGTTGCGTGCGATCGCGTTGGCGAAGACCATCCAATAGAACCAGGATTCCTGTTTTTTAAGTTACTATTCCCTATCTTTCCGCCATGCTGCTGATTATCGACAACTACGACTCGTTCACTTACAATCTCGTTCAGTATTTCGGGGAACTTGGTGCTGAGATGAAGGTGTTTCGAAATGATGTGCTGAGTGTTGCGGATGTGGCGGCGATGAAGCCCGAAAGGATATGTATTTCGCCCGGGCCATGCACGCCAAACGAGGCCGGGATTTCCTGCGAGCTGATTGCCAAGTTGGGAGCGACGACGCCGATTCTTGGGGTTTGTTTGGGGCACCAGTCGATCGGTCAAGTTTATGGTGGGGATGTGGTCAGGGCCGACCGTTTGATGCATGGAAAGACCTCGCCGATTCATCACGAAGGTAAGAGCGTGTTTGCCGGGATGCCGAATCCGTTTGAGGCGACGCGTTACCATTCTTTGATTGTGAAGCGTGAGACCCTTCCGGAATGCCTTGAGATTACCGCATGGACGGAGGAGGGTGAGATCATGGGGTTGATGCACAAGGAGCATCCGGTCCATGGGGTTCAGTTTCATCCGGAGTCGATCCTAACGCAGGACGGGAAGCGGCTTTTGGAGAATTTCCTGAAGCTTTAGTGTGAATGGCGCGAAACTTTGTCCGATGGGCGAGGTTGAATTCGCGTCATGACGGTCGCTGTAATCACCGCATGGAGCCTGTCACTCACGATGGAGGAGACCACCACGCCAAATGGGATCGACGAGAACTCCCTCGATGTGGAGTTGATGGCTCGTGCCGGCGAAGGGGATCACGAGGCATTTCGGCGGCTGGTCGAGCGTCACCAGCACGCGGTCGTGGGGACGGTCGCGAAGATGTTAGGAAATCCGTCAGAGGCGGAGGACATCGCGCAGCAGGTATTTTTTAGATTGTGGCGTCACGCGAAGCGGTATCGGCCTGAGGCGAAGTTCACGACCTATCTTTTCACGATCACGCGGAATTTGGTTTTCAACGAGACGCGTCGACTTTCGCGGCGGAAAGAGGTTTCTGCCGATGAGCGGGAGGAGAATTCCCATACTTTGATTGAGGCGGATCCAGTGAGGCAGCCGGACAACGAATTGTTGCAGGACGAATTGCGGAGGGAGGTGGACAAGGCGATCGCCGCATTGCCGGACGCCCAGCGGCTGGCGGTGGTGCTTCGGCGTTACGAGCAGATGCCTTACGAGGAGATCGCGGTGGTTTTGGATCTATCCGTGTCTGCTGTGAAAAGCCTGTTGTTTCGGGCCAGAACCACGTTGAAGGATTTGCTCAAGGGGTATTTGGCTGATGATTGAAAGACATCCCTCGACCGCTGTCTCGGTGGTTTTTCAGTGGATTATGCTCAGGTGATTCAAATGAGCGTTTGAAATCGAGCCGGATTTGTCGCAAACCAATGGGTCTGTATCCCCGGCATAATTCCTGCTTGGCAGTCCGGCCCACGTGTCGTTTATTCCCCGCCCGTTCCGGGCACTGGAATGCAATGCCGGAGTGGGCTGAGGATATCCTCAACACCCTGTCGCATCGATGAACCCGTTCTACCACTCCAGCACACCGCTCGTCTCCGGCTCCCTCCACCGGCTATCCCAAGAACACGACAACTGCGGCATGGGGGCCATCGCACACCTGAAGGGCGAGCGCAGTTTCACCATTCTCGACCACGCTCTCACCGCCGTTTGCTGTATGACGCACCGTGGTGCTGTCGATGCCGACATGAAAACCGGCGACGGTTCCGGCGTGCTCACCCAGATTCCTTTCCCGCTGTTCTCGAAAGCTGCGGAAAAGCTGGGCTACACTCTTTCCAATCCCGCGGACCTCGCCGTCGGCGTTTTCTTCTTTCCCGCCGGAAATCAATCCCAAACCTCATCCATCAAATCCATTGCCGCCGAGGTCATTGCCAAACGTGGCATTTCCGCCATCGGTTGGCGCGAGGTTCCCGTTGATCCCTCCGCACTAGGAAAAATCGCCCTCTCCTCCTGCCCCGACATCGAGCACCTGCTCCTTTTAAAGCCCATCGGCTGGGATGCCGACCACTACGAGCGCCAACTTTACCTTTGCCGCCGGGAAATCGAGCACCGCTCCAAGGAAATCCACGGCTTCTACATGCCGTCGTTCTCCAGCCGCCTGATTTCCTACAAGGCGCTCGCCATGCCCGCCGCCCTCCGTGCGTTTTATCATGACCTCAACGATCCGGACTATCAGATCGCCATCTCGCTTTATCACCAGCGCTTTTCCACCAACACCTTCCCTGCATGGCCGCTCGGACAACCGTTTCGCATGATGTGCCATAATGGCGAGATCAACACCGTCGAGGGCAACCGGAACTGGATGACCTCCCGCGAGGAATTCTTCGCCTCACCCATCTGGGGCGATGACATCGAACTCGTCAAAGACCTCATGCGTCACGGTGAATCGGATTCCGCATCGCTCGATCATGCGCTTGAGTTGCTCATTCTATCAGGTCGCTCGCCCGAGCACGCCATGTGCATGCTCGTCCCGCCCGCCTATCGCAACGATGAGGATATCTCTGAAGACCTCCGCGCCTTCTATCGTTTCATCCGCTCTTTCTCCGAGCCTTGGGACGGCCCCGCCGGTCTGGTCTTCACCGATGGCACGAAGCTATGCGCCTCGCTCGATCGCAACGGTCTCCGCCCATCCCGCTACAAAGTCACCGCAGATGGAATCCTCTACATCGGCTCCGAAGCCGGTGCCGTGATTTTCGACGATGCGACCATCGTCCGCAAAGGCCGCCTCGGGCCCGGCCAGATGCTTTCGGCAAACACTGCCACCGGTGAGTTGAAAAACGACCGCGAAATCAAGGAGGAACTTGCCATCCAGAAGCCCTATCGCAAGTGGATCGAGGAGAACCAGCTCTCCCTCCGGAAATTTGTTTCGCCCTCCGCACACGTCCCGGACGTCGAGTTTCATCCGCTCGATCTCTCGCGCCAGCAGGTCGCCCACGGCATCTCCATCGAAGAGCTCGACATGGTCTTCCCGCCGATGATCAAAGGCGCGCAGGAAGCCGTCTTCTCGATGGGTGATGACATCCCGCTTGCGGTTCTATCCACTTATCCGCGGCTGCTCTACACCTACTTCAAGCAACTCTTCGCCCAAGTCACTAACCCACCCATCGATCCGATCCGCGAGTGGGCTGTCATGTCGTTAGGAGCAGGCCTCGGGCCGGAGCGCAACTTGTTGGATGAAGGACCCGGCCACTGCCAGACCATCTCCCTCGACAACGCCATCCTCTTCGAACAACAGCTCGAGAAGATCAGACAACTTGGCGAGCATGGCTTCCCTTCCTTCGTGCTTGACTGCACCTGGGCCGCGTCCAGCGGTGCCGATGGACTCAAGGCTCGCCTCGACGCCCTCTGCAAGGAAGTCGAAGACGCCGTTCAAGGAAACTACAGCATCCTGATTCTATCAGATCGGGCCACATCACCCGGCAAGGTGCCCATTCCCACGCTGCTCGCCATCGGCACCGTCCATCACCACCTCACCCGCATCCGCAAGCGCATGCGCGCCTCGATCATCGCCGAGTCCGGCGAGGCCCGTGATGTCCATCAGATCGCCTGCTGCTTCGGCTTTGGTGCCACCGCAGTTTGCCCCTACCTCGGCTATGCCACCGTCCGCCAGCTCGTCGCCCAGGATAAAGGCAAGGGCAAGCTGGATGGCATCTCCCCGGAAAAGGCGATGACCAACTACCGCAAGGCCATCGAGAAAGGCTTACTCAAGATCATGTCCAAAATGGGCATCTCAGTGCTCAATTCCTATCAGGGAGCTCAAACCTTCGAGGCGATCGGCATCGGCCGCGATGTCGTCGACTTCTCATTCACCGGAGTCTCATCGAAAATCGGTGGCATCAGCTTCCGTGAAATCGCCGAGGAGTCCCTCATCCGTCATCGCGCCGCCTTCGAGACCGAACCCACCGACGCGGGCGTCCTCGACCTCGGCGATCCGGGCTACAACCGATACCGCAAATCCGGCGAGCGCCACGCTTTCACCACTGACGTCATCAAGAACTTCCACACCTTCGTCAAATCCGGCAAAGCGGAAGACTACGAGGAATACGTCCGTGTTTCGTTGGACACCAACCCCGTCGCCATTAAAGACCTGTTAGAATTCGTCCCCGCAGCGACCGGGCCGATCCCCATTGAAGAGGTCGAGCCCATCGAATCCATTCGCCGTCGTTTCACCACCGCCGCCATGTCGCTTGGCGCACTCTCGCCCGAGGCCCACGAAACCCTCGCCATCGCGATGAACCGCATCGGCGCGAAGTCAGATTCCGGCGAAGGTGGAGAAGACCCGGTTCGTTACAAACCCTACGCCAACGGTGACTCCGCGCGGTCTTACATCAAACAGATCGCTTCCGGCCGCTTCGGCGTTTCCGCTTGCTATCTCGTTAACGCCGACGAACTCGAAATCAAGATGGCGCAAGGCGCGAAACCCGGCGAAGGCGGGCAGCTTCCCGGCCACAAGGTCAACGCCCTCATCGCACGCCTCCGCAACACCCAGCCCGGCGTGCAACTTATCTCCCCGCCACCTCACCACGACATTTACTCGATTGAGGACCTCGCCCAACTCATCCACGACCTCAAGGAGGTCAACCCGCGCGCGCGCATCACCGTCAAGCTCGTTGCAGAGTCCGGCGTCGGCACCGTCGCCGCCGGTTGCGCCAAGGCATCCGCCGACAACATCCTCATCTCTGGCCATGATGGCGGCACGGGAGCCTCACCGCTTTCCTCCACCAAACACGCCGGATCCCCATGGGAACTCGGCCTTGCGGAAGCCCAACAAACGCTCCTCATCAACAATCTCCGCGATCGCATCATCCTCCGCACCGACGGCGGCATCCGCAACGGCCGCGACGTCGTCATCGCTGCCATGCTCGGTGCCGAACAATTCAACTTCGGCACCACCGCCATGATCGCCATGGGTTGCGTTTACGTCCGCAAGTGCCACCTCAACACCTGCCCCGTCGGAATCGCCACAACCGACCCGAAATTCCGCGCCAAATTCAAAGGCACCCCGGAAATGGTCATCAACTACTTCAACGGCGTCGCCCAGGAAGCCCGCGAGTGGATGGCGAAAATCGGCGTCCGCACGTTGGAGGAAATCATCGGCCATCCGACCTTCCTCAAACAACGCCACATCCCGGAACACCCGAAGGCCAACACGCTCGACCTCAAACCGCTGCTCAAAGACGTCGTACCCGACCTCGCCGCGCAGACTGGCCGCAGTGTCGATGAAATCTCCCGCACACGCACCCGCGAGCGCAACGACGGCATTGCCAAAACCGCCCTCGACCTCGTCATCTTCCGCGACCTCGCCAAAGCGCTCAACGTCGAACTCCCCGCAGGCGATCTGCCCGAATACGGACCAGAAGCCACCCCGGAGGCGTTCCACCAAGCCGTCCGCCTGTTGCCGGATCGCCCGCCCGTTTCGCTCACCTACGATGTCGTCAATACCGATCGCAACATCGGCACACGCCTCTCCGGCCGCATCGCGGAAATCCACGGTGACCGCGGACTGCCCGCACACACTGTGCACATCACCTGCAAAGGCAGCGCCGGCCAATCGTTCGGCTGCTTCCTCGTCTCCGGCATCAAGCTCGAACTGATCGGCGAAGCCAACGACTACGTCGGCAAAG
>SYAP01000150.1 GCA_005787565.1 Verrucomicrobiaceae bacterium | reverse complement strand
TGTCCATCGTCGCCATCGCGAGACCGGCTCCGTTCACCAAACAGGCGATGTTCCCATCGAGACCGATGTAGTTGAGATCATACTCGGAAGCCGCAACCTCACGCGGATCCTCCTCTTCCTTGTCGCGCATCGCGACAATTTCCGGGTGCCGGTAAAGCGCGTTGTCATCAAAGCCAAACTTCGCATCCAACGCCAAAACCCGGCCATCCGGAGTGGTCACCAGCGGATTGATTTCCACCATCGCGCAATCCAGCGAGATGAACAGCTTGTAAAGATTGCTCAGCAATTTTCCGAACTGCTTCGCGAGGTCACCAGAAAGCCCCAGCGCCGCGGAAAGCTTGCGGATCTCATATCCCTGAAGCCCTAACAGCGGATGCACGAACTGACGGATGATTTTCTCCGGCGTGTTGTGCGCCACATCCTCAATGCTCATCCCGCCTTCGGTCGAAGCCACAATCACCGGACGGCTCGTCGCCCGATCCATCAAAATCGCAAGATAATACTCATGGGTGATGTCCACTGCTTCGGCAATCATCACCTTGCGGACGAGCTTGCCCTCATCGCCGGTCTGAATCGTCACCAGCGTCTCATTGAGCATCTTCAACGCATACTCCGAAGCCTGCTCGGGCGATTCGATGAGATGAACCCCACCTTGAAAACCGTTCTTGAAATGCCCTTTGCCACGGCCACCCGCATGCACCTGAGCCTTGATCACCAACTTCGCCCCGGCGAATTCGCGAGCTGCCGCAGCAGCTTCCTCCGGCGTGCTGGCAACCCGACCTACCGGGCTGGGGACTTGAAAACGATCAAACAGTTCTTTGGCCTGATACTCGTGGATGTTCATAATGCGGCAGGAGATTTCTCGGTGAAAATGCGAAGCGCGCGGACCCTACGCCCCCGCCCGATTGCGGGTCAAGGCATGCTTCGTCGATTTCTCGAAGAAAAAAGCCGCCGCCAGGAAATCCCGACGGCGGCTTGGAAAAACCAAGGACAAATCAATGCTCGCGGCAGAACTGCTCGAAGCGTGTCAGTCCCTCGTTGAGAATGTCCAGAGTCGTGCAGTAGCTCAGGCGGATGCCCTCGTCATAACCGAACGCAATGCCTGGAACCGCCGCCACCTTGTAACGGGAAAGCAGCTTGTCGCACAGGTTCGTCGATTTCAAACCCATCTGACCGGTGTAGATGAAGAAATAGAACGCGCCCTCAGGCTCCACCACCCGGATGTTGCTGATCGCCTTCAAGCGCGCAAACATGAACTGGCGCTTCACATCATACTCGCCGCGCAGGTCTTCGATGAAAGCCTGATCACCCTGCAACGCCGCCAACGCGCCATACTGCGCGAAGC
This sequence comes from Verrucomicrobiaceae bacterium, assembly GCA_005787565.1. Taxonomy (GTDB): domain Bacteria; phylum Verrucomicrobiota; class Verrucomicrobiia; order Verrucomicrobiales; family Akkermansiaceae; genus Luteolibacter. The sequence goes on along the minus strand of SYAP01000150.1, from coordinate 10,464 downwards.
TCGTCGCATTCGAAACCGTGTGGTTCTGGATCTTCTCGATCGCATCCGCCAAGGCCTTCGGCGCGGCGGTGTAACCCAAACGCCAGCCCGTCATCGAGTAGGCCTTCGAAAACCCGTTCACCGTGATCGTCAAATTGTAAAGATCCTCGCTCAGCGACGCGATGGAAACATGCTTCGCCTCGCCATAGACGAGCTTCTCATAAATCTCGTCGGACAAAATGATGATATCTTCCTGCAGCGCGATCTCACCCAGCGCAAGCAACTCCTCAGCCGTGTAAACCGCACCGGTCGGATTGCCCGGGGAGTTGATGATCACCATCTTCGTCGCAGGGCTCATCGCCTCTTCAAACTGCTCCGGAGTCATCTTCCAGCCGGTCGATTCCTTGGTCTCCACAAGCACCGGAATGCCACCTGCCAGCCGCACCATCTCCGGATAGGAAACCCAGAACGGCGTCGGAATGATCACCTCGTCACCCTCTTCGATCACCGCGAGAATCGCGTTGTAACACGCCATCTTCGCGCCGGCGGTCACACAGATCTGCTTCGCGTCATACGTCAGATTGTTGTCCAACAGAAGCTTGGCGGAAAGCGCCTCGCGCAGCTCGGGAATCCCGGCGGCTGGCGTGTATTTCGTCCGGCCTGCGGTGATCGCCTCGATGGCGGCCGCCTTGATGAAATCCGGAGTGTCGACTTCCGGTTCACCACCGGCCAGTGCGTAAACCTCTTCGCCTTTGGCAATCATTGCCTTGGCTTGGTTGGTGACGGCCAAAGTCAACGAAGGTGAAACCTTGGCGATGCGGGAAGAAATGCTGTCCATGAGTGCGCGCGTGATGGGGGTTGACCGCCTCGCCGGACGGTGCAACGGGATGTGCGCAGCCTCCGGAGCGGGCGGGCCGCCGTTGTGGGGCCAAGCCCGGATTCAGGCAAGCTAAATGGTCGGAGAAAATCCCCACCCGCCACCCTCACACCGATCCACCCATCTCCACTTCGTGCTTGAGTCCGCACGGCATGGCATCTTCCGTCACCCCCGTCCCATGCCAATCCCACGCCACCACCACTCGGAATTCTCCGACATCGCCCGACTGGTGGCGCGAAAACATCAGACCGCCCAACGCATCGCCGTCTGCATCCCAACCCTCGACGAAGCCGAAACCATCGGCCCCATCGTCTCCACCCTCCACCGCGAACTCCTCACCGCCCACCCGCTCATCGACGAACTCCTCGTCATCGACTCCGGCTCCTCGGACGCCACCCGCACCCTCGCCGCCCAAGCCGGCGCGCGCGTCCTCCTCTCTTCCGAAATCGCCCCACACCTCGGCACCCACCGCGGCAAGGGCGAAAACCTCTGGAAAGCCCTCCACGCCACCTCCTGCGACCTCATCTGCTACATCGACGGCGATATCTCCCAATTCCACTCCGGCTTCGTCACCGGCCTCATCGGACCCCTCCTCGAAAACCCGGAAATCGACTACGTCAAAGCCTACTACGAGCGCCCTCTCGCCCGCGACGGCTCCGTCATCCCCACCGGCGGCGGTCGCGTCTCCGAAATCCTCGTCCGCCCCCTCCTCTCCCTCTTCTACCCCGAACTCTCCGCAATCTTCCAACCCCTCTCCGGCGAATACGCCGCCCGCCGCACCACCCTCGAATCCCTCGCCTTCCCCGTCGGATACGGCGTCGAAACTGCACACCTCATCGACCTCCTCCAATCAGGAAATCTCCCACGCCTCGCACAAACCGACCTCGAACAGCGCCACCACCGCAACCGCAGCGACGCCGAACTCGGCCGCATGGCCTTCGCCATCCTCAGCGTCGTCCTCCGCCGCCTCGAACGCGACGGCAAACTCGCCCTCCACACCCACCTACCGGAAATCCATCGCACCTGGTCCTTCGACGGCGGAACCCCTTCGGAAATCGCCACCGCCCTCCCCGAACCCGAACGCCCCCCACTCCGGCCAACTCCACCGTGATCCTTCCCGACAGACAGGAACCCACACCGGCGGCGTTCCCCACTCGGACGATGTCCCGCCCACCCGAATTCTCCCGCCCGCTCCTCAAACGGATCGGCAAAGCCCTGCTCGTCGCCACCTGCGTCGGGCTCTCCGCCTGCGACGACCAATCCCCACCCGCCTCCATCAGCGATAAATCCCCCGCGCCATCTTCTTCGACATCCCTCAAACCGGCACTCCTCGCCACCCGGTTCCACCTCGCCCAGGAATCCGCCCGCCGCCAGGAAAGCGGTGCCGCCATCTCCTGGGCCGTCGCCGCCCTGGAAATCGACCCAACCCACGCCGAATCCATCGCCCTCATCCAGAGTCTCGTCCAGTCCACCCACTGGCATTTCACCCACTCCACCTTCCCTACCCCTCTCAAAGTCCCCTACCTCGCCCAGCACGGCAATTCCATCTGGCTCGCAGTCGAAGCGGCCGATCCACCCGACTCTCAGAAAATCTCCTTCCAATCCGTCCTACGCTACAACCTCGAATCCTCCCAAGTTGAAGCGACCCTGTTCCCCGCGCTCAATTCCCGCACCAACCACCTCGGACTCTCTCCCCAAGGAAAATTCCTCATCGTCTCCCGCCAGCAGGGAAAAAACATTACCAACCTCTTCTGTGATGCCCGAACCCTAAAACCGATCACCGACCTCGGCCGCTTCCCGGACGACACCCCCATCGAGTGCCTGCTCGCCTTCTCCTCAACCGACCTACTCCTCGCCCACCCCGAGCAACCCGACAGAACCCTCCCAACCCGCTGGCACATCCGCGACTCCGCCAGCGGCCAAGTCCTCCGCACCGAAACCGTCGCCGAGCCCGTCATGGCCGCGCACTTCCCGATAGGCTCCCAGAAACTCGAACTCTTCCACTCCAGCGGAAACATCACCGCCATCCCCCTCTCACCGGCCGAACCCGTCGAAACCCACAAAAACGACTCGCTTGCCTCCTACGACCGGATGCTCGTCTCAAATCGCTCCCCCAATTTCTTCGCTCTCCGCAAACATCACCCGGTGGAAACAAGGATTGGCGAAATGCGTCGGGACCCCTCAACCGGCAACTTCTCCGCCATCAGCGGCTATTCCCCGGACCGCCAACGACTCCTCCTCGACCTCCCCTACAGCGAACGCTCCCGTTTCTGGGCCACTTGCCGTCAACTCACCTCCAGCGCCCCACCCATTCCCTCGGATTCCGCCATCGTCGCGGAATGCTTCAACGGCCACCAAATCACCGCCTCAGACCGCAACGGGAACATCTACCTCCAAACCAGATTGCCGCGCCCGCATCCCTACCGAAGCGCCGAAGAGGAAGCCGTCCCCGGCATGCCCAGCCCCACCTATCCCCCGGGGCTCCCCACCAAAACCCTCCCGCCCGATACCCTACACGCCCTCCGCCAACTCGCCATCCTCCTCCACGGCAAATCCCTCGACCCCCAAACCGCCGCATTCACCCCACTCGACCTCCGCCAACTCGAATCCTTCGAATGGCCCGACCCTCGCGCGCTCGACCCCATCGGCTTCCAGTTCGACACAACACTCACCCAACTCAAATCCGCCGCCGAATCTGGCGGCCTCCGCCCCGACTTCTCCCCCATCTGGAAACGCCTCTCCCTCGCCGATCGCACCGGCGAGATCTGGCCCGCCATCCTCAAATGGTCCGATGGCCTCGGCTTCGAACGCTGGCACCAGGACCTCCAGGAAGCCAACCTCATCCGCACCAAAACCATCACCCCAAAACCCGACCAAACCGCAGACCCTTCCCCATGGCTCGCCCGCGAGCGACTCAGCGCCGCCATCCAGTCCGGAGAAAAAGAAGCCATCACCCAAGCCATCTCCACCCTCACCCCCACCTCCATCCCCGCCGCCAGCCTCGCCCTCTCCATCGCCATCGACCGCCGCGAACCCGCCTGGCTCGAAACCCTCCTCGCCAATTTCCCGGAAATCCCCCCCACCCTCAAAAACGCCGCCACCGTCCGCCTCCTCTGGTGCCAGAACCGCAAACGCGACGCCATCTCCCTCTGGCCCGAAGCCCCACCCGACCTCACCGCCATCCTCCGCCGCGAAGACTGGCTCGGTTGGGAAATCACCGACTTCACCCCCGCCTTCAAATCCATCCAGCAAGACATCGACGCCGAACTCGAAGGCCTCACCCTCCCCCCCGACTCCACCCCCGAGTCCCGCGGCCAACTCGCCATCCGCCTCCTCGATCCCAACCTCGAACAAACCATCGGCCGCCAGCGATTGTCCGAATTAACCATCAAAGCAGCATTGGCTTATGCGGATTTTCCCGAAGAATCAAAAACCACGTTTCTCCTCGCCAGCCAGGCCCGCCGCCTCGGTGCCCCAGCCGAACCCTGCCTCCGCGCCGAGGCTCTTTCCCTGACCTCCATGGGCGAATACGCCGAAGCTCACCCCCGCTGGATCCTCCTCCTCACCCAACACCCCGTCACCACCCACGTCCCCGCCGACTACTCTGAAGCCGCCTACACCGCCTTCGAAACCGGTGACCCTCGCCAAGCCATCGAGATCCTCGCCACCGGCGTCAAACGCTTCCCCAACGACGCCGACTTCGCCCTCCGCGCCGGTTGGATCGCCCTCCTCACCGGAAACGGCCCACGCGCCTACCCCTTCCTCCTAGCCGCCCTCGACCTCGGCATCCCCGACGATCAGAACATTCGCGCCAACGCCCTCCTCGCCATCGCCGCCTACCAGGCCGAATTCGTCGAAGACGCCTTCGTCCACTTCGAAAACCTCCTCGCCCTCGACCCCTCGTGGGCCGACGAGAAAACCATCGAAGCCCTCGATTGGCCCGAAGACCTCAAAGCCATCCTCATCCAACTCGCCTGGCAACCCTGATCCGGCATTCCGGATCCCTGCGCCGGCTCAAGCCAGATCCATCACCAGCACCCGTTCCCAAAACGGCTTGAACCGATCGATGAAAACGTTGTGGTCCGCATCCACCTGATACGCATCGTGGTCCTCCACGCTCGCGAATTGCATCGAAAGCGCATAATCCCACGACTGGTCGATCACCGGCCTTGGCATCACCGGCGCAGGCACCGCCCAACGCCCGCCCGCACACAGCGGAATCTCAAACAACCCCGCCAACCCGCCCTCAAACGCAGCGCGATCCTCCGCATTCTTGTGCTCATCCTTCAGCCAGAAATAAACATGGTGCTCCATGCCCCAAACCCTGCCCCGCCCCTCCAAAAACCACAAGCCACCTTTTCAAACCTGTCCCCCGACCTCCACAAGCCCCCCCTCAATTCCCCGTCAGCACATCCGATTCTGCCTCCTTCACGATGAACCGCTCTCCGGTCCAATGGAGGTCCAGCACCCGTGGTCCGAATTTCCACGCCATCCCAAGGCCATCCCGGCGCTCGAACTTCGTCCACCGCGCCACCTCCACCACCGCATCCTTCTTCCGGGGGCGGAAATGTTGGGTCAGATCCACCTCGGCCGGGATCACCTCCTTGGTCACATCCGTCCACCCCTTCGCGCCACGCTCCAACACAAACGTCTGATTCTTTGCAGGCTCCTGCCCATCCGCAAACGGCTTCGCCATGTGCACCAGAATCAGCGACCCCTTCCCCGCTCTCGGCAACTCCTTCGCCCAGACCATCGACGTGCCCCCCACCTTTCCTCCATCGGAAAACCAATGCAGCCAGCCGCTCGCCGCGTCCATCCGCCTCTCATCCTTTGCCACCTCCGCGATCAGCAAATTCCGATTCCCCAACGGAATATCCCCCAAATACTTCGGCGGCAAATCCCTCAACGCCGCCACAAACGAAGCCTCATCTGAAAAAGCAAATCCCGCCCCCGCGAGCAGCACGACAATGGAAAGGATGATGGTTTTCATGCAGATGAATGCTCAACGCTTACCCCTCCAACACAAGCGGCCATCCTGTCCCCCGTCAAACCATTCCCCGCTCACGGATCAGGTGTCCATCACTCGATCGTGCTGATCTCCGATGGCTGATCCGCGTAAAGCTCAAGATCGCCACAGTCCGCACAGACCCACCCGGAAACCGTGGTCTCCTGAGTATCTTTAAATACTAGAGCATGGGGCCTGCGATAGGTGGCCACCGTCATTTCCCCAAAGCTGTTTCCGCGATCAATCAACATCGCATCGACGATGATGTGGGACAACGCACACTACGGACACTGTTTCGTTCGCTTCATTTTCGTGAGTGAAACCCTTGCGCATGACCACCGCGCCGTCACGGAAATTGAAATTTCGGAATCCCAATAATTTCGCACCGGACATTTGACACCTGATACGGGTTCGCTTTTATCGACCCATGATTCGATTGGAATTCGCTCTTCGGGCCATTCTCTGCCTCATCTTCCTCTTGCTACCCTTGGCGGCGCAATCCCTGAGCCGTCTCCGCCTGGAGCAATCGGCTGATCTCCAGACTTGGCAGTCGATTGCGGTGACGTCGGAAATGATTGATGCCAAGGGGAGAATCGTTGTTTACACGGACGATACGCAGAGACAGTTCCGAATCCAATTAGAGGCGGACAATCAGCCGAACTCCAATCCGCCTCACACATCTGCCGCAAGCATCCTCAATCGCCTTCGTCTTGAACAATCAGTCGATCTGAAAGTCTGGGAAAATGTTGCAGTTGCTCCAGCAATGATCGATACCAATGGCAGGCTGGTGCTAACTGCATCTACTGGAAGGAGGTTTTACAGGATGCAAATAGAATCGATACAGGCACCTGAAATTTCTGCGGAACCTGTTTCCACTGCCGTTATTAATGGGAGTGCAGCGGTATTGACTGTAACCGCAAACGGAGATGGACCCTTCACTTATCAGTGGTATCAGGGCGCAGTCGGCACGACGACGAATCCAGTGGGTACGAACTCGGCATCATTTACTACACCAGCATTATCAAGCACGAGGCAGTATTGGGTTCGTATTACAAGCGGCGAATTACACATCGATTCGAGGCAAGCAACAGTGACGGTCGTTGGGCAACCTCCGGTTGAATTCGCTTTGATTCCTGCTGGAACTTATACGATGGGTCATACGTATCCGGTTGAAATAGCGCCTAATGATTGGGATGCTCCTACAGTCTCAGTAGCAGTAAGCACTCTATATATTGGCAGACACGAGGTGACGAAAGCACTTTGGGACGAAGTGCGAAGTTGGGCGCTTGCTAATGGATACAATGATTTAGCTGAGGGCGCGGGTAAAGCACCTAATCATCCAGTTCAAAATGTTAGCTGGTGGGATGTTATTAAATGGTGCAACGCTCGCAGTGAGAGGGAGGGCCTCTCCCCATGCTATAGCGCAGGTGGGATAGTCATGAAAAATGGGACCACAATACCATCTGTAAACTGGGCGGCAGGCGGATATCGGTTGCCTACGGAAGCAGAATGGGAAAAGGCAGCACGCGCGGGTCTAATCGGATTGAGATATCCTACTGGAACAAATCTATTAAGTCACTCTTTGGCTAATTACTTCGGCGCATCGGAATACACCCCATGGGATTTGAGTAATGATTACCACCAGAGCTACAACAATGGAATACAGCCATACACCTCCCCAGTGGGTAGTTTCGAGCCTAACGCATACGGTCTTTATGACATGGCAGGGAATGTTTACGAATGGTGCTGGGATCGCTATGGACAATCATCTTACATCGATGGCACTGTAGATCCACGCGGGGCTGCCTTAGGAGGCGCGAGAACAGTAAGAGGAGGCAGCTGGAATGGCAGCTCAGGAGAATGCTTATCTTTTGCCAGAACAAAAATTACGCCAAGTGCAGCAGTTAACGATTTGGGATTTCGCATCACTAAGAATTTAAGCTTGAGCGACCAAGCGGCACCGAGAAAAGCTAGCATACCTTCAGCGATAACAGTCTCGAATGGTCAATCTTCAAGATTGACAGTCTCATCTGATGGAACAGGTCCTTTCAACTATCAGTGGTATCAAGGAAATGTAGGTGATGTGACTAAGCCTGTCGGGGAAAACCATTCTAGCTACACCTCTCCAAACATCACCAATACAGCTATATATTGGGTTCGCGTCGCCAACTCGGCAGGAACGACAGACACGGCAGCATGCACGATTTTGGCAATGCCTGATGTCACGGATCAACCAGCGTCAAGGTCCATCGTTGCGGGCGGCACAGCTACTTTATCTGTTTCAGCCAGTGGTTCGGATCCCCTCAGCTACCAATGGTATCAGGGACCTGTCGGAGTAGTCACTCATCCTGTGGGAACAAACTCAGCAACTTTCACGACGCCTTCACTTTTTACAACAACGAATTACTGGGTGCGGGTGAGCAATTCGGTCGGAAGTGTGAATTCTCTATCCTCAACGATATTATGTTCCCCCATTATCACGTCACAGCCTGCAAATCAAACAATCATCAGCGGTAACACAGCTACACTGACTGTGGCTAGCACTGGATCGCCTCCTATGACGTATCAATGGTATCAAGGTGCTGTTGGAACGACGACAACGCCTGTAGGGGAAAACTCGGCTTCGTTCACGACACCGGCGCTGACAACCACGACGAGTTACTGGGTGCGGGTGAGCAACGCCGCGGGCTCGGTAGATTCCGTGATGGCAACGCTAAAAGCGGTATCAGTTCCGGCAGATCTCGCATTGATCCCAGCAGGAGTCTTCCAGATGGGAGTCACCAGCGGCGATACGGACTGGAATGCGCCTGACGTTTCTGTGACGGTGAGTGACTTTTACATAGGCAAGAACGAGGTAACGAAGGCCTTGTGGGACGAGGTGCGGGCTTGGGCTGCGGCGAATGGCTATACGGACCTGGCAACGGGCGCCGGCAAAGCATCCAACCACCCGGTGCAAGCGGTGAGCTGGTGGGATGTGATCAAGTGGTGTAATGCACGGAGCCAGAAGGAAGGGCTGACGCCGGTTTACACGGCGAGTGGAGCGGTGATGAAAACCGGAACCACGGCCCCGACGGTAAGCTGGAGTGCGAATGGCTACCGCCTCCCGACGGAGGCGGAGTGGGAGAAAGCCGCGAGGGGCGGAGTGAGTGGCAAGCGTTTCCCGTGGGGAACGGATACCATCAGCCACAGCCAGGCGAATTTCTGGAACGGCGGTAGCGAGGCTTATAAAACCGGCACGACTGGCTTCCACCCGACTTATGCGACGGGCTCGACGCCCTACACGTCGCCCGTCGGTTCGTTTGCAGCGAATGGCTACGGCTTGCATGACATGGCAGGAAATGTGTCTGAGTGGTGCTGGGACTGGAATAGAGGAGCGACGTATGTGAATGGAGCGACCGATCCACGGGGTGCTGCTTCGGGCTCGTACCGGGTGCTCCGGGGCGGCAGCTGGCTCAGCAACGCGCTCTACTGCCGCGCCGCTGATCGCGGCAGCAGCAGTCCGTCGAGCCAAAACTTCGGCCTCGGACTCCGGGTTGCTCGCAGTTCAGTCCCTTAAATCGAGCGCCCGGCGTCGCCAGAGGCTGTAGCGGGCAGGGCAGAAAGTCGAAGCCAACCCTGCAGGAGTGAAGCACGCCGGAAAGATTCTCACAAACAGAGAGCACATTTCAACCAAAGACCACCATGACAACAACAAGCCACACCTGCGGAGCTTTCCTCGCAATAATCCGTGGAATTCTTTGCCTCATCTTCCTTGCACTCCCTTTGATGGCGCAATCCCTGAGCCGTCTCCGCCTGGAGCAATCGGCTGATCTCCAGACTTGGCAATCGATTGCTGTCACATCAGAAATGATTGATTCCGAAGGCAGAATAGTAGTTTATACAGACGATGCGCTGAAACGATTCCGCATCCAATTAGAATCGGCCAATCAGCCGACCTCCAATCCGGCTCCCACATCTGCCGCAAGCATTCTCAATCGCCTTCGTATGGAAGAGTCAGTCGATCTGAAGGTCTGGCAAAGCGTTCCAGTTACTCCAGCAATGATTGATACAAATGGCAGGCTGATGATACCTGCATCTATCGAAAAAAGGTTTTACCGAATGCAAGTCGCAGTGATTCAGCAGCCAAGTATATCATTTCAACCTGCTTCGACGACGATCACCAGCGGCGAAACGGCGACCTTGACATTGACAGCCACGGGCACGGGACCGCTGACGTACCAGTGGTACCAAGGCGCGACTCCCGTCGGAACGAACTCTGCCAGTTTCACCACTCCGGCACTCACGGTGAAGACGAGTTACTGGGTGCGTGTGAGCAATGCATCAGGCTCAGTAGATTCCGCGCTGGCAACGGTGACGGTGTTAACAGCACCAAGCATCACCACCCAACCTACCTCTGGCACGATCAATAACAGCGAGACGGCGACCTTGACGTTGGCAGCCACAGGCACAGCACCGCTGACCTATCAGTGGTATCAGGGGGCGCTTGGCACGACGACGACTCCCGTGGGAACAAACTCCGCCAGTTTCACCACCCCGGCACTCACGGCGACCACGAGTTACTGGGTCCGTGTGAGCAATGCATCAGGCTCAGTAGATTCCGCGC
>SYAP01000149.1 GCA_005787565.1 Verrucomicrobiaceae bacterium | reverse complement strand
CGTCCAGATGACAATCGACGCCTTCCCCGCCATCTCTCCCGTAGCCAGCGGGAACTTCACGAACACCGCCGGACTCTGCTTGTCCTGATACTCCACCTCCGCCTCCGCAAGCGCCGTCTGCGCGCCATACGACCACTGCACCGGCTTCTTCGACTGATAGACCGCCCCCTTCTCCACCAGCTTCGCAAACACCCGCAGGATGTTCGCCTCATACCCCGGATCCATCGTCAAATACGGATTCTCCCAATCACCAAACACCCCGAGCCGCCGGAACGACGCCCGCTGGATGTCGATGAAACGCTTCGCAAACTCCGTGCATCGCCGCCGGATCTCCGGCGCGTCAAGCCCCGCCGCCTCCTTCACCACTTTGAACTCGATCGGCAACCCGTGGCAGTCCCACCCCGGGATGAACGGCACGGCAAACCCAGCCATCGTCTTCGACTTCACCACCAAATCCTTCAGCAGCTTGTTCAGCGCCGTCCCCATGTGAACATCACCATTCGCAAACGGCGGCCCGTCATGCAAAATAAACTCCTCTGCCCCCGCCTCACGACGCCGACCCAGAATCCGCCCGTATAGCCCCTCACTCTCCCACCGCGCAAGGCGGCCAGGCTCGTTCTGCACGAGATCTCCCCGCATCGGGAAGCTCGTTTGCGGTAGTCTCAGCGTGTCTTTCAGGTTCGGGGCGCTCATGACGGGGCGCGGACGCTAGCAACCCCGCCCGAAGGGGTCAACCACGGGGAACAGCCGGAAATCTCTACCCCCAAACAAGGAAAACCCCCGCACGCATCATCCGCACCGGGGGCCTCCATCAATCGAAAATCACGCACCCTCAGTATTTCACACCGCACCCATACGGCTGGTTCTTCGCGTTCGGCACTTCCTTGCCCGCAAGCACCGCCTCCAGCGCATTCACAAACAACTTGTCCGCCGTCTCCACATCCGCCGCATCCGTCGTCGGCTTGGAATCGATCGCACCGTTATACACCAGCACGCCCTCCTTGTTGATGATGTAAAGATGAGGAGTCACCTTCGCATCATAAGCCTTCCCCACAACACTCGTACCATCCACCAATACATGACTCGCCTTGTTGCCCTCCTTCTCCGCACGCTCCGCCAACTTCGCCGGCTCCATGTAAGCCGGCTTCCCTTCAGCGGCGGAACTGATCGTCAGCCAGACCACATCCTTGCCCGTAGAACTCTCCTGCAATTTCGGCAAATTCCCGCTCGCATAATGCTTTTTCACAAACGGACAATCAAAGTTCACCCATTCCAGAACCACAACCTTCCCCTTCAATCCCGACAAGGAAACCTCCTCCCCTTTCACATTCTTCGCGCTGAAATCTGGCGCCGCTTGCCCGATCTCCTTCGCCGACAAAACTCCGGCCAATGCGATAACTCCTGCGATGGTGCTTAATGTAAGTGATTTCATGATGTGTATTGGATATGAGTTGGCAACTTGTCCCACTTCCCCGCTTTGTCCACCCACTTTTTACATCTCTCTATTCCGCCTTCCAAGACACCGAAATCGGCACACCTCTCTGCCCGGCAAGCACCAGCGTCAGCTCCTCGACCGCCCCCTCCGCATACTCATTCTTCGGCACCACCGCCAACCAACCGTCTCCCGATTTCTCCCACCGGATCAACGTCGCGGCATCCACCACACGTGGCGTCTCGGGAAACGTCTCAGCCTTTGAAGGATCAATCAAAACCCCATCAGCCACCCCCAACCTCAACTCCATTCCGCCTTCCACCTCACGCACCTTCAAATCCACCCCTTCAACCACCACTGGCACCCGCTTCATCGCCTCGGAAATCACCACCGCCCCCGGCCCATCCTTCGCCTCACCCTCCGCCAGCACCAGTTCCAGTTTCTCTCTCCCCGGCACACACGAAGCCTCATCACACGCCAACCACGAAACATCCGCCACCAACGTCACCTCCCCGCCACCCGTCGCAGGAGCCTTCAACTCCACTGGAAACACAACCTCCCCCTCATACCCGAAACCCGGCAAATCCCCCGTCATGATATGCATCGGCACCGGATGCATCACATCCCCCGCCGTCCACCCCTCCGGCAACGTCCACTTCACCGAAAGCTTCATCCCACCCTCACCCGGATTGCTCCAATACGTGTGCCACCCCTCATCGATCTTCATCCGGATCGCCGTCCTGACCACTCCCCCGGCCTGCCAACTCTCCCCTGCGGAAACCCACTCCACCACCGCCTTCCCCGGATGCTCCGCCGCCATCCCGGAAACCACCAACGCCGACGAAACACAAAAACTCCAAATCTTCATCCTCACACCATGAAACACACTTCACGGATGCGCAAGCGGCGGTGCCACGTAATCCTGACGCCGGTCCTTCCGATACTGGCTCGCCGTCTGCCCCATGTGCCTGCGGAACTGCCTCGCGAAATCACTGTGATCATAAAATCCCGCCTCCAACGCCACCGTCGTCACAGGCTGGTTCGTCCGGACCAACAACTCACACGCCTCAATCACCCGCATCCGGATCATGTAATCCCGCGGCGTCATCTGGAACGTCGCCCGGAACTTCCGCTCAAACTGCCGCACCGACATGTGCGCCATCCGCGCCAACGCCGGAACATCCAGCTTGTCTCGGAAATGCGTCTTCAAATGCTCTGCCACCGCCGCCAGCTCCAAATACGGCAACATCGCCGACCGCTGCGCCTCGAAACTCCGGATCGTCCCGCACAACCCCCACACCTCTCCACGTATATTGAAAAGCGGCAACTTGTCCGTAATGAACCACTCCGGCCGCCCATCGCTGTTAGGCCATAGCTCGATCAACCCCAACAACGGCTTCCGCGTCGCAAACACCTGCGCATCATCCTTCAAATACTTCTCGGACAACCGCGGCGGATAAATCTGGCTGTCGATCACACCAATCGCCTCCTCCTCCGTCTTGAACCCCAACCGCTTCACCAACGCCGGATTCGCCGCCATCAACCGCGAATTCAAATCCTTCGCGAAAAAAAACATCCCCGGCAAATGATCAAACAAATGGCGGAATTGTCCCGGTGGCAGCAACTCAGTCCATTCATGGCGAAACTCTTTCGGCGTCATCTGGCGCAACTCTACACAAAGTTCCCGCAATCTTACAAGCGGAGCCTGCGTTTCTGTCCCAGATTCCCAACGCGGTCGGCATCCACCCCTCCGCCAACCCATCCGCCACACCCGCTCGCATGAAACGCGCCCTCCTCTTCCCGCTTCTCCTCCTCATCGCCGCATTCAGCCTCGCACAGTCCCTCAAACTGCCACGCGAAGACGCACGCCGCGTCTCAGTCCTCTTCATCGGCGCACCCACCGCCGCCCACCCCGGCCACGACCCCATCGAACGCTACCGCGTCATCAAGAAAGCCCTCGGCGATGACGGCATCGACTTCTCCTACACCGAAGACCTCGCCGATATCAACACCCCCAACCTCGCCCAATACGACGCCGTCCTCCTCTACGCCAACTGGAAACAGAACGAGCCCATGGACCCGTCTCAGGAAAAAGCCCTCATCGGCTTCGTCGAAAACGGCGGCGGCTTCCTACCCATCCACTGCGCCTCCGCCTGCTTCGGCGGCTCCGATGCCTTCGTCAAACTTGTCGGCGGACGCTTCAAATCCCACGGCGATGGCATCTTCACCACCACCATCACCGCCCCCAACCACCCCGTCATGCGCGGCTTCCAAGGCTTCGAAACCTGGGACGAAACCTACGTCCACGACCGCCACGGCGACGACCGCACCATCCTCCAAAAACGCGAGGACGAACCCTGGACCTGGGTCCGCAACCAAGGAAAAGGCAAAGTCTTCTACACCGCCTACGGCCACGACATGCGCTGCTGGGGCCAGGACGCCTTCCACGAACTCCTCCGCCGCGGCATCCTCTGGTCCGTCGGTGAACAAGTCCGCGCCAAACTCACCGCCCTCAAACTCCCCGAACTCGAAACCGAGGAAATGATCCTCCCAGGCTACCTCCAACGCAAAGCCATCACCCAAGGCCAAAAACCCCTCCCCCCCGCCGAATCCATGAAAATGGCCCAGGTCCCCACCGGCTTCGAACTCTCCCTCTTCGCCAGCGAACCCGACATCGTCAACCCCATCTACATCGCCTGGGACCACCGCGGCCGCGCCTTCGTCGTCGAAACCATCGACTACCCCAACAACCTCCAGGCCGGAAACATCGGCAACGACCGCATCAAAATCTGCGAAGACACCAACAACGACGGAAAAGCCGACAAATTCACCATCTTCGCCGACAAACTCTCCATCCCCACCACCATCGTCTTCGCCAACGGCGGCATCATCTCCACCAACGGAACCGACGTCCTCTTCCTCCAGGACACCGACGGCGACGACAAGGCCGACGTCCGCAAAGTCCTCTTCACCGGCTTCGGCATGGGCGACACCCACGCCGGCCCCTCCAACTTCCGCTACGGCCACGACAACTGGATCTACGGCACCGTCGGATACTCCGGCTTCCGCGGAAAAGTCGGCGGACAAGACCACCAGTTCAGCTCCGGATACTTCCGCTTCCGCCCCGATGGCAGCGAATTGGAATACCTCCAACCCACCACCAACAACACCTGGGGCCTCGGAACCACCTCCGATTTCGACATCCTCGGCTCCACCGCCAACGGCAACCCCTCCTGGTACCCAACCCTCCCCAAAGGCTACTACGACGCCGCCGGACTCCCACAACCCCGCACCCCAAACGCCGACAACAACCCCAAATTCTTCCCCTCCTCCACCGATATCCGCCAAGTCGACCAATTCGACCGCTACACCGCCGCCGCCGGCCACGCCTTCTACACCTCCACCCGCTTCCCCGAAGCATGGCGCGACCGCATCGCCTTCGTCACCGGACCCACCGGAAAACTCGTCGGCCAATTCGCCGTCACCCCCAAAGGCGCTGGCTACACCGCCCAACAACTCCCTAACAACCTCTACAACAGCGCCGACGGATGGTCCGCTCCCGTCCACGCCGAAACCGGACCCGATGGAGCCGTCTGGATCT
>SYAP01000148.1 GCA_005787565.1 Verrucomicrobiaceae bacterium | reverse complement strand
GTATGGCCCTTCTGGCGGCCAAATCCTTTGACCTCCACAACAGTCATGCCTTCGACTCCGAATTCGGAAAGGGCTTCTTTGACATCCTCCAGCTTGAACGGTTTGATGATCGCTTCGATTTTTTTCATGGTACCGGCGGATTGGTATGAGGGGAATAGCAAAGCCCGTGCCAACCTTGGCCGGGAAATGTCTTGGGGACACCAAGAGGTTAGATGCGGGAGTGGGATTTGACGAGAGGAAAAGCCGATGATTCCTCGGAAATTGGCGGGTGCGTGGTGGGCTGGCGGAATTGATGGGAAAAATGGCGGGAATTGTGCATTTCCGGGAGTTGCGCCCGGGTGAAAGTTGGACCATGGTCCCCGCGTTTCCACCACAACACCTATGAAGAAACTTGTTCTTATTCTCACCGCCCTGGTCGCCGCCCCGTTCGCACTCGCGGAAGACGTAAAGCTGGAACTCACCGGCAACGACCAGATGCAATACAGCGTGAAAGCCCTCGAAGTGACCGAAGGGCAGAAAGTCACCCTCTCTTTCAAACACATCGGCCAACTCCCCGTCGTGGCGATGGGCCATAACGTGGTGATCCTCAAGCCCGGCACCGAGCTTCCCGCTTTCGCTGCGAAATGCGCACCCGCCAAGGACCACGGCTACATTCCGCAGGACGAGGAGTCCAAGGCACTCATCATCGCCCACACCAAGATGCTCGGCGGTGGCGAGAGCGATGAAATCACCTTCACCGCCCCGGCACCCGGCGCGTATCCGTTCCTCTGCACCTTCCCCGGCCACTTCGCCATCATGCAGGGCGTGCTGACCGTGAAGGCCAAGTGATCCTTTCGCGCGAATCGTTCGATGTGAAACGCCGGTCGCCTCATCGCGGCCGGCGTTTTTCGTTTCCGTGATCAGCGCAGCGGGATCCGGCCGGTTTCCACGCCCAGCGCGTCATACTCGATGCGCTCGTTCCACGCGCCGTCAAGGTCCGGATCGGACCACGTCGCCTGCAACACGCCATGTCGATATTCATGACGGAACAACGGGTGCGGCGAACCGGGCGTCCGCACCGTCTCAGTCACGATCACCCCGTGCGCGAAGTCCATCTTCGCGTCGAAGTTTCCATCAAAATCAAGATCTCTCTCCCCGCGGACCGGGATGCCATTAAGAAACTCATAGCGCACATCCCAGCGACCGTCATGGTTGTTGTCCTCAAAGGACAGCGTGGCACGACCCTTCGAGTCGATTTCCTGCCGCGCGTCGGTTTTCCCGTCACCATTCCGGTCCGCCTCGACGGCGGAATCCCGCTTACCATCACGCATCCCGTAAAACAGCAGCGACATCAACGCGGCCACAATCACAAAGACCCTCCAAAACAAAGAGCCCGCCCGGGGTGATTCCGGAGCGGGCGAAAGGTCATCGACTTGGACGATTTCCATGATCCTTATTTCTGCTTCAGCAGATCGCGGATCTCGGTAAGCAGCTTTTCTTCCGCCGTAGGCTCCGGAGGCGCGGCTGGAGCAGCTTCAGGTGATTTCTCAAATCGTGCTTTGGCAGTGTTGTAGGCTTTCACAACGATGAACAGCGCAAAGCCTACCATCAGCAAGCTGATCACCGAGTTCAGGAACACGCCGATCGGGAAACCCTCCGGCTTGTAGGAGCTGAAGTCCGGTTGTCCGCCAATTTTGCCGATCGCAGCGAGCAGGATATCGGTGAAAGCGGTCACCACCTTGCCGAAGGCTCCCGCGATGATCACACCGACTGCAAGGTCCAACATGTTTCCCTTGAGAATGAAGTTTCTAAATTCTTTAAGCATGATAATGAATTGGTTACCCGTCTTGTCTCAACCTTTGCCTGAAATCTGACAAGCAAAATCCCTAACCTGAAATCACCGTTTCAGCCCTCCACGGACCATTGAGCGGATGCCGCAAGGCATGCCAGAACCAAGCCGCCGCATCCGTCCACGATGAGCCGTCCCGAAGGCTGATAACCCGCTCAAGCACCTCGAAACGCTCGCCGCCCCGCGTGGCCGTGAAATGCGACCAGCGATCCCCATCCGCACGAATCACCGTGATCGCTTCCGTCGTTTGAAATCCCGCCGCCCGGAAACAATCGCGCGATGGATGCAAACGCCTCGTCGCCGTGTGAACCTCGCGCAAGATCACCTGCCGGTGCACCCAGCGATGGCTCGAAAGACGCCCGGGGAAACTTTTCGCAAACGCCTGCTCGGCCGCGGTGGGCGGAAGCGCCTCTAACGGAAGTGTGATTCCGTCAAATTCGAATGCCACCGGCAATTCACCCGCCACCGCCGACACCGGATGCCTCGGTGTGGACGCCGCCAGAATCGGCGCGAAAAACGCGGACGCCGTCAGCAAAACCCGCGCGCCACGGCACACTTGCAGCCGCACCGCCGCCGCTCCCGCAGGTCGCGACCGCTTCGCTGCAAACCACCACATCGGCAGCAGGAAGATGGCAAAGCACAACAACCCCACCCCGCCGTGAATCAAGCCCGAATCCTTCCACGGCCCAACCTCTTCTAGGACTAACAAAGCCGCTCGGATCACATTCGCTGGAACCACCAGAACCAACGCCATCACCCCAATCATCACCGTATGCCGCCAGGAAAGCCGGTGAAACGCCGCCAGTCCCATCGCAGCAACACACGCATGCCACAGCATCCGCACACCGCTGCATGCCGGATCCACACCGAGCACCTTGCCCGCGATCAGAATCTCAGCGCCGGCCCGCTCCGCCTGCGCGCCACCCATTTCCAACAGAAATACCGCCCCTTCGGCGGAGATCAAGCGCAGCGGATAGCCCAGATAGAACTGCAACGATGCCGTCACCGGCAGGGAAAGCAGCATCAAACCTAACAAACCGGCACGATGATGGAGCCCAAGAAAAACCGCCACCCCGGCCACCGCCAACACCGCGCGCAGCAGCGGAGGCAGGTGTGGAATGGCCAGCGCGGAACCCAAAATCATCATCGCCCCGCAAATCTGCGCGCGATGCGTTGCTCTCAGGACCGCCCGCTCCCTCCACCCCAACCACGCGGCCAGCGCCAGGACCAGCAACCCAAGCGGCTCATCGCTGCCGTCATCCAACCGCAGCCCGAACCAATAGATCACCGGTGAAATCGCCGCCAGCATCCAGAATGCCACCGGCACAACCCATTGTCTCGGCATCACTCCGCCGTCCAACGTCAGACCCCGGTTGGAAATCACGTGTGTCATCCTGTTTTCTGTTAGTTTGTTGGAATGTCGGCTCAGTCACGCCGACGCTGTGCGGCCAAAAGGGTGGCCAGCAGCGCGATCAAACCGATCGCCCCGGGCTCAGGCACCGATGCGTTTTTCACCATCGGCGCGGAACCACCGACCGCCGCATTGGTAACCCCTTGCGGCAATGGCAGCGGCTGGCGCACCGTTTCCGCCAGTCCGTTCATCTCCTGCGGCGTCTCATCCACCGCGACAAACGAGGTGTATGGCGTGAGCAACGCATGCTCCAGTCCGAGCGCCGTGATCTCGCCCACCACATCGGCATCGGTCGGCAAATCCGTTAGACGGCGCACCCGCTCCCTCGCCCAAAGCACCGGCAGCGTCGGGTGATCCACCCCTTTAGCCTCGGCCGCTTCCGCCAGATCGATGGTTTTCTCAAACGCCTTCCCGCCACCGGCAATGCCACGCACCACGATTTTTCCACGCGGCTCGCCACTCCACGTCCCGGTGATCACCAGCGGCCGCGAGGCAAAAACATCCGGATGCGGCGATGGCTCAATGCCTCCCAGCTCCACTCCCTCGGCCTCGATCCGGACCTTCGCCAGCACCGGATTCGATACCTCCTCACGGAAACGCCGCGCCGCTGCGGTGGCATCTTCACTGTTGGTCACCACCACCGGCTCCCCTCCACCCGCACGGGCCACCAGTTCGATCAGTTGGCGGTTCACCGCCGAACCGATGCCAAACGCGAACAGGTTCGCCTGCCCGATGTTTTCCCTAACCAACTTGCGACATTCCTCCTCAGCCGTGATGTATCCGTCGGTCACCAACAGGATCGACCGCGAACGCCCTTCGCCGCCGGGAAGCGCCAACGCGCGGCGCAAGGCGGCCTCCAGCTCGGTGCCGCCACCCGCATGGTCACGGTCGATGAATTTCAACGCCGCCGCGATGTTGTCAGGCGTCGCATCCAATGGCGATTCTGATAGAGCGGCGCTGCCCGAGGCGAAGGTCAGCACGTTGAAGGTATCGTCCGGCCGCAATCCGCCGATCAGGTCTGTTAGGAGTTGCTTTGCCGTATCGACAGGGAAGCCCCTCATCGACCCGGAGATATCCAGCACCATCACGTAATCCCGACCTGGCACCTGTTCCAACGGCACCCGTTCCGGTAGTGCGACTTGCAAGAGGAAATGGTTCTTCTTCTCACCGCGATGCAGCAGGAGCCCGGCGTCGACGGCGTCGTTTCCGAGTTTCCAGCGCAGGATGAAATCGCGGTTGGCGATGTCTTTCCCATGCCGGTGATCGAGCACCAGCGTGGCCCGGTCGCGTGCCTGGAACTCCACCTTCACCGGATGGCTCGGACAAACACATTCGGCGAGGGGCAAGGTGGTATCTAACGAAATTCCGAGGCTGAACTCGGTTGGAGAATCAACCCCCTGCGGCAAATGCGGATTCGCCGCCCATCCGGCACCTTTCCCGCCACCGCTTCCTCCGGTGTATCGCGGCCCAACCACGGTCGGCAGCACGTATTCATAGACCGCGCCGGTCGCCGGAACCGTCTCGGTCCATTCGATCTCCACCTTCACATCATCGCCCGGCATCAGGTTCGCCACCGACATCTGGAAAACGTTCGGCCGCATCTCTTCTAACAGCGCGGCGGTTTTCTTCTCCTGCTTGGCCTTTTCATACTCCGCCTTCGCCTTGACCGACTCCCGGATGCGCGCGGTGATGACTTTTCCTCCATGCGTCAGCGTCATCCCATGAACCGCCGCACGGGTGGATGCGGGAAACACATACACCGCCTCGATCGGCTTGATGCCAGCGTTTCCATAGCGCTGGATGAGTTTGACCCGGGCGATCGTCCCGTCGATCCGGACTTCCGCGGCCGTGCTTTTGAGCGGGAGTTGTTCTGCGGCGGTCTCCGCGCTCGATCCGGGGATCATGAAATACGGCGCGGCAGCGTCATCACCAAACACAAGGCCGGTGAGCGAGAGGAAGCCGTAAACCACGGCGAGATAGACGATTCGATGGATGGGATTCATGGCGTTTGTCAGGGTTGACGCCGCCATGGCAAGGCCGCCCGGTGAAACGCCTATCAAGGTTCCGTGAATCCTCCGTGAAGATTGGATGGTCTCGCCATCGGAACACTCTTGATGGATCGGCCGCTCCGGTGCATTTCCGGCCATGCCGATCCTGCTTGCCTCCGCTTCCCCAAGACGCCGCGAACTTCTTGCCCGCGCGGGTTTGACTTTTGAGGTCGCGGTTTCTCCTGCGGAGGAGATTCATGATGCCAGCATGGACCCCGCGGCATTGTGCGAGGAAAACGCCAAGCTCAAGGCACTTGCCGTGGCGGCGGAGCGGCCGGATTGCACGGTGATCGGCGCGGACACGCTGGTGTTCATCGACAATGAACCTTTGGGCAAACCCGCCGACCTCAATGCCGCGCGCAGGATGTTGCGGAAACTTTCCGGGCGCACCCATTTCGTCTGCACTGGCGTTTGCATCGTCCGTCCAGGGGGCGAAACCGAATGCTTCCACGATCTAACGGACGTTACGTTTCGAGCTTTCGACGATGCGGTGATCGACCGCTATTTTGAACTGGCCAACCCCCTCGACAAAGCCGGAGCCTATGGAATCCAAGAGCATGGCGACCTGTTGGTCGAAGGCATCCGTGGCAGTTTTGAGAACGTGATGGGGTTACCCGTTGATCTAGTGGTGGCAGCCTTGAATCGCTGAAATCGTGCCACTTTGGCATGATTGGCGCGATTGTTTGGTTTAAACGTGCCAAAAGACTTGATTATCGCGAGGAAATTGGCACGCTTTCAACGTAATCGCGCCACATTGGTGCTGAAATCATGCCAAAGGAATCCCTTAGCCACGAACAGGAGACCCTGCTCCGGATCATCCGGCTGCGGGCACGTGGTGCTTCGGTGAAAGAACTCTTGGCTAGCCCGCACCTCCATTTGCCCAAAAGAACCCTGCAACGGAGACTGGATCAATTGGTGCACGAAGGACAACTGAAGCCCGTTGGCGAGGGCCGGGCGCGGCGCTATCTCGCGAATGCCTCTGAGGGCGATCAGGAGGATTTTTCCGAACCGACCGCTGTGGTCCGGGAAGAGGAGCCCTCGGTCGCTCCCGGTAGTTCGTGGCTTTCACCGGAGGGCCGGCGTCTGAGCCTGGAAATCCGTCAGCCATTGGTAAGCCGCCAGCCGGTCGGTTATCAGGGCTCTTTTCTTGATGTCTATCAGCCGAACGTCACCCGCTATTTGTCTGAATCGGTGCGGAGCGAACTCGCACGGATCGGAGAGGTGGGCATGATGGATCTGCCGGCCGGGACCTATCTGCGGCAGGTGATGGACCGCTTGTTGATCGATCTCTCGTGGAACTCCAGCCGCCTTGAGGGGAACACCTACTCGTTGTTGGAAACCCAGCGTTTGTTAGAGCGCGGCGAGAATGCGGACGGCCACGATTTCCGCGAGTCGCAGATGATTCTGAATCACAAGGCCGCGATCGAGATGCTTTCCGCGGAAGCGGCGGATCTGGATTTCAACCGCTACACGATCTGCAATCTGCACGCGCTGTTGTCCGAAGAACTGTTGCCGGATCCGGCGGCGGGCGGAAGGCTGCGCTCACGTCAGGTGGGTATCGGCGGCTCGGTGTTTCATCCGCTGGCAGTGCCCCAACAGGTGAAGGAGCGTTTCAATGTTCTGTTGGAGAAAGCCACGGCGATTCGTGATCCGTTCGAGCAGGCGTTTTTCGTGATGGTCCAACTGCCCTATCTCCAGCCGTTCGAAGACGTGAACAAGCGGGTGTCGCGCCTGGCGGCGAACATTCCGTTGGTGAAGCGGAACCTTTGCCCACTTTCGTTCGTCGATGTGGATGCTGCGGATTACACCGCAGGCGTGTTGGCGGTGTATGAGCTCAACCGCGTGGAGCTTCTGCGGGATGTGTTCGTGCACGCCTATCGGCGCTCGTGCGCCCGCTACTCGATGGTTCTGCAATCGATCGGTGATCCGGATCCGTTCCGGATGCGCCATCGCAATGCGATCAAGGCGTTCGTCAGCGAGGTCGTTCTAACAGCGCTGGACAAGAAGGCGGCCGCGAAGTGGATCGCCGAGCGGGCTTCACGCGAAATCATGAAGACAGAGCGCGCACGGTTTGTTGAAATCGTGGAGACCGAACTGAGCAGCCTGCACGAGGGAAATTTCGCACGCTATCGGGTGCGGCCCGCGGAGTTCGAACGCTGGCAGGACAACTGGCGGTGAACGGCTTCACCCGCGCGGGATCATTTCATCGCCGCGAGGATCTGGTCGGTGAGCTGCTGGACGAGCTTTTCCGCTTCGGGATTGAGCGCACCGCCTGAAGCGGCAGGCTTGGAATCCGGAATCGAGCAGACCGTGCCGGGGCGGAACGCGCCGTTGTCACAAAGTTCGCATTCCTTCCATGAGGAGCGCTTGTCATCCATGCCGAGGGATTTGCGGAGTTCGATGAGTTCCTTGGCCTGGCCCCCTGTAATGGTGAGCAGGTTTCCACCGTTGAGTTGCGAGGCGACCCAAACGGTTTTGCAGTAGGATTCGACGTTCTCCATTTTCCAATAGGCGTCCTCGATGTCCTTGCCCCAGGTGATGACCCCGTGGTTGACCATGAGAACCGCCATGTGTTCAACAGCGGCATTGCCGACGACTTCGGCGTTGGCGGGAGTGCCGGGCGTGCGATATTCCGCCATGCCGATCTGGCCGAGGAAGACTTCCGCTTCCGGGATCATGCAGGTGGGTGGCTGGACTCCAGCTACGGCAAACGCAGTACCATGTGGAGGGTGCGCGTGGCAGCAGGCCTTGGCCTTGGGCTGGCGCTTCATGATGGCAAGGTGCGTCATGCACTCGGAGGTGCGCTTGAATTTCCCGGCAAGCTGCTTGCCTTCGAGATCGACGAGGCACATCTGCTCGACGGTCATGAAACCCTTGGAAACAAGGGTCGGCGTGCATAGCACAAGATTGTCACCAACGCGGATGGTCAAGTTGCCACCATTGCCATCGGTGTATTCGCGAGCCCACATGCGCTGGCCGATCTCGACCATGCGCTCCTTGAGTTTGACGATCGCTGGCGAGTTGAAGAATGCCTGGATCTCAGCGGGTGTTTTCGGGTCCTTTCCGGGAGTCCAGTGGTATTCGTAGTCGGGAAGGATCGGCTCCTGATAGGTTGCGGAGCTTGTGGGTGTGGAACCTGCGGAGCCTGCTCTCACCGGGCCGAGTCCATCACGGAGAATGTCTTTTGCGGAAGGCGTTAGGATCACCCCCTTCGGGAGATCGGCGGCGGACTTGCCTGATTTGAGGAAGGCTTCGATGTCGGCGGCGGTGAACACTTTCTTGGTCATGGCGTGAGGGGTCAGGCGGTTGCGGGTTGATGGGAAATGGAGTCGAATATCGCGACGGTGATCGCGTCGATGGGAATGGGATGGTCGAAAGGAGCGGTTGCTTCGGCACCTTCGACGATGCCGACGATGTCACCCTCCCCCGCGCCGAGATTGTCGTAGGTGATGAGTGAGGACTGAGAGGAAACCGGAGGCCGTGTCTGGCAAGCGGTGTTGAGATGCGCGGAATCCAACGGGCTGGCCACGAGCCAGCGTCCTGCCTTGAGGGCGGGATCACTGACGCTCAGTGTGACGCGACCGATGATTTGGGCGAGGCGCATGGTTTTTGTTAGAGGGATGGAGCTTCGTCGATGACGCCCTGGATGAAATTGCGGATCGGGGATTTCTCGTCGTGCACGATGTGGCGCGCGCCGAGACCGTCATTGGAAACGAACACTTTCGAATGCATGCCGGCACCGAACAGGTCGATGGCGACCATCGGCACGCCGGTGGCGGCTCCCGTCGGATCGATCGGCTGGCACAACAGCATCTTGTATCCCTTCAAGGAAGGGTGGCAATGGCTGCTGACGGCGTGGCCGACGACTTGGGCGAGTGTCATGTGGTTGGATCGTTCGATCTATCAGATGATGCGGAGATTTTCCACAAGGACGCAGCGGCGGATGCGGGTGAAGGTTTTCGGAGTCGTGATTCCTTCACCGGTGGTGGTGGCGATGGAGTAGGAGAGATACCCTTCGCCACCGAGGCCGAGGCCGGCGACGGACGGGCCGTTCTTGACGAAGATGGTGGTGTCCATTTCCTTGGCCATGTGGGTCATGTGGTCGACGTCCTTGGTGTGGATGATCGCGGAATGGCGGTAGTTGTGCTCCGCGCGCTTGGCCTCTCTAACAGACGTTTCGAAATCGGGACAGGAAACGATGGGAAGCATCGGCATCATCTGCTCTTCCTGCACGTAGGCGTGATCGGCATCCGTTTCGGCGAAGAGGAGCTGGGTGCCATCCGGGACGGTCGTTCCGGCATGCGCCGCCAGTTTGGTGGGATCGGCACCGACGAGGTCGCGGTTGACGACCGGGTGCGAGCAGCCGCCATCGGTTTCCTTGTAGGTGAAGGCTGCGGCGGTGAGTTTTTCAAGCTGCCGTGAATCGAGACGAGCGGCTCCGGCTTTGCGGAGTTCCTCGCAGAAGCGGTTGAACACGGATCCCACGACGAAAACGGCCTTTTCACCGATGCAGAGCAGGTTGTTGTCAAAGGCGGCTCCTTCGATGATGTGGCGCGCGGCTTTGGCAAGATCGGCGGTTTCATCGACGACGACGACCGGATTTCCTGGGCCCGCGCAGATGGCGCGCTTGCCGGATTTCATCGCGGCGGAAACCACGGCAGGGCCGCCGGTGATCGCAAGCAGGGAAATCTGCGGGTTGCGGCAGATGAGATCGAAGGATTCGAGGGTGGGTTGCTCGATGGTGGTGATCAGGTTTTCGATGCCAAGTTCGCGCTTGATGGCTTCGTTGTAGGCACGCACCGCCATCGCCGCGCTGCGCGCACCACCCGGATGGGGATTGAAGACGATGGCATTTCCGGCCGCCACCATGTTGATGACGTTTCCTGTTAGGGTGGGAACCGAGTGGGTGACGGGAAGGATGGCGCCAACCACACCAAAGGGTGCGTATTCTTCCATCATGATGCCGCCATCACCGCTCATGGCATCCGGGCGGAGCCACTCGACGCCAGGAACGTTCTTGGTGATGAGCAGCTTGGCGATCTTGTGATCAACGCGCCCGATTTTGGTTTCCTCCATCTCGAAGCGGCCCCATGGCTCGGCATTGGAAACAGCGAGTGTTTTGACAATCTCGATCACTTTCGAACGGGCTTGGACACCGAGTTTCTTCAGCTTGAGGTGCGCGTGTTGTGCGGCATCGGCAGCTTTGTCGACGCAAGTGAAAACGCCAAGGTTACCATCCGAGCCGGCACATCCGCAACCGCATGAGCCTTTGGCGGCAGCGGGTTTTGCGGTGGGAGCGGGAGCAGGGGACGGATCAACGTTTTTGAGGCGCGAGACGACCGATTCAACCACGGAGCGGAGGATTTCTGGATCGAGAGTTTGCATATCAGCTCAGACGGGACGGTTAGGGATCAATGTTCCTTGTAGACGGTTGTTCCGAGCACTTCCACGCGGTCGACGATCGCGATGATCGCGGCGTCCACGGGGATGAGCTTGAGACCGGAGGCTTGGCGCGCGGAGCTGCCTTGGCAAAAGAGGACGAGTTCCCCTTCGCCGGCACCGACAGTGTCGATGGCGACGACGGTGTTTTGGCCGTCCTTGAATTTCGTCGGATCCTTGTCGTCGACCAGTTTCGGGCGCAGGATCAGCAGTTTCCTGCCGATCATGTGCTCGTCTTTCTTGGTCGCGACGACCTGACCGATGACTTCCGCGAGGAACATGGGATGTTGGTGTGCCACGGCACCCGCTTGTTAGACGGGTGCCGCGAGGTGAATCACTTGCGTGCGCGGGCTGCGGCGTCTTTCGGGAGCACGGAGTCGATCGCTTCGTCAGGACGGGCGATGACGTGGGCGCTGACGACTTCACCGGCTTCGGCTGCAGCGGCGGCACCGGCATCGAGCGCGGCTTTGACAGCGGCGACATCGCCGGTGACGACCGCGTTGCAAAGAGCGGAGCCGACCTGTTTCATCGGTCCGGCGAGTTCAACGTTTGCGGATTTGAGCATCGCGTCGACGCCGACGACGAGGCATGCGAGGCCGCGGGTTTCGAGGAGTCCTACTGCTTGTTTGGCCATGGTATTTGGTGGTTGGAGAGGGTTGATTGGATGGTTGGATGTGTTTCAGGAAAGTTTGCGAAAGACTTCGCGGGCGAGGACAAGTTCCTCATTGGCGGGGATGACCATGATCTTCACCGTGGAGTTCTCGGCTTGGATGAATGATTCGGTGGCGCGGCAATCTTCATTGGCCTGCGGATCCATTCGGATGCCGAATGCCTCCAGGCCTTCGCACACGCGGGCGCGGAGGGCTTTTCCGTTTTCGCCGATGCCGGCGGTGAAAACGAGGGCGTCCAGTCCGCCGAGTTCGATTAGGAATGCGCCGATCCAGTGGCGGATCGAATGGATGAGAACATCAAGCGCGAGGGCCGCATCAGCATTCCCAGTTGCGGCAGCTTCGTTGATGTCACGGATGTCATTGGAAACGCCGGACAAACCTAACAGCCCGGACTCTTTCGTGAGCTGACGTTCCGCTTCTTCAAGGGAAAGTCCCAAGGTGCGCATGGCATAGGGCAATGCACCGGAATCGAGTTCTCCGACACGGTTGTTCTGCGGCAATCCGCTTTGGGGAGAGAAGCCCATGCTGGTTCCGATCGCCACTCCATCACGGATGCCGGTGACCGAGCTTGACCCGCCAAGATGGCAGGAGATCACACGGAAGGGCTTGGGACCGGATGTTTTGGGACCGTCGAGATAAAGACGGCGGACGGTTTCCGCAACGTCTTCCCTGCCGCAGAGTTCGGCCGATCGTTCGGCAATGAATTTGTGGCTGGCTCCGTGAAATCCGTAACGTCGGATTCCGATAGAACGCCAACTCGCAGGAATCGCGTAGTGGTGAGACGCCGGGCTGGTCCACTGATAGAAGGCGGTTTCGAACAGCGCGACGAGGCGAGCGTTCGGAAGCAACTTTCCGAATTGCCGGATTCCTTCGGCGTATGGCGGATTGTGTGCCGGGGCCACGGCGGCAAATCCTTCAAGGGCATCAATCGCGGCCTGGTCCGCAATCACACATCCACTGAGGTCTTTGCCGAGGACGGTTTTGAATCCTACAGCGTCGATTTCATCGGGGCTGCCAATCACTCCATCGCGTTGGAGTTGCTCCAGCGCGTCATGAATGGCAACCGCATGGTCCGTGACCCGCTCATATCCACCTTTTGCCACATCCTCACCGCCGCCAGCTTCCATGCGGAAGAGGCGATATTTGAAGGATGTGGATCCCAGGTTGGAAATGAGAACGAGCATGGGTTGATCGATGCCTCAGGGTTCAAAGGTCAATCAGCCCATCCAAGTGCCGAGCTTCGAGAGGTCGTCGTGTGGACGCGGGATGACTTGGACGGATGTGACGGTGCCGATGTTGGAGGCGGCAGCGGCGGCGGCATCGAGACCAGCTTTCACGGCGGCGACGTCACCGGTGAAAAATCCGGTGACAAGTCCGGAGCCAATCTTGTCCCAGCCGGTCATGCGGATGTCGGCGGATTTGAGTGCGGCGTCTGCTGCCTCGACGAGGGCGATGAAACCTTTGGTTTCAATGATACCGATTGCTTGTTTGGCCATGGTAGTAATTTGTTAGATGGTTTGTTCGAATGGAAATGCGCCTCAGGCGATGCCGAACTGGGTGAGCAGATCGTTGTGCGGGCGGGCGATGACGTGTGAAGAAACCAGCTCGCCAACGCGGCCGGCGGCATCGGCTCCGGCGTCCACGGCGGCTTTCACGCTGCCGACGTCGCCTTTGACGATCACGGTGAGGAAGCCCCCGCCGGTCTGGATTTGTTTCACGATCTGGACGTTGGCGGCTTTGGCCATCGCGTCGGTGGCTTCGACGCTTCCGACGTAGCCTTTGGTTTCAATCATTCCAAGTGCGGTGCTCATGGTGGTGGTATATCAGGGGATGGTTTGTTGGAGATGGATGGAAAAATCAGCGGATCAGTTCGCAGAGGGTGTCGGATTTGAGGCCGCAGGCATTTCCTTCGTCGGTGTCGATGTGGACTTCGAGTTTGAAGGAGGGATCGACCCGGACGACCAGCTTGTCGAAGGTCATGCCGAGAGGGCCGTGGACTTTGAGCTTCATGACATCGAGATGTTTTACGCCGTAGAATGCGGCATCATCGGGATTCATATGAACGTGCGGCTGCGCGCGGATGACCCCTTCATCGAGCTGGAAATAGCCGTTGGGCCCCATCAGCATGCATCCGGGCGTGTCGGCGATGTCTCCGGACATTTTCACCGGGATCTCGAAACCGAGGGCAATGGAATCGGTGTAGGCAAGCTCCACTTGATTCAGGCTGCGGCAAGGACCAAGAATCCGGAGATTGGAAATCACCCGGCTCCGGGGACCGATCAGCGTGACCGTTTCTTTCGCAGCGTATTGGCCATCCTGATAGAGGCCTTTCATCGGCGTCAATTGATGGCCGGGACCGAACAGCGCCTCGACCGCCTTCTGGGTGAGGTGGCAATGTCTGGCTGATATATTGACCAAAAGAGCGTTGGGAGCATTCGCGGCATGCGGCAGTGCAAGCCCGAGTTTTGCGTAAACCTGCTCTCTCACCAATTGCTCGATGACGGATCGGGGTGGGTTTGTGTTGGCCGGGGCGGACATGGAACGAGTTGGTATTTATTGGATTTCATTGACAGGTCAACGAATAAATCAAGAATTTCCCAAGAAACTGCCGATTGGTTCCCAAAAAATGCTCGCCATTGAACGTCAACGTCGAATTCTCCAACTGCTCCAAGAGGGCGGAAGTCTGCGCACCATCGAGACAGCCAATGCCCTGGGCGTCACCGACGAAACCGTGCGCAAGGATTTTGAAATCTTGGAGCGGTCGGGGCAACTGATACGGATCCACGGCGGTGCCAGGGTTCCGGATCGTGCCAAGGAAGACCTGCCGCTGAATGAACGCCAGAAGATCAGACTTCATGAAAAACGCCTGATTGCCCGAGCTGCCGCCAAGCGGATTCAGGCGAACGAGACCATTTTTCTGGATGCAAGTTCGACCGTGTTGACACTCACGGAATTCCTGCCGGAACTTCCATTGACGATATTGACCAATGCGCTGGATGTTTTCGCGGCTCTCTCCGATCGGCCAAGTCTCGATCTGATTTGTACGGGTGGGTTGTTCGACCCACGCTCCAGATCTTTTATCGGATTGACCGCTGAAACTGCCTTACGTCGCTATAACATCAGCCGCATGTTTTTTTCCGGGAATGGATTCCATCTGGAGAGGGGGCTAAGTGAAAGCAATTCGAGGCAGGCGGCATTCAAAGAGCGGGTCATTGAGCACGCCGAAGACGTGGTTTTCTTGGCCGATCACTCCAAATTGGGCCAAAAATCCGCGTTCTTTTTCGCGGGCACTGCAAATATCAGCTGCTTGATCACCGACGCTGGCGCGGACTCGGAGTTCATCTCCAGCCTTGAAGCGCGGGGGACTGAAGTGACCATCGGATCGGACTGCTGACACACCACACTCACAAGAATTCCCAACAAGGCTGAGTTCGAGTTTTATACGGCAGGAGTGCTATCGGATGCCGTGTGTCAGATTTCAATTTGGTAAAGGCGATGGACAAATCGACCTCGACGAGGGGAGATGGTTTCATGCGAAGGTCAATCGGGACAAGCAACGCGCCCCCTTAACGAATAGTGCAGTCCGCTCAAGCGCGAATGCTCGCGCGCTCGAAGTCCCGATCTCCTCCGATCCGGGCAAAAAAGTGCCCGGCCCTGATTTCTCAGGGCCGGGCATATACCTGGCGACGACCTACTCTCACAGGACCTATCGTCCCACTACCATCGGCGCTGCAGCGTTTCACTTCCGGGTTCGGAATGGGACCGGGTGGTTCCACCGCGCTCTGGTCACCAGAGGGCAACCCCGACTTACGGGGCTGGGACTCTGATGAACAAAAGCGATCTGTTTCAGACCGCTCCCTGACATCCACACGGAGTAAAATTTTCAAAATACAAACATGATCCTTATGGCCATCTGCGCATTTCCTTGGTCAATTGAATCCGAAAAACAGGAATCAAGCCAATCGGATGATTAGTACTGGTAAGCTGAAGACAT
>SYAP01000147.1 GCA_005787565.1 Verrucomicrobiaceae bacterium | reverse complement strand
GCGGACAATGTCGGCGATAACGTCGGCGATGTCGCCGGCATGGGCGCGGACCTTTTCGAAAGCTATGTCGGCTCAATCATCGGCGCAATGGTCCTCGGCGCGGTCTTCATCGGATCGGCCGAGTTTGTTGGAAACTTCGACGGACTCGGCGCCGTCCTCCTTCCCCTCGTCCTCGCAGGCGTCGGCATCATCACCTCCATCGTCGGAACCTTCTTCGTTAAGGTCAGGGAAGGAGGAAATCCGCAGCGCGCGCTCAACATCGGCGAATTCGGATCCTCCATCGTGATGGTCATCGCCACCTGGTTCATCATCCAGTGGATGCTCCCGGAAAGCTGGGGCGAACTGCGCGCGGCCGCCACCGATGAAGCCGGAAAAATCATCACCGCTGCCGCACCCTACACCGCAAATGGCGTGTTCTGGGCGATTTTGTTAGGCCTCGCAGCCGGGCTCGGCATCGGCAAAGTCACCGAGCACTACACCGGAACCGGCACCGGCCCGGTCAAGTCCATCGTCCGCCAATCCGTCACCGGCTCCGCCACCAACATCATCGCCGGACTCGGCGTCGGCATGATGTCCACCGCCTGGCCCATCCTCATCCTCGCCACCGGAATCATCGGTGCCTACCACTTCGCTGGCCTCTACGGCATCGCCATCGCCGCCGTCGGCATGCTCTCTAACACCGGAATCCAACTCGCCGTCGATGCCTACGGACCTATCTCGGACCACGCCGGCGGCATCGCCGAAATGGCGGAACTCCCCAAGGAAGTCCGCAGCCGCACCGATAAACTCGACGCCGTCGGAAACACCACCGCCGCCATCGGCAAGGGCTTCGCCATCGGCTCCGCCGCACTCACCGCACTCGCCCTTTTCGCCGCATTCAAAACCTCCTACGAAGCCTCACACTCGGGCGGGCGAACACTCCAGATCGAAGTCACCGATCCCAACGTGATGGCCGCCCTCTTCGTCGGCGGCATGCTCCCCTTCCTCTTTTCCGCCATGGCCATGGGATCCGTCGGTTGCGCGGCCATGGCAATGATCGAAGAAGTTCGCAGACAATTCCGCGACGTCCCGGCACTCAAAGCCGCACTCGAGGCAATGCGCCGCAACGAAGGCCGTGAACACGCCGAATGGACCACCACCGACCGCGCAACCTTCGACGCAGCACTCGGAAAAGCGGAATACGGAAAATGCGTCGAGATCTCCACCAAAGCCGCCATCCGCGAAATGGTGAAACCCGGACTGCTCGCAGTCGCCGCACCGGTAGCCGTCGGATTCATCGGCGGAGGAAACATGTTGGGCGGACTCCTCGCAGGAGTCACCGTCACAGGAGTCCTCATGGCCCTCTTCCAATCCAACGCCGGCGGCGCATGGGACAATGCCAAAAAGATGTTCGAGGAAGGCGTCGAACACGACGGGGTTCTCCTCAGAAAAGGATCCGATGCTCACAAGGCCGCAGTCGTCGGAGACACCGTCGGAGACCCACTCAAAGACACCTCCGGCCCATCCCTCAACATCCTGCTCAAACTCATGTCCGTCGTCGCCCTCGTGATCGCGCCGATGATCTGAAAATCGTTAGAAAACAATGTTAGAACGATCGCCTGCCCTGAAGCGCGCGCATCAGCGTTAACTCGTCCGCATGCTCAAGACCCCCACCCGCCGGCAACCCCTGGGCGATCCGCGTCAGCGTGCAATTCCGGTTCCGCAATAAATCCGCGAGATAGTTCGCCGTCGCCTCCCCCTCCACATCGGAACCCAACGCTAGAATCACCTCGATCGGCTCCGCTGCCGCAGACACCCGCTGCACCAGCGATGGAATCCGCAAATCATCCGGCGAAACACGATCCAACGGCGAAAGCTTCCCCCCAAGGCAATGATATCGCCCTCGAAACGCACCGGACCGCTCAAGCGGCAACACATCCGTCGCCTGCTCCACCACGCAAAGAACCCGGTCGTCCCGATTCCGGTCATCACACAACCCGCAACCGTCCCCCGTCGCGAAAAACCCGCAAACCGGACAAAGGATGATCGTCTCACGCGCCGTCATCAACGCACTCGCCAGCGCCGGCGGATCCGCCTTCGAACTCTGCAACAACCACACCGCGATCCGCTCCGCACTGCGCGGCCCCACACCGGGCAGGCGTTTCAACTCACCGATTAGGATCTGAACGGCTTCGGGAAAATCAGCGCGGGCCATGAATCTGTTAGGAAATGGGACGGGATGGAACGGAACGGGTCTCGGAAAGCGCATCGCACGGCATCCGGTGGCGCGACGCATAAACCAGCGAACACAACCCAGACCAGAACGTCGCGATGAACGTCCCGGAAACCTCGGGCATCCGCGACGCCAGCGCAAGCACCGGCGCCCATCCCGCCACCAACCCCAACGCGCTCACCCACAACACCAACCGCCTCCAGTTTCCCGCAACCTCCAACAAAACCAACGGCACCACGAAAGCTCCCGCCACCACCCCCACCCACGGCAGCCAGACCGGCAACGCTATCGCCGATCCCGGCGGCGAAACACCGGCCAGCGATTGCCCGATCATCCCATCCACCCTCTCTAACAAACCCACAGCACCCATCCCCGCCGCAAGCAGCGCGGCCATGCTGCCGATCGCCGCCACAGGCGATGCCACATGACCGGCGGGCGTGATCGATTTCGGCGTGCTCATGACGAAGGACCCTATCCCGAAGCGCCACCGGATCAAGTCAGCGATTTCCGCAACAAATCCAAATGCCGGATCGGCGAAACCTTCGCAAAAACCTCCTCAATCCGCCCATCCGCCCCAATCACGAACGTCGTCCGCTCCACACCCATGTAACTCATGAAAAAAAACGACTTCCTCACCCACACCCCGAACGCCGAACACACCGCATGATCCTCATCCGCAATCAACGCATACGGCAACCGATGCTTCTCAATGAAACGCCGGTGGCTCTCATGCGGATCCGCACTGACACCGAAAATCCGCGCCTTCCCCGAAAGCTCCTGCCACGCATCCCGCATCGCACACGCCTGCAACGTGCAACCCGGTGTCCGATCCTTCGGATAAAACACCAAAACCACCCGCTCCCCGCGGAAATCCGCCAGCGAAACCGTCCCATCACCCTCACAAGTCACCCCCGTGACCTTTGCGGTGAATTCTGGAGCAGCATCGCCCGGTTGCAATCTCATGGCCCCCAGCATCGCCGGATCCACGCCACACGCAACCACCGGATTGAAGTTTCCAATCGAAGTTTCCCATTGGTGAAACACTCCCCCGGTGATTGAATCGGACATGACCCTCGCCAGCAAAATCACCCTCACCCGGCTGATGCTGGTCCCGGTGTTCGCCGTGCTGGCCATCTACTATGGTCGTAGTGTCGCCGACGGCGCACCCGTCGAAGCCCTCCGCTGGTGGGCCCTCGGCGTCTTCGTCACCGCCTCCGCCAGCGACGGCATCGATGGCTGGATCGCACGCCGCTGGAACCAACGCTCGAAATTCGGCGCAATCATCGACCCCATCGCTGACAAAAGCCTCCTCCTCACCGCCATCATCACCCTCTCCGCCGTCGATTGGGGCCCCGACGGCTGGAGCATCCCCCTCTGGTTCACCGCCCTCGTCATCGTCCGCGACTGCATCATCCTCGGCGGCATCGCCATCCTCCACTTCATCAACCACCACGTCCCCATCCAACCACACTGGACCGGCAAAGTCTGCACCGTCACTCAAATGTTCGCCATCGGCTGGGTCATGCTCAAGGTCGTCCCGTTCTCACCCGTCTACCCCTGCATCGTCGCTGGATTCTTCACCACCTGGTCCGCCATCGACTACTTCCGCGAAGGCCTCCGCCAACTCCACGAAAGCGGCAAAGCCCACGAATAACCCCGCACGTCAATCCTTCGAAGACTTCGGATCCAAAGCATCCCGCAACCCATCACCCAGGAAATTCAGCGCGAACAACGTGCTGGAAAAAAAGAACGCCGGGAAAAACAACAGCCACTTGTTGGTCTCCATCCGGTCGGCACCCTCCTTCACCAAAATCCCCCAAGAGCTGTTAGGAGGTTGAACACCCAAACCGAGGAAAGAAAGAACACTTTCTAACAACATGATTCCGGGAACCGCCAGCGTCGTGTAGATGATGATCGGCCCGATCACATTCGGCAGGATGTGCCTGAAAAGGATCCTCCCATGACCCAACCCTAGGGATCTGGCCGCTTCCACAAACTCCTGATGCTTGAACGTCATCACCTGCGCGCGGACAATCCGCGCGATCGTCAGCCAACCGATCGAACCGATCGCAATGAACAACGGCATCAACGTCGTGATCGGCGCCACACGGTCCCTTCCCCAACCGGTCGTATCGATCGTCCACTCGGTAAACCGGTCCGATGGCTCCTTCACCACCAGTGAAAACAAAATGACAAGTACCAGAAACGGCAGCGCGAATAGAATATCAACAATGCGCATCATCACATCGTCGATCTTCCCGCCCAGATAGCCGGAAACAGCACCATAAACCAACCCGATCAACACTGCCACAGCCGTCGCAACCATCCCCACCAACAGGGAAACCTGCCCCCCATACAGCACCCGCGCAAACAAATCGCGCCCTAACTGATCCGTCCCAAACCAATGGCTGATGCTCGGGCCCGCTCCCGGATTCTCCAAATTGATCTGCGTCGGACTCTTTACGAACGGCATCAACGGCCCCACAAAACAAAGCACGAATACCGCCACTAGAAACCAAAGCCCGACCATCGCCGCCTTGTTTCTCGAAAGACGGTGCCAGGCATCACGCCAGAGGGAGGATCCTTTTTCAACAGTTGCGGATGACATGATAAAATCAGGCGTTGGCGCGCAAGCGCGGGTTGAGTGCGATCTGGGCCAGATCGGATAGGAGGTTGGCCCCTACAATCAGAAATCCGTAAAACAGAACCAATCCTTGAATCAGGAAATACTCGCGGTCCGTCGTGGCATTCACAAAATGCTGACCCATTCCCGGCACCTGGAAAATCGTCTCAATCACGAAAGATCCCGAAATCATCCCCGCAAACGCCGGACCCACAAATGCAATCGCCGGAATCAAACCTCCCCTCATCGCATGCCGGGTAATGATCCGGAAACCGGGAACACCCTTCGCCTTCGCTGTCCGGATGTAATCCTGATTCAACACATCCAACATACCCCCGCGTGTCAGACGGGCCAAATACGCAGCATTCACCATGCCCAACGTCAACGCTGGCAATATCCAGTCCGATGGCGAATTCCATCCCGCAACATTGAGTGATTTCAAACCCAACCCAGCTGTGACCGCCAACAAAGGCCCGATCACAAAACTCGGCAGGCAAATTCCAGTCATCGCAGCCGCAAGACAAGCATAGTCCAATGGCCCGTTCTTCTTCACCGCCGCAATGATCCCGGCAGGCAATCCCACCATCAACGCGATCCCGATCGACAACACTCCGAGCAATGCGGACACCGGAAATGATTCGCGGATGATCTCACCAACCGACACACCATCCCGCTTCAAAAGCACTCCCATGTCCTGCCCGACGATCAAATTCTTCAAGTAATTGAAATACTGGACCAGCAACGGTTGATCAAGACCGACATAGGCCTTCAGCTGTTCGAGAATATGGGCGGGCAGCGCCTTCTCATCAGTATACGGACTGCCCGGCATCAATCGCACCAGGAAAAAGGTGATCGTAATCAGGACAAACAGCGTGAGAAGCCCCTGAAAAAGTCGGTTCAGAATGATACGTGCCATGACGATTGGTTACTTGGTGCGAAGTCGGATCACATCATACGGATGATTATCTAGCAGCAGTGGATGCCAATTCTCCACAGACGGGTGAATCAGATAATTGCGCGCATACCACGCAACCAGCAAAACTGGCGATTCACCCGTAAGGATCGTCTCCGCTTCGCGGAGAATCCCATACCGCCGCGCCGGGTCCGCCTCCTGATGCGATTGCGCTAACAAATCCTGAAACTGCTGGTTCGACCATCCCGTCAGATTGTTGCCGTTGCCATCAGTCCACATCTCAATGAAGGTCAGCGGATCAAGGTAATCCCCGATCCATCCCGATCCTGCTAGATCATAGTCAAGCTCCTGCATCGCCGCTAGATAGGCCGTCCACTCCCTGTTTTCGATCTCCACCTCAATCCCAAGCTCCTTCCGCCACATCGCCTGAATTGCTTGCGCAACCGTGGCAGCGGTCTCACCACTGCTGGCAATCAAATACTTGAATCGCGGGAAACCCTTGCCCCCGGGAAAACCAGCCTCCGCCAGCAGCCTGCGCCCTTCATCCGGATCAAACGAAACCGCGTGCGGTGTGTCATAGCCAGCCATCGGAGGAGTCATCCCATGAGCCGGCAAATAACCACGCAGGATCTTGTTGCAGATGTCCTTCTGATTGATCGAAAGGCTCAATGCCCGACGCACCCGAACATCATCCAAGATCTTCCGGGTGGTGTTGCAACGAATGAACAGCGTCCCCACGTAAGGCTCCTGCCGCAAGACACTGGGATTCTCCTTCAACATCAAATCCACAATCTCCGGCGGAGCCGTGTAGGTCGTGTGAAGCTGGCCGTCACGGAACATCCGGGCCTCTGTATACGAATTGCGGATCGGCAGAAACCGCACACCGTTCAGTGTCACCTCCGAGGCATTCCAATAATGCGGATTCCGCTCAACCTCCAAATGATCCGTCCGCCGCCATGACTTGAGCTGATAGGGCCCGTTGGAAACGATGTTGCCCAACTTCGCCCACGGATTCCCCTTCTGCGTCATTGTCCCATGCAGCAGCACCACATGCCTTGGCACCGGATTCCACGTATAATGCTTCAGAATCTGCGGAAAATACGGCGTCGGCCCGCGCAACGTAAGACGCAGGGTGAAATCATCAACAACCTCGACTCCCACATTCGCCAGATCCCACAAATCCTTCCCGATGTACTCCAACATCCGCTCGATCACATGCCTCGCCATCTCCGGCGTCACCCCTTCCGGCCATGCGAATCGCTTGTGCGAATCTTCACCCACCCACTCAAGCTGCCCCTTGTCCAGCTGATCCAGCCCTTGGCTGCGCAGAAAAAGCACACGATCCACATCACTCTTCAGTTCATCCCACTTCGGATCCTCACCCAGCGACTTCAAATCCAATTCCTTCTCTCCCGCAAAATTGATCCCCTTCGCCACCTCTCCCGGCACCACCGGATCCTCGTTGGATAAAAACAGGATCGACCCCAACAAATTCCGGTTGAACCGGTCCGCGCCCTTCAGGAAATACAACATCTCCGCATACTTCGCGGCAAACTCCGGCGACAATATCCGCTGATAGGCAAACGCATAATCATGTGCCGTCACCGGAGCCCCATCCGACCACTTCGCATCCTGCCTCAACTTGGCCGTCCACACCGTCGCCTTCTCATCGGGCAAAAGCTCCTCCGCTCCCGCAGGAACCGTCACCGCATCGTCACTCGGATGATCAGACACCAACCCCTCGAACAACGCCCGCATGATGTTGCTCTCCAAAACCCCGGTCACCACCTGCGAATCCAAACCCTTCGGCTCATTCGAATTCCCAACAATCAAGATCCCATCCCGGTTCGCTCGCTCCACCTGCGTCTCCTTGCTGCACGACGAGGCCAGCAATACAATCGGAAGGCAGACAAAAAGGGCTCGGCAAACCATGACGGGCAGGAGCTTGCCGCCTAACTCCGGGGATTGCAGCGGAAATTTTTCCCAAATTCCGCAATTCCTCCAAAACTCCCCCACCCTCAGGGCTTGCATGCCCCGGCACAGTGGCTAGAACCCCCGGGACGCCCTTGTGAAAAGCTATTTCCTCAGACGACTCCTCCTGATCCCTCCG
>SYAP01000146.1 GCA_005787565.1 Verrucomicrobiaceae bacterium | reverse complement strand
TTTCATCCCGCAAATGACGAGACACACAAACTATAAAATCAATACTCGCGCTCTCCAATCCTGACCGGCAGGACTTCGGCATGGTGCGTGCGCGATGGATTGTACCCTGGGCGGATTGACTCAGACTCGGGTCTTCGGGGATTTGCCCCACGTCGCTTTGCTTCTGTCCAAAACACCTACAAGCCTTCGGTGTTTTTCGGAGATGAAACCGGCAATTTACCACTGCATCGCCCGCATGGTGGACCGCCGATTTGCTTTTGGCTCGGACGACAAGGAGCCATTCAGGATCTACATGCGGATGATGGAGAGAATATCGCCCGCATCCCAGCGATTGCCGACAAGCGAGGCCTTAACATCGCGGTCGTTGATACGAGAGCGAGAGGAACTGCGGATGGAGCAGCCGATTGGAATGATCCCGAAATCCGAAGTTGCAGGGGTAGCACTTAAGAATTCGACCACAGATGACTCAGATTTCTCAGATTGAGGCATTCATCAAACAGGCTTTGAGAGATCTTTCATAACCTCCTCATCATCTGTGTCAATCTGCGAAATCGGTGGTTCAATTTCTGTTTTCGGGATTATAGGATCACCGGCACTTCAAAGGCTGGACACTTTTCGATGCGGGAGCTGCCAAGTAATCCGAACGCCAACAAGGGGGGCGACTCACGCCTCGGATCAGAGCAGCTTCGTGGGGTCTTCATGGTTGCGACTGGCGCCACATGAGGAGCCGTGAAGTTGTGGGATCGGCCAACTAAACTCCGGAACTCGCAGCCACGCTGAGTCGGTTGATAGAGGGATAGAGTCGGCTGAGGCAGCAGCCCGAGAATCCCTCCCCTAGCGCCAACTCCCGATGCGGAGCCGTTCACCAACCCCGCGTGGCTGAGCTTGCCACTGATGCCAACTAGAGCCAGCGACGACAAAGGAGTTGACGCGTGAGAGAGTGGACATGATTTGTCCACATTATGAAAACCGTGACTGTCCGAGACTTGCGCAACTCCTTCTCCATGCTTGAGGCGTGGCTTTTGGAGGGGGAAGACATCCGCATTGAGAAGCGAGGCCAGCCGATTGGAATACTCACTGCATGGCGTCCTGATGCCACCGGACGGCCTGTGAAGCCGGACTTCGCGTCCCGGCGGCGGGCGATCTGGGGGGACCGTGTTTTTACTGATGCGGAAGTGGCGGCGATGCGGGCTGATGAACTCGAAGGGGAAGAAGGATGAGCTGATTTCCCGACACCTCATTCCTCTGCGCCCTGTATCGGACTCAGGTCAACTCCCCACGTGCCGATCAGTTCATGGCTGGATTGAGCGGGACCTTGGGCGTATCGAGTCTGCTGCTGCTGGAGTTCCGACAATCTGTCCGCCGACAAATCCGGCTGCATCTCAACGACCGCAGCAAAGGCTTCGCCCAGAAGGAAGGTCAGCAAATGCTCAACGACCTTCAGATTGATCTCAACGCCGGGCTGCTCTCGACGATCCCTGTGGATTGGTCTGCGGTGCATCAGCGTGCGGAGGCATTGAGCAGTGCCCACACGCTTGCCGCTGGGCATCGGCTCGCGGACATCCTGCACGTGGCCACGGCGTTACAGCTCGGGGCAGCGGAGTTCCTGACCTTCGATGTGAATCAGAGGAAGCTCGCCGAAGCCGAAGGTCTGATTGTTCCAGTATGATCGAGTGAGCATGTAGGGGAGCAATAAAGCCCAAGAGGTCTCGCAAATTACCAGAGACAGAAAGAATCAACGGTATCCAAAAACCTCCAGATTCCTCGGTTCATCACTTCTATCACCCAAAGCCGACTTGGCTTCGCCGGGCCCATTCATTTTCCAGCCTCTTTCAAATGCCGGTGGATCAGTAGGCTCACGGCCTCATCACAGGCCTTCGCGCCATCGTTTCCGCCGAGGTTGCAGGCGGCGACGGCTGCGAATTTGCGGGATGGGGAAAGCCACATCACTGCGAAGAACATCGTGTTGGTTCCCGTGTGGGTCAGCGCGGTGCCGCCTGCCCATGGCCGCTCAACCACCTGCCAGCCGAGCGCGTAATCCTTCGAGGGTGCAACGGGTTGGTGAAGCAGATCCAGCTGCGCTTTTGTTAGGGCGGGCCGCTCCTCCGTGCCGAGATGAAGGGAGGTGTATCGCGCGAAATCGAGGATCGAGGCATGCACCCGGCCCGCAGGGGTGATCG
The DNA here is from genome assembly GCA_005787565.1 of Verrucomicrobiaceae bacterium. Classification (GTDB taxonomy): domain Bacteria; phylum Verrucomicrobiota; class Verrucomicrobiia; order Verrucomicrobiales; family Akkermansiaceae; genus Luteolibacter. The sequence goes on along the minus strand of SYAP01000146.1, from coordinate 5,655 downwards.
CCGCTGGGTTGTCCGCCTGGTGACCCGGCGGCACCGGCACGGCCTTGCCATTGATCAGGGTGTGCCCGTGCGGTTGGTCCGGTGCTTTGACTGTTGCCGGTGCGCCAAAACCGGCACTGCGCATGCCGAGCGGATCGAACAACCGCTCCCGCAAAAGTTGATCATAGGGTTTTTCGGCTGCTTTCTCCAACATCGCGCCGGCGATGCTGAAGCCCGCGTTCGAGTATTCGTATCGGGTTCCCGGTGCGTGCGCGGCCTCGCTTGTTAGAATGCCTTTCACCAGCAGATCGCGTTGCTCCTCCTCCGGTACGCCCTCTTTCCACAGCGTCTTCCACAACTCGCCCGGCACTTCCGTGGCACAGCCGGATGTGTTGGAAAGCAATTGCCGCAACGTTGTGCCCGCACGGCTTGGATGAATCTCGATCCCGGGAAACGATTTCTCGACCGTCTGATCCCACTCCAGTTTTCCGTCGCCCACCATCAGTGCCGCAAGCGTCGCCGTCATCGACTTCGTGCACGATCCAAGATGGAATCGATCCCCTAACAAAACCTTCTCCTCACCCCCGGCCATCCGCAGGCCCGCCGCGCCCGCCGCTGTGATTTCCCCATCCGCAATGAACGCCGCCGCCATCCCCGGCACCGGACCCTGTTTCAGGATCTCCGCCAGCTCCCCGGAAACATCCGCCCGCTCGGCATGCAGCATTGGCGAAAGCACCCACGCACAAAAAACCATCATTCGCATCGCAACCAAACGTCACACCCCGCCCCCCTCTGTCATTCGGAAACCTCCCGCATCGCCTGCACGATTTCCGCGGTGTGGTCTTCCTGCAGCGTGTTGTGCCTTCCTCCGTCCAGTTCGCGGAAGGTGATCCACTCCGGATGCGCCGCCGCCAGTTCACGACCCATCGCCACCGGGATCACCTCATCATCGCTGCCATGGAGAATCACCAATCGCCCCGGACCCTTCTCCGCCAACTCTGTTAGGCGGGCCCGGTTGTCGAAACGATGCGTCACCAGAAATCCGAGCGGCAGTCCCACCACCTCGCTCGTCATGTCCATCGTGCTGGTGAAGGGTGCGAGCAGAACCCCGCCGCGCACCCCGAATTCCGCCGCACCCATCAGGCACGCCGCCGCACCGAGGCTGTGCCCGAACACCCGCAGCCGCTCCTTCCTCACCCCATCCCATCCGATTTCCTGACAAGCCAGCGGCACCACCGTCCGCAGATTTTCCGCGATCCGCTTCGGATTCGGCGCTCCCTCACAATCGCCGTAGCCCGGAAAATCCACCAGCAACCACGCGTCCTCCGCCGCCCCGTGCCGCTTCAGCCAGCCGGACCACTCCAGCGCCACCGTCCCGTTTCCTCCGCACACGATCCACAGCCGTTGCGGATTCTCCAGATTCCCCTGCAAAAACGCCCGCTGCTTTCCTTGCGATGTCGAGTAATTCACCATCCGCCCCGGTGTTTCCTCCACCCACCGCCCGCTCAATCCCACCGGATACGCCCGCGGAAAATAGATCAGCTTCGACTGACAACCTAACAGAAGAAACATCGGCGCCATCGCCAAAGCCACCAACACCGTGGCCATGCGCCCGACCATCGGCGCCCACCTCACCTTGCGGAAATCCTGCGACCCATCCATGCCCGCCACCCTGCCATCACCGGAACCATCCGGCAAGCGGCCATCTCATCGCATGTCCAACACCGAACGTGGCAACACCGATGATTTCTGATAGTGTGCGATTTGACCCTTGAATTCCAGATCGGGATTGAGAGCATCATCTCATGATCGGTTACCTGTTAGGAATTGTGTCGCAATGGGGTGTGGCTTGTCGATTGGTGGGGCACGGTTGGAACCGTGCGATTGCCATATCGGGAGCGTGCCTCCTGTCCGTTGGATGTGGGACGACCATTCACGTGCATCGGGAGGATCCCGCAAGACAACGGCAGTGGGCTGGCGCGGTGGCGACCCATGCCATGATGTCGCTTTTGGCCTATCATCCGGAGGATGTCGGATCATTGAAGAACGTGAAGGTGGCCGGGAGTCTCGAAGAATTGCCGTTCGATGAAATTGATCTCGTTCGACAGAGCAGAAGGCAGTTGATGGATGAAGGTTGGCGGGTGATCCATCAGTATCACGGGAGTGAGAACGATGCTTCGGAGGGGCTTCAGTTCACCGTTTGGGACCGCCATGAACTTGGCAAACGCGAGGTGGTGTTTGCCTTTCGGGGCACGGATTTCAAGGAAGGTGCCGATTGGAAAAGCAACTTCCGGTGGTTCGCTCCCGCGCGCTTCTTCAGAAAGGGGGACTGGGATCAGTATCATGTCGTGAACCGTCTAGTGCTCGATGAGTTGGCGAAAATCCGGAATCAAGAAGGAGGCGACTCGGTGGTCATCAGTTCAACCGGGCATTCACTTGGAGGAGGATTGGCCCAACATGCCTATTATGCCGGCTTGCCTTACATGGACCGCGCCGTGATGTTCGATACGAGTCCGGTTACCGCGTTCAAGGATCTGGATCGTGTTCAACAGCGCAAGTTTCACCAGGAAACCTATCGAAACACGTTTCCAACCTATCGCATTCTGCGCGTTCATGAGGACGGTGAGATCTTGGAATACCTGAGAGATTTCACCGGGCGGTTTTATCGGCAGGACACCTTGATCCGTGCGGTTGAGTTCAAAGTGGAACATCGGGGCCACTCCGTGAACAAGCACTCGATGGCCAGGTTGACGCGTGGCATCTTGGCTCAGGATTTGCGAGCGCGCGATGCGGAGAAGCGTTTGACGGAGAAGATTGAAAGCCAGGGAAATCCGGAAGAGCCGGAACCCACCATCGCGCCACTGATTCCGGCTGGTGCCGATGATGGTCGGGAGATTTCCGATTGAATGAGTGGATTGGCGGGAGTGCGACCCATCCATGCCCGCCACCCTGCCATCACCGGAACAACCCGGCAAGCCCACGGAAAATCCCGCGCACCAACCGTACCACCAGCATCACCGCGCCCAACACCAGCCCCAGCGTCAGCAGCAGAAACACCAGCACCACCCCTAACAGAACCCACAGCGGCCACCAACGCGAGTCGAGCCGCCGCACGCGTCCCTGCCACTGCCGCCAATCCCCCCAATCACGCCCGCCCCGCGTTTCACGCTCAGGAGCCGGCTCCTGGGCAGGCACCGCCACGCCGTCCACTTCGACGACCTCCACTTCGATGGCTTTCTCCTCGGTTGGCATGAAAAATCCCGACCCCGATGTCGGCCAGATCGCCCCATTTCACCAGTCCAAATCCACCTCAAGATTCCAACCCGACCGTTTGCCGTTTCGGCCGCCAGCCCGCATTCCTAAGAAGGAAACAAAAAAAGCGGCCCGACTGATCATCCCCTTGGAAAACCCATTAACCTTGGAGCATCTCAGTCGGACCGCCTGATGTGTCGCGACGAGAGGAGATAAGCAGGGTGCGTGCCAAGTCAGTTGGCGGCTTTGACGGGTTTTTCGCCGAGGAGGCGGATGGATTTGGGTGCGTTTTTGCGGCGGAGTCCGAACTGGCGGACGGCGAGGCGTTGGAGGTGCGCTTTGGCCTCCTCGACGTCGTCGGTGAAGAAGATGAGGTCGGGGTCTTCGGGGCTGATGGTGCCTTCCTCGGCCATTTTGTAGACGAAGTCCATGAGGGGCCGCCAGTAGTCCTTGCCCATGAGGATGATGGGGAAGTTGCGGAGTTTTCCGGTTTGGATGAGGGTCATGGTCTCGAACATTTCGTCGAGGGTTCCTGCGCCGCCGGGTAGGACGATGAAGGCGTAGGAGTATTTCACGAGCACGGTTTTGCGCGTGAAGAAGTAGCGCATGGTGACGGAGCGGTGGACGTAGGGGTTGAGGTGTTGTTCGAAGGGAAGCTCGATGTTGACGCCGACGGAGCGGCCGCCGGCTTCGAAGGCGCCCTTGTTTCCGGCTTCCATGATGCCGGGGCCGCCGCCGGTCATGACGGTGAAGCCGAGCTCGGCGCAGGCTTTGCCCATTTTGGAGGCGAGTTCGTAGTAGGTGGTGCCGGGAATGGTGCGGGCGGAGCCGAAAATGGTGACGCAGGGCCCGGCAAAGTGGAGGACGCGGAAGGCGCGGAGGAAATCGCGGCCGACGCGGAAGATGGTGGCGAGGTCGTGGAGGCGGGACCGGGGTCCGGAGAGGAGGGATTGGTCGGGCGTTTCGAGTTCGAAGATTTCCTGCTCCCGGATTTCCTGGGGGGTGGGTTTTTCCTCTTCGCTAAGGCGTGGGGTTTCTGGGCAATCGGGGGCGGTCACGGGCAGTGGTTAGCACGGATCCACGGGAAGGGGAAAAGATTTCGGGGGGAGGGGAGAGTGGCGTTTGGGATTGGATTTGAGGAAGGTGCGGCGGTCACAGGCTATCGTCATCGCTCTCCTCGCCGAACTCGATCCGTTTTTTTGGTTTGTGGCCGGAGCGGATGGTTTCCGCGTCTTCGACGGCGTTTCGAAGCCACGCGAGTTTGCGCATGGCCTTTCGGGGGACCGGGCCGATCAGGGCGTCGATGATGGTTGGGTTGCCTTCGCGGTCCCGCATGATGTTGCGGTGGTGGAGATCGCTGATGAGCCAGCCGTTGGAGTCCAGCCAGAAAACGGCGACCTGGCGTTCCAGATTGGTGAAGGGCGGGACCAATGCGCCGAGGGCGTGCGTGGCGGTTTCGCGATCGCTCGTGTAGTCCTGATAGGGAAACGCGAGCGGCTGTTTTGCGATGAGGAAATCCGCGGTTGTAGAGAGGCCTACAATTTCCGTGGGATGCGCTCCCGCCTCGTTGAGGACGGAGAGTTTTTCCAGGGTGTCGATCAATCGGGCGGGGAGGAGCTTGATTTCGAAGCGATCGTTTTCCGTTTCTTCCAAGGCGATTTTTCTCCCGAGCGAGCCGTCTCCTCCGAGGAAAAAGAGTTTGTAGACGACGTTCCAATCGTCATCCCGATAGGGGTGGGCTTCCGCGCCGCTGGGGAGCGGGACGAGAAAATCCGAGACCAGCATTCCATCCTCGTCGTGGCGGATGCCGAGGCGCTCCAGCGGGATCAGCGGGACGCCCTTCTGTTTGGACTTTCGGGCAAAAACGGCATTCCAAACATCAACCGGAAACGATTCCCGGGATGGAGTGAGCTGAGCTGCTTCCAGGATTCCGCGCGTTCGCTCTCGGTTAAGGGCACTGCAAGCTGCTCACTGGTCAGCGATGGGGCTGGGGAAGTGGATCGCGGTTGGGCGGCGAGTCCTGGAGTCGACGTGGAGGTGAGTCGGGGTGTTTCCATCCAAAATGTGAGGTGCGAGAGGGTTGCGAAAGGATAGGTGAAGGGGCTGTTAGGCGTGAGCGGCACCCGTTTCGGGGGGGAGGGGCGACTGGGCAACGGGATAGCGGGATCGCGACGGGAGGGCAAGAGCGCACTGCGGATCGCGGCTGCGCGTTCAGTGGGGAGAATCCGGGCTTTCGGGCGGGGTTGCTGGGGATTTGCGGTCGGAGAATTTCTGGACGAAGACGTAGCAGACGGGGATGAGGAAGAGGCCGATGAGGGTGGAGATGGACATGCCGTAAACGACGCCGGTGCCCATGGTGGCGCGGGAGGCGGCGCCGGAGCCGGTGGCGAGCATGAGGGGCACGCAGCCGAGGATGAAGGCGAA
>SYAP01000145.1 GCA_005787565.1 Verrucomicrobiaceae bacterium | reverse complement strand
CTTGGAGGGGGGCGCGGCTTTTCCGTGGGTGGCCTTGAGGATGGCCTGGGGGAGGTGGCAGTTGGGGGCTGTTAGGCCGAGGCGTGCGGGGCTGAGGCCGGTGAGGATGCTGGCGCGGGTGGGGGAGCAGAGGGGGCTGGCGGAGTAGGCGCGGGAGAAGGTGGTGCCGCGTTTGGCGAGGCGTTCGAGGTTGGGGGTTTTGTAGTAGGCGGTGTGGCCGTAGAGGGTGGTGTCCGCCCAGCCGAGGTCATCTGCCAGGATGAAGATGATGTTGGGTTTTTCCGCTCCGGCGCAGATTCCTGATAGAGCGGCGAGGAGCAGGAGGAGGCGGATCATTTTGCGCGCGATGGGCGGTCAGGCGCTGCGGCCGTCGGCTTTGGGTTTGCGGATGACGGGGGGCTGGAGTGGGGCGTTGGGGATGATGGGTTCGATGGATTCGACGGGGACCCAGCCGCGGGTTTGGGTGGCGAAGGAGACGTAGACCCAGCGGCCGGTGTGGCGGAGGACTTCGCAAAGTGAGCCGGGTGGGGCATCGATGACTTCGGGTGAGGTGCGTGAGGCTTCGGAGTGGAGGACGACTTTTTCGCCGAGGATGACGGCTTGGCGGGCGAGGGGAGCGAATTGGGAATCGTCCGGGAAGTAGCGCCAGCCGAGGGCGCCGGTGGCGGCGAGGAGTGGGGCGGCGATGAGGGCGCAGACGGCGGCGATTCGGATGCGGTCGCCGCGGTGGGATGCGGGGAAGACGAGGAAGGCGATGAGAGCGAGCCAAGCGGAGGCCCAGACGAGGTTTTGCCATGCGGAGAGGGGGATGCGGGCGATGGCGTATTGATAGGCGGGGCGGCGGATGGTGATGGCTCCGTGTTTGCGTTCGATGAAGCGGAGGTTTTGGCGGGCTTCGGAGTGGGCGGTGTCTTTGGCGAGGGCGCGGCGGTAGTAGAGTGCGGCGTGGCCGGGGGAGCCGAGGCGGTAGCAGGCGTTGCCGATGTTGTAGAGGGTGTCTGAGGAGAGGGATTCGTAGGGTCCGGCGGCGAGCCAGGATTTGATGGAGGATTCGTAATCGCCGGAGTCGAAGGCGGCCATGGCTTCGGAGACGATGTCTTTGGCGGGTGGGGTGGCGGGTGGTGCGGCGTGGAGGGGTTGGAAGGGTGCGAGGCCTAACAGGATGGCGATGCAGGTGAGGCTGGCTTTGCGGAGGAGGTTGAGGATTTCGGCGCGGCGGCGGCTGGGGAGGACTTTGTTAGAAGTGTCCTGGCGGAAGCAGAGGGTATCGCGTTCGGCGATGATTTCGAGGAGTGCGGGGTCGGTGGTGTTTCCGTACCAGCGTTCGACGAAGGCACCGGATGCGCGGAGGAAGGCGGTGTCATCGGCGGCGTTGATTTTGCTGAGGTCGCGCCAGCCCTGGAGGCGTGCTTCGCGGACGGGGTCTTTGCGGAGGCGCGGGGCGATGCGCATCCAGAGGGCTTTGGCGGTGAGGAGGAAGGCGAGGAGCCCGCCTAACAGGTGGATGGAGTAGGGAGGGATGAGTGGGACCGAGGAGGCGAGGAGGTTGGCGGGGCGGAGGTTGCCGAGGATATCGGTCATGCGTTCGACGGGGAGGGAGAGGGCTTGTGGGGGTGAGGCAGCGCCGACGGGAGGGGCGGTGGAGGGGAGCATTTTGAGGGCGATGGGCTCGGTGGTGAGGGTGTGATAGGTTTCGGCATCGGGATCGAAGTAGACGAGGCGGAAGGAGGGGATGACGGATTTGAGTTCGAGGGGGCGCATGAATTGTTGGAAGGTTGTGGTTCCGTGGAGGAAGCGCCGTTCCTCGCCGCGTTGGTTGGGGGTGGCGTCGTAGATTTTCCAGCCGTCGGTATCGACGAGTTGAGGAGGTTGGAGGGTATCGAGGTTTCCGGAGCCGGAGACGACGAGGTCGATGGAGACGGGGTCTCCTTCGCGGATTTCGTCATCGGCGGCGGAGGCGGCGACGGTGAATTTGCCGACGGCGTTTTTGAAGCCTTCGGGGGCGCCGGGGGGGAGGGGTTTGGATTCGAGCTGGAGTTTGGGGATGGGGAGGAAGACTTCGTTGTTGATGGCGCGTGGGAAGCCGTCCGCGAAGGATGTGGCGCGGTGGGTGAGGCGGACTTTGGCGGGGCCGATGCCGACGGTTCCGGTGCGGGTGGGTGCCATGGTGCTGGGGTAGCCGAGGCAGGTGAAGGTTCCGCCGTTGAGGTTGGCGCGGCCGCGGGCTTCGCCGGGTTCGAAGCGCCAGGAGGTCATGCCGTCGCGTTCGAAGTCGGGGATTCCCCAATCGACGACGCTCATGCTGATGTCGCGGGGGACGTAGAGTTTGATTTCGGAGTAGACGGTTTCGTTTTCGAAGAGGGAGGGTTTGAAGGTGCGGATGAAGGCGGAGTATTGGAAGATCATGCCGCTGACTTGGGCTTCGTACCAGACGAGTTCGTCGGGGTTGAAGACGACGAATTCGACGGGTTCGGTGCGGACGCGGACGCCGCCGGCGATGGTGACTTCGATGGATGGGATGATGTGGCGGCCGACTTCGTAGCTGGAGACGGCGAATTGGAAGGCGTATTCGAGGGGGCGGCCGGGGAAGCCTTGGACGCGTGGTGCGAAGCCTTCGGGTTGGATGTTGACGGAGGGGATGTTGGGCATGACCGGCGGTTCTTCCGCTTCGCGGCCGGTGGTGATGACTTCGAGGAGTGCGAGTTCGCCGCGGGCGAGGAAGCGCGAGGAGAGGCGGGTGCTGGCGGCGTTTTGCGCGAAGGTGGAGGCGGCGAGCGCGAGGCTGGCCAGGAGGAGGAGTGAGGAGGTGAGGAAGGTTCTCGGGTTCATGGGGTCACCAGTCTTTCTCGGGAGTGAATTGTTGGAGTTTGCCTGGGGCGAGTGGGCCGCGTTCGAGGTCGGAGTTTTCAGAGAGGATGCGGCGTGCGCGTTCTTCGGGGGTTTCGTCAGATGGGCCTTCGGAGGGTTTGTCCTCTTCGCCGTTTTCGCCGTTTTCACCGGGTTTGTCTTCGGGGTTTTCGCCGCCTTCGCCTTGGTCGTTGGGTTCTTCGCCTTGGTCGCCGGGGTTTTCTTGGTCGCCGGGTTCGCGGGGTTCGCCTTCGCCTTCCTGGGGTTCGCCTTCGCCTTCGCCTTCCTGTGGTGGTCCTTCGCCGGGTTGGGGTTCGGGTTGGCCTTCGCCTTCCTGGGGGAGGGATTGTTCGGTTTCTTCGGATTCCTGTTTGAGGAGTTCGCGGAGGCGGTTGAGGTAGGTGAGGGTGACTTTGCGGTTGGTGCGGGCGGTTTGGTTGGTGGGGTCGAGGGTGAGTGCGGAGTCGAAGTGGCGGGTGGCGTCCGCCCAGTCGATGACGAGGTTTTCGAAGCTTTGGATGCCTGGGGTGGGTTTGTCGTCCTGTGGTTCGGCATCGAGGATGCGAGCGAGTTTTTCGCGGACGAGGGTATCGAAGCGGTCGAGGTCGGGGATTTCCTCCTGGTTGTGGGGGTAGGATTCTTCGGAGAGGGTTTGCCAGCCGAGTTGGAAGAGTGAGTTGGCGGTGCCGAGGTGGGCGTTTGAGGTGACGTCGGGGTTTTTGGAGAGGAGGGCAGAGCTGTAGGCTTCGCGGGCGGCGCGGAATTCGCCGTTGCGGTAGGCGGCGGTGGCTTGGCCGAGGCGGAAGCGGGCGGAGCGATCGGTGGAGGAGGATTTTTCGGCGAGGCGTTTGTAGGCGTCGCGGGCTTCTTCGAGGCGGCCGGAGTTGAGGGCTTGGCGTGCGTTTTCCTCGTCGTTGGCGCGGGCGGGGGTGTGGGGGATGAGGAAGGCGGCACCTAACAGGGCGGTGGCGCGGATGGGGCGCCAGCGGGTTCCGCCGATGATGGAGACGAAGAGGAAGAGGATGGCGGGGAGGATGAGCCACTGATAGAACTCGATGGCGACGCGGCGTTCGCGGCCTTCGACTTCGAAGGCGTCGAGTTGTGAGACGGCGGATTTGACGAGTTGGGTGATATCGACGCCTGAGCCGGCGACGGCGTATCTGCCGCCGGTTTCTTCGGCGAGTTTGCGGAGGGTTTGGGGTTGGAGGCGGCTGAGGACGGGGCTGCCGTTACCGTCTGTGAGGCGGCCGCCGGGGAAGTCGCGGTGGGGGACGAAGCCACCGTCTTCGGTGCCGACGCCGATGGCGAAGATGTAGACGCCGGCTTGGTCGGCATCGGCGATGATGGAGTCGAGGTCGCCTTCGTGTTCCTCGCCATCGCTGAGGATGACGAGTGCGTTGTTTTTTTGGCCGGTTTCCTTGAGGACATCGATGGCCATGCGGATGGCGGAGGAGATGTCGGAGCCGCCGAGGGGTGCCCAGTTTTCGTCCATTTGTTCGATGGTTTCGCGGACGGCGGTTTGGTCGACGGTGATGGGAGCGTGGAGGAAGGGTGAGCCGGCGAAGCCGATGAGGCCGACGCGGTCGCCGGGCATGGCGTCGAGGAGTTCGTAGAGGACGACTTTGGCTTGGGAGAGGCGGTCGGGTTTGACGTCGGTGACGCGCATGCTCCGTGAGAGGTCGAGAGCGATGAGGACGTTTCTGCCGAGGGATTTTTCGGTTTTGGTCCCGGCATCGCCTTGTGGGCGTGAGAGTGCGGCAACGAGGGATGCGGTGGCGGCGAGGCAGAAGAGGAGGGCGATCCAGCGGGGGAGGGTGCTGGCACGGCGGAGGAGGTTGGGGCGGAGGCGAGGTGCGACGAAGCCTTGCCACTGGGAGCGACGGAGGCGGGCGACGAGGAGCGCGCCGATTCCGAGGAGCGGGATGATGAGGAGGAGGAGGAGCCAGCCGGGTTGCGCGAGGTTCATCGTGGTTCAGGGTGAGGGCGGAGGATTGAGGGCGATGAGGAGCGCGGAAAGATAGGCGAAGAGGACGGCGAAGCCAACAAACCATGGGAAGAGTTCGGTGTCTTCGACGACGGTGAGGCTGAGGCTTTCGGTTTTTTCGAGGCGGTCGATGGTTTGGAAGGTGGTTTCGAGGTCGGCGAGGTTTTGTGCCCAGTAGTGTTCGGCGCCGGTGGAGGAGGCGATTTTCTGGAGGGTTGGGAGGTCGAATTCCTGGCTGGGGAATTGTTGGATGGAGCGTGAGACGCGGCCTTCTTTGGTGCCGATGGCGACGGTGTAGATTTTGATGCCGAGGGTTTTGGAGTGTTCGGCGGCTTCGAGTGGGGAGATTTTGCCGGAGTTGCTGGCGCCGTCGGTGAGGAGGACGATGATTTTGGATTTGGCTTCGCGGTTATCGAGGCGTGTGGCGGCGGCGGAGAGTGCGGATCCGATGGCGGTGCCTTGTTCGGTGACGGTGCCGTTGTTTTGGCGGTCGTTGAGGCGGAGTCCATCGAGTCCGCGGCGGAGCCATTGGTGATCGAGGGTGATGGGGCTGACGGAGACGGGGCGGCCGGCGAAGGCGACGAGGCCGATGCGGTCATCGGGGCGGCGTGAGATGAAGCGGTCGACGACGGCTTTTGCGGCATCGATGCGTTGGATGGGGTTTTGAGGTGGGCCGAAGTCGTCGATGGCCATGGAGAGGGAGACGTCGAAGGCGATGACGATGTCGATTCCGGAGGCGGTTCGGGATTGGAATTGGTCGCGCCAGACGGGGCGGGCCATGGCGAGGATGGCGAGGGTGAGTGCGATGAGTGCGATGGGTGGTCCGAAGTTCCAAGCGCCTTGGCGGGATTTGGATCCGAGGCTGAGGAGGACGCCGAGGTTGGGGAAGGTGATGGCGGCGGCGGCACCGCGGCCGCGGCGGAGGGCCATGAGGAGGAAGGCCGGGATGAGGAGGAGGAGCCATCCGGGGTGTGCGAAGCGGAAGTGTTCGATGAGGTCGCTCATGGATCAGGAGGAGAAACCGTGGTGGAGGGTTTCGAGCAGTGTTTTGCCTTGGGCGAGGATTTCATCGGGAGGGAGGGAGGGGGTTTCGCGTCCGTATTTGAGCGACGCGAGCCAGGCGAATCGTTCCTCGCAGGTTTGGCGTGTGGTTTGGTTGAGGGCTGTTAGGGAGTCGCGGCGGGAGATGAATTCCTCGTGGGTTTCGAAGAGAGCTGGGTCTGATGCGGCGAGGGAGAGGTAGCGGCGGATGATGAGGGAGACCTGGATGGCGGCGTCGCGCGGGTCTTTGGGGGTGGCGGAGGCGAGGGCTTCGGCGGCTTGTTGGCGGGCGATTTCGCGGAGTTGTGCGGGGGTGGTGGGGGCTTTTTTGCGGCGGAGGATGAGGAAGGTGATGAGTGCGGCGATGAGGATGGCGGCGGCGATGGCGATCCAGAGGAGGATGGGTGCCGAGTCCGGGAGAAGCGCCGAGGGGTCTGGCGTTTCGAGGAGTTCGAGCGACTGGGTTTTGGTTTCCATGTGGCCGTGTTAGGAGCTGCGTTTGCGTGAGCGGCGTTTGAGGAGTTTGTGGAGAGCGGGGAGGGTATCGCGGTCGGTTTCGAGGATGGCGCTGTCGATGCCGAAGTTTTTGAGGATGGATGAGACGCCTTCGTGTTGGCGGGCCATGAGTTGTTGATAGCCCATGCGGAGGTTGGCGTTGGAGGTGTTGACGGTGGTTTCGAAGCCGGTTTCGGGGTCGATGAGGACGACGCGGCCGCCGCGAGGGAGTTTGGCTTCGAGTGGGTCGGTGACGCGGAGGGCGATGGTGTCGTGTTTGCGGGAGAGTTTGCCGAGGGGTTTTTCGAGCGGGTCGGCGTGGAAGTCGGAGATGAGGAAGACGAGTGAGCGGCGGCGGAGGGTGCGGACGAGGAAGTCTGCGGCGTTGGAGATGGAGGTGGTGGGATTGGTGGGTTTGGCGGTGAGGATTTCGCGGATTTGGCGGAGGAGGTGGCGTGTTCCTTTGGCTGGGGGGATGAAGAGGAGGGGTTCGTTGGCGAAGATGAGGAGGCCGACCTTGTCGCCGTTCTGGAGGGCGCTGAAGCCGAGGATGGCGGCGGCTTCGGCGGCGATTTCGCGTTTGCTGAGGCGGACGCTGCCGTAATCGGCGGAGCCTGAGACATCGACGGCGATGACGACGGAGAGTTCGCGTTCCTCGCGGAATTTCCTGACGAACGGTTGGTTCATCCTGGCGGTGACGTTCCAGTCGATGAAGCGGACTTCGTCGCCGTGCTGGTATTCGCGGAAGTCGTCGAAATCGAGGCCTTGGCCGCGGAAGGACGAGAGGTATTCGCCGGAGAAGGATTCGCGGACGAGCCTGCGGGCCTTGAGTTCCAGCTTGCGCACGCGCGCCATCATTTCCTCGATCTGCTCCTCGGTGGGCATGGGGATGAGGTTTGTTAGAAATTAAGGGACGGGGACTTTTGCGAGGATGCGGTCGATGATGGAGTCTGTGGTGACTTCCTCGGCTTCGGCTTCGTAGGTGAGGAGGATGCGGTGGCGGAGGACGTCGTGTGCGAGGTCCTTGACGTCTTGGGGTGAGACGTAGGCGCGGCCTTGCATGAAGGCGCGGGCGCGGGCGGTGAGAGCGAGGTTGATGGTGCCGCGAGGGGAGGCGCCGGAGCGGACGAGGTGTTTGAGGGGTGGGTCGACTTTGACGGGGAAGCGGGTGGTGTGGATGATCTGGACGATGTATTGGCGGACGGCGGGGTCGATGTAGACGGAGTTGACGAGTTCGCGGGAGATGGCGACCTGTTCGGGGGTGGCGACGGTTTTGGTCTGATAGGAGGGGGCGGAGGTGGCCATGCGGTCGAGGATGGTCATTCCGCCTCCACGCTTGCGTTGCCGCCGCTCTTGGTCGAGAAGTTCTTGGTGTCGGCCGAAGCCGTTGCTGCCGCTGCGGTGCTGCCGCCATCGCAGCAGCGCACGATGGAG
>SYAP01000144.1 GCA_005787565.1 Verrucomicrobiaceae bacterium | reverse complement strand
GCGACCGCACCCGCCCAGATCGCAGCCCCTCCTCCTCACCCAAAAGCCTCATCACCGACCTCTTCGGCAGCAAAACCTCCGCCGCCGGCCTCGAAGCCCTCGCACTCCAGGCCCTCCGCGACCCCAACCCCATCACCCGCCGTCTCGCCTTCTCCAAACTCCTCGAAGCGATGACCCCAGAAAACGCCGAACAAATCCGCGCACAACTCGTCGACCTCGGCGCAGACCGCGAACAATGGCGCGACTTCCACTACTCCTGGGGCGCCATCGCCGGCCCCGCCGCCTTCGCCGCCGCCACCGAAACCGAAGAACGCGACCTCGCCGAAACCTTCACCGGCTGGGCCGCCGCCAAACCCGCCGAAGCCATCGAAATGCTCAAAAACCTCCCCCCGGACCTCGAAGACCAACGCGCCGAACTCACCCGCAGCGTCGTCTCCGGCCTCGCCGACTCCAACCGCGCCCTCGCCACCGAACTCGTCCTCTCCCTCAACTCACAAGGCAACAACGACGCCCCCGCCCTCATGGAAATCGTCGCCAACGAAACCCTCCGCGCCGATGGACCACAAGCCGCCTCCCAATGGTCCGAAACCCTCCCCAACGGCCCACTCAAAGCCGCCGCCATGGGCCGCATCGCCGATGACTTCGCCCGCCGCGATCCCCTCGCCGCCGCCGCATGGGCACAAACCCACGCCACCCAAGACTACGCCACCAACGCCATCCAACGCATCAGCGGACAATGGACCGCACAAGACCCCCAAGCCGCCGTCGGCTGGCTCGAATCCCTCCCCCCCGGCTCCGGCCAAACCGCCGGCCTCCAAACCGCCTTCAGCGACTGGGAAGACCGCGACCCCGTCTCCGCCGGCCAATACCTCCTCTCCATGCCCACCTCCCCCCAACGCGACAACGCCATCAGCGGCTTCTCTAACGGCTACGCCTGGCAAAACCCCCAAGTCGCCATCCAATGGGCAAACGACATCTCGGACCCCACCCTCCGCACACAAACCCTCACCCGCACCGGCCAAATCTACTTCCGCCAAAACCCCGAAGCCGCCCGCACCTGGCTCGAATCCAGCAACCTCCCCCCGGAAGTTCAAACCCAAATCCTAAACCCACCCCGCCGCTAACCTCCTCATCTCCCACATCCCCAACCCATAAGTCCTATAAGCCCCATCCGTCCCATCCAATCCCCAGGCCAGCCGATATACAAATCCCCCCTCCTCTTCATCCGTGCCCATCCGTGTCATCTGTGGTTGAAATTCTAATTCTTTCTCTCAGCCCCATCCACAACCTCCCCCACTTCTCACTTCCCACTCGGCACTTCTCACTTCTAACTCTTCGCAATGGAAGTCTTCTGGATCACCGCCTGGAAACCCCTCGCCACCGCAAAATTGGCGATGAAATCCATCACCAAACCCGGCAAAAAAGCCAAATTCACACCCGTCACCCCGCAAGGAGGTGGAGCAAAAGAGGTGAAACATGCTCCACTAACCGTGGCGGAACTTCAGCAGATGGAGGTGCCGGAATCTTGTGGAGGCATCGTGGTTGAAACCTACGCAAAATTCGGCCCGCACCAGCTTCCTGAGTATTTCATGGTGATCGGCCCCCATTGGCCAAAGATCGTCACCTTACCGAAAGTGCGCGAGTGGATCTGAGATGTGACGTATTACTCCAAGCGCTTCCATACCATCATCAATCTCCGTTTCGACTGTTTTCATGGAATCAATTTCCCCTCTACGATTGAGTTTTGTTATGGAAATAGGCCAATCGAGCTATACGCTAAACACACTAATCTGGACGTGACGGATCAATGCAGTGCGGTTGATCCGGAACATTTTCACCACACGTTCAAACAAGTAGCCGATGAGGTCGGCTTGACGGATCACCCGACGATCAAAGAGCTGCGCAGGCCCTCGACCGCAGATGAGACATCCTGCATCTATGTTTTCGATGAAAATCAGCCCCGCTGGATGGACGAGCATGCCAATTCGCTGGTTCACCGGGTGCTGACCGAAGATGCCGACCCAGCCTATCCGATCCGCTTGTTTTCCAAAGCAGCCTACGCGTCCATCAATGCAGCACTGTCCCCCACGGTGAGCAATGTCCACGATGACGCAGCGGCATTCCTTCAATACGCGAAGGACCACCCAATCGCCGGCGAATACACCGTCTATCTCTTCGAAATCGGCGCCCCCACCTGGGCCCAACGCGAAAAGCGCCGCAAGAAGCTCAAAGGCGACGCCACCGAACTCGAAAGACTCGGCACCCTCAAACTCGAAAACGGAGTCCGCGGCGAAGCCTCCCTCCTCATGGGCAAACGAGGCTACCGCCTCTACCTCTTCTTCGAAGAACACCCCGAAGACGCCATCCGCTTCCCCGACACCGACCTATTCAAAGCCATGAAATGGCAACTAGGCTAACCCCCTCCCCGGGCACGCCGACGTCTCGTCGGCCAGCCAATGGTTCACCAAAGAACCACGCGAAGCCCTCTCCAATTTCAGCATCTCAGCACCCCAGCATCGACTCCCCCCCCCGGGAACGCCGACGTCTCGTCGGCCAGCCAATGGACCACCAAAGAACCACGCGAAGCCCTCTCCAATTTCAGCTTTTCAGCATTTACCCCTCCCCGCCCCTCTCCCAACAATCGCGTCAGGCAAAGCCTATTACGCGACCTCCGCATTTCGCTTCATAAGACTCCAGACCTTCACGCTCTTCTCACTTCTCACTTCTCACTCGGCACTTCTCCCCGCCCCTCTCCGCGACCTCACCGCCTCCGCGTTTCGCTTCATAAAACTTCCGACCTCCGACT
>SYAP01000143.1 GCA_005787565.1 Verrucomicrobiaceae bacterium | reverse complement strand
GGGCGGTTTGGCGGATTTGTTGGGGGGTGAGGGATTGGTAGGTGGCGGGGAGGTGGCGGTGTTGGTCGGCGGGGTGGCCGAAGAGGAGGTCTAGGGCGGTGTGGCGGGCGAGGGAGCCGGGGGATTGTTGTTGGAGGGCGAGGCCGGAGAGGGCGGTGGCACGGACGCGTTCGAAGGCTTCTTCGGGGATGCCGTTGTCGGCGATTTTCTGGATTTCCGCGAGGAGTTCGCGGCGGGCGAAGTCGGCTTGGTCTGGGGCGGTGGCGAGGTAGAAGGTGAAGAGTCCGGCATCGTGGCCGAGGAATTGGGTGGCACCGACCTGGTAGGCGAGGCCGAGTTCTTCGCGGATGCGGGTGAAGAGTGGGCCGGCCATGTCGGTGGCGTATTCCTGGATGAAGGCGAGGGCGTGTCGATCGGGGTGGGAGACGCCGAGGCCTGGGTAGCCGAGGGTGATGACGGCTTGTTTTTTGGGGAGGTGTGCGGTGGTTTGTTGGCCTGGGTGGAAGGTGGTGGCGGGTGGGGGGAAGGGGGTGCCGGTGGGGAGGTTTTGGAAGAGTTGGGCGAGGTGGGGGAGGAGGGTTTCGGGATCGAAGTGGCCGGCGATGGCGAGGGTGAGGTTTTGGGCGTTGAAGTGGCGGGCGTGGTGGGCGTGGAGGTGGGGGCGGTCGAGGAGGGGTAGGGAATCGAGGGTGCCGAGGGGATCGAGGCCGTAGGCGGTGTTTCCGAAGATGGAGTTGCGGAGGAGGCGGAAGGCGGTGTGGAGGGGATCGGTGAGGGATTCGCGGAGGGAGGCGAGTTGGCTGGATTTTTCGCGCTGGATGGCGTCGGTGGGGAAGGAGGGGTTGATGAGGACGTCGGCGAGGATTTCTGCGATGGTGTGTGCGTCCGGGGCGAGGCCGCCGGCTTGGATGAGGAGTGCGTTGTTGCCGGTGTTTGCGGAGAGGGATGCGCCGAGGGATTCGAGGGTGGTGGCGATTTCCTGGGAGGAGCGGGAGGTGGTGCCTTTGTTGAGGGTGGCGGCGAGGAGTTGGTTGAGGCCGTTGTTTTCGGGGTTTTCGGAGGGGAGGCCGGCGAGGACGGCGGCTTGGAGGTGGATGAGGGGGACGCGGTGGTCTGGGAGGAGGGCGATGCGGAGGCCGTTGGGGAGGGTGTGGGTTTGGATGTCCGGGCGGACGCGGGTGGATTTGGTCCGGGTGGCGGCGGGTGGGGCGTCGAGGGGATCGAGGGTGGTTTGGATGAGGAGGTCGGGGGTGAGTTTTTGTGCGACGCGGCGGATGTCTGCCGGGGTGACGGCCTGGATGGCGGCGAGGTAGCGGCGGGTGAAGTCGAGGTCGCGTGCTTCGTGCCAGTTGGAGGCGAGGTCGGAGGCGCGGCCTGAGGCGGTGAGGAGGGAGCGGAATTGGGAGGCGGCGATTTGTTTTTTGGCTTTTGCGAGGTCGTCGTCGAGAGGGGTGGCGGGGAGATGGGCGAGGAGATCGAGGGTGGCGGCGATGAGGGTGTCGCGGTGTTGGGGTTCGGCTTCTGCGGAGATGGCGAAGAGGCCTTCGCGGGTGGGGTTGTTCCAGGAGAAGGCGGAGATTTCGAGGGCGAGGCCGGTGTTTTCGCGGAGTTCGCGGTGGAGGCGTGAGGAGCGGCCGCGGCCGAGGATGGCGGCGAGGATGTCGTAGGCGGGGGTGTCCGGGTGGCTGAGGGCTGGGGATTTCCAGGAGAGGGTGATGCGGCTGGTGGGGATGGCGAAGGGGGCGGCGGCGGTGCGTGGGCCGAGGGTGGGTGGATCGAGTGGGATGAGGGGCTCGGGGCCGCAGCGTGGGAGGAGGTCTTCGGTGAGGGAGGCGAGGGAGGCGGTGGTTTTTTCGGGGTCGAAGTCGCCGGAGATGACGGCGAAGCAGCGGTCGGTGGTGTAGCGGGATTGGTGGTATGCGGTGAGGTCCGAGTGGCGGATGAGGTCGAAGAGGTGGCGGTGGCCGATGACGGGGTGGCGGCGGGGGTCGAGGGTGAAGGCGGTGGAGAAGAGGAGCTGGGAGGCGGCGTTGTCGGGGTCGTCGAGGCCCATGTCGATTTCGCGGCGGATGACGTCTTTTTCTTTTTCGAATTCGGATTCTGGGAGGGTGGGGTGGAAGACGAGGCCGGTGAGGCATTTCAGGAAGGTATCGAGGGAGTGTGCGGGGCCATCGATGTAGTAGACGGTTCGATCGAAGGAGGTGTAGGCGTTCCAGTGGCCGCCGGCGGCTTGGACGGTGTCCGCGAGGGTTTCTCCGTCGAAATCGCGGGTGCCTTTGAAGACCATGTGTTCGAGGAAGTGGGAGATGCCTGCGCCGAGGTGTTCGCCTTCGTGGGTGCTGCCGGTGGCGACCCAGATTTGGGCGGAGACGACGGGAGCGGAGGGGTCTGGATCG
The DNA here is from genome assembly GCA_005787565.1 of Verrucomicrobiaceae bacterium. Taxonomy (GTDB): domain Bacteria; phylum Verrucomicrobiota; class Verrucomicrobiia; order Verrucomicrobiales; family Akkermansiaceae; genus Luteolibacter. Next base: position 5,324 of record SYAP01000143.1, on the reverse strand, counting down.
AGGATGAGGGTGAGGCCGTTGGGGAGGGTGGCGACGGTTGCGAGGGTGGCGGGGTATTCCATGGAAATTCGGCTTGGATGGGAGGGGAATGCCGCATAAAGGAACGGCATGCAACGATGGATCGTGCTGGGAGTGTTGGTGCTTGGGCTTTTGGGGGTAGGTTCGTGGTTTGGGTATCGTGAGTACAAGCGCAGTGGTCCGTCCGCGATGTGGATCGCGCTGCCGATCAATCCGGAGCTGAACTCGGAGCAGCGGAAGGGGATTTGCGAGGAGCTGAAGGTGAAATTGTCGGACCGTGAGATTTTGAAGAAAGTGGCTCAGGACACGGGGGTGATGGCGGAGTGGAGTTTGCCGACGGAAGAGGCGGCGGCTGATGAGATTTCGAAGCGGCTGTTTGTTCGGCCGGGTAGTGCGGAAGGGCCGCTGGGCCCAGTGCCCGCGATCGAGGTGGGGGTGAAGGGCAAGGTGCGTGAGAGGAAGTTGCTCGGGGAGATTTCGATGCGTTTGCGCAAGGATGTTTTCAAGATCCTCGGGATTGAGGAGCCGAAGCGGGAAGGGATGGATCCGCCGCCGATTTGATTTGTTCTAACGGAGGTGGGAGATGACGCGGTCCGCGGTGTAGCGGGCTTTGGGTTGGGTGGCGTATTTGTCATCTGCGGCGCGGTGGCCGAGGGCGCAGGCGACGGTGGTGGCGTAGCCGGAGTTTTCGAGGCCGAGGATACGGTCGTAGGCGGCGGGGTCGATGCCTTCCATGGGGCAGGTGTCGATGCCGAGGAGTGCGGCGGAGGTCATGAGTTGGCCGAGTGCGATGTAGGTCTGGCGGTTGTTCCAGGCGTGGCGTGCGTCGGCGGAGAGGGGTTGGATGAAGCCTTCGACGATGTTTTGGTAGGGGGCGAGATTTTCGGTGGGGATGCCTTGGGTTGCGGCGAGGCAGGAGATCCACTCGGTGATGTCTTCGGTGGAGAGGGTGGTTCGGGCGGTGAGGACGACGAAGTGTGAGGCATCGGTGACCTGGGGTTGGTTCCAGGATGCGGCGCGGAGTTGTGCGCGGAGGTCGGGGTTTTCGACGACGAGGAATTTCCAGGGTTGGAGGCCGAAGGAGGAGGGGGTGAGGACGAGGGAGGTTTCGAGGGCGGCCCACTCGGTGGGGGAGATGGGTTTGGCGGGGTCGAATTTTTTGGTGGCGTAGCGCCAGGAGAGGGTTTCGAGGAGTTGTTGTGGGGAAATCGTCATGCGTGACGATTATTGAGCATCGATATCGAAAGGCAAGGAGACGGAGGGGAAATCCTTGAGGGTGAGGCTGAAGATGATGCCGAATTCGTCTTCGGTGCGGTTGTCGCGGTGGGTGAGGCCGACGCCGGCGACCCAGTTTCCGAGGTCGCGGTGGAGGGTGTATTGTTGGAGTTCGAGGGTTCCGTCGTCGAGTTCCCAGACGTGTTGCATGCCGACGCCCCAGTTTTCGTTGATGCGGGCGTAGGCTTTGAGGTCGATGTGTTGGGAGTCGAGGAGGACGGGGTGGCTTTGGAGCATGCGGTAGCCGATGGAGAATTCGAAGTCTGGGTTGGGTTGGAAGGCGAGGGAGGTGGCGTATTCGCGGAAGCCGGAGCCGTTGTCGATGACGGGGAATTGGGTTTCGAGGTCGACGGCGAGCCAAGGGAGGGGTTGCCAGCGGACGTCGTTGTAGAGGTTGGAGAAGTTGCGTTGTTCTTCGGGGTCTTCGATGAAGGCGTCCATGTAGGTGTTGACGTAGAGCCATTCGTGGGTTTGGCCGTCGCGTTTGGTGAGGAGGCGGTTGCGTGTTCCGAGGCGGAGGATGTTCCAGCCTTCGAGGTCGTCGGTGGCGGTGAAGCGGCTGGGGGAGAGGGTTCGAGGGCGGGTGGTGAAGGTGAGGCGGTCGATGCGTGGTTGGGTGGAGTCCATTTCATCGGTGGCGAGGAAGGACCAGTTGGCGTAGGGTTGGAGGACGTGGAGGAGGCCGTCGAGTCCCCAGTCGCGGCTGACTTTTCCGGAGAGGTCTTTGGAGAATTTGAGGGAGGCTTCGGTTCCTGCGTGGAAGTGGGTGCGGCTGAGGGAGTTTGCGGGGCCTTCGACGGAGGTGTAGTTGGTGTAGCCGATGCCTGCTTGAGGGGTGAGGGTGAGCCAGCCGCCGAGGACCATGGGGAGGGAGAATTCGTGGTAGGTGTGGAAGCGGGTGAAGCCGGTGTCGAGGAGTTGGGCGCGGAGGGCGGAGATGTCGGGGTTGGTGGGGTCTGCGGCCTGGAGGTCGCGGATGCGGATGGCGAGTTCGCGTTCGTAGCCGGAGAGTTGGCTGAGGAGGCGTGCTTCGTCCGGGTGGCCGGGAGGGAGGGCGAGGAGTGGGGAGATGAGTGTGCGGCGTGTGGGGTCTGCGGCTTGGACGTCCATGATGCCGAAGGAGGTGCTGCCTTCGTGGAGGACGGGTGAGCCGAAGAGGGGTCCGCGGGCTTGGTCGTAGGCGATTTCCGGGGTGCGGGTGTCGGTGCGGTAGAAGTCGTTGAGGCGGAGGCGGGCGAAGAGGGAGAGGAGGGATTTTTCGTCGCGGCGGAAGATGCCGATGGTGTTGTCCGGTGCGGGGTCGTAGCGGTAGCGGGAGGGGTCGAAGTCTTCGAGGTAGTAGGCGTCGCTGAGGAGGGTGAGGTTGGTATCGACGCGCCAGTCGGCGTTGTCGTTGAGTTCGAAGGGGACGCGTTGTTTGAGTTCCATGTGCCAGCGGTCTTCGTTGACGAAGCCGCGTGGGACGCCGGAGCGGCGGGTGTTGGGGTCGAGGTCGTTGAGGTAGTAGAGGCTGAGGCCGGTGATTTCGGAGTTGCGTTCCTGGGAGGCGTCGCGGAGGTCGACGCCGGTTCCGATGCCGCGAGAGGTGCGGAGGTCGAGGTGCCATTTGGAGAGGAGCCAGGCGTCGTGGTTTTCGCCGGTGACGGGGTCTTGTTTTCCGCCGAGGAGGATGCCGTAGGTGTTGAGGAGGTAAGGGCCCCAGTTGCTGCGTGCGCCGGGGACGACGTGGTATCCGAGTTCGGCGTCGAGGGGTTGGCTGAGGTAGGGGAGCCAGAAGACAGGGGTGTCACCGGCGTAGAGTTTGAGGTTGCGGAAGGTGACGCGGTCACCGGGGTAGACGGTGGTGCGTTCGGAGCGGATCCAGAAGTTGGGGTCCTGATAGTCGTGGGTGGTGATTCCGGCGTCTTCGCCGACGAAGACCATTTGGCCGTTGGCTTCTTCTGCGGTGAATTTTCCCGCTTCGAGGAGGAGTGGGTCGACGGAGGCGCGGAGTCCGCTGGCGTCGAGGAATTTACGTTCGTAGTAGTAGACGGCACGTTGGCCGCGTTGGAGGAGGTTTCCCTGATAGATGCTGACGTCGCCTTCGAAGGTGATGGAGAGGTCCTTGACGTTCCAGAAGGCGGTGTTGGTGAAGATTTCGAGGCCGTTGTCGGCGGAGATTTTGACGGGGCCGCCGAAGCGGACGCCTTCGTCCATGTTGCCTTCGATTTTTCCGCCGAGGTTGGAGAGTTTGACGCTGTCCGGGAGGGTGGGCATGACGGCTTCGGGGCCGCCGAAGGGGATTTCGGGTGCGGGGACTGGGGTGATGGTATCGACGGCGGGTGGTGGTGCTGCGTCTGGCAGGACTTGTTCCTGTGCGAGTAGGGATTGGGCCTGGAGGAGGCAGAGTGGGAAAAGGAGCAGTGCGCCGTTTTTCGTCATCGGGGCGATGAGACGGTGAAGGCGTGGTGAAGTAAAGGGAGAAAGCCGGGTGGGGAGGGGTGGGTGGGGGGGGAAGCTGGTTGACGTGGAGGGGGGAAAGGTGGTGGGGTGATGCATGATGATGCGTAGAGTGGTTTTTGGGTTGGTTTTGTTGGGTTTGGTTTCCTGTGGGAAATCTAAGCGGGAGGAGGAGGCTGAGGCGTTTAAGGAGATGGAGCGGAGCCGGTTGGAGATGGCGGATCGGTTCAAGATGACGGATGAGGGGTTGGAGGTGGATTTTGAGGCGATTGATGAGCACAAGAAGGATCTGCTGAAGAGTGCCGACAAGGTGGGCGGGGATATGGGTGCGATTTTGAAGATCATCGCGGAATTGCAAGGGCCGTTGACGGAGGCGGGGAAGGCGTGTGAGGAGCAGACGCCGTTGGTGATTGAGGCGTTGAATTGGAAGGCGCTGGCGGAGGATGGGGATTATGACGGGCGGCGAGCGAATCTGGAGCGGTGCATCGAGGTGAACCGTGAGTGCATGGAGGTTTATGAGGCTTTCACGCCGGAGGTGATCCGGCGGGTGACGGCTTTGGGGATGGAGGATGCGGAGTTCAAGGACTTCGAGAAGGGCTTCGTGGGCGCGCAGGGGGAGATGAGGGGGATGATCCAGACCATCCGTGGGTGTGACATCGAGATTTCCGAGTTGGGGATCGCGATGTTAGATCGTCTTGAGAAGGCTGGCGAGGGTTGGAAGTGGGATGGGGCGACAGAGCGGATTTTGTTAGAAGATGATGCGGATATTGAGTGGTTCGAGGAGAAGTTCACGGCGATGGAGGACATCGCGGCGAAGCAGAAGGCGGCGCAGGAGGAGTTCGTGCGGATGCTGAGGACGAAGAGTTAGAGGCGGGCCTTGGGGTGCGGTTTTTCTAACAATTTGCCAACCATTTCCTAACGGAGGAGGTTCCATGCGGTGACGAGGGCTTTGAGGCCGGCCATTTCGATGGAGGGATCGACGCCGGCGCCCCAGAGGAGGCGGCCGTCGTCGTGGCGGATCTGGACGTAGGCGGCGGCGCTGGCATCGGAGCCGCCGCGGACGGCGTGGGAGCGGTAGTCGGTGACTTTGAAGTCCTTGAGGCCGATGCCTTCCATGGCGTGGACGAAGGCGTTGATGGGGCCGTTGCCGAGGCCTTCGACATCGCGGCGTTCGCCGTGGAGGAGGATGGAGGCTTTGCATTGGACCTGGCCGCGTTCGGTGGTTTGGTGGATGAGTTCGTAGTCGATGACGTCGAGGGGGGAGGCGAGGTTGGCGAATTCGCGGAAGAAGGCGTCGCGGATTTCATCGGCGGAGAGTTCGCGGCCGAGTTGGTCTGCGAGGTCGTAGATGCGTTTGCCGACCTGGGGGTGCATGGTTTTGGGGAGGTCGAATCCGTGTTCGCGGTCGAGGATGTAGGCGACGCCGCCTTTTCCGGATTGGGAGTTGATGCGGATGATGGCTTCGTAGGAGCGGCCGATGTCGCGTGGGTCGATGGTGAGGTAGGGGACGCCCCATGGGGTTTGGGGGTTTTGTGCGAGTTCGTTTTCGCGGCGGTCGAGGCCTTTTTTGATGGCGTCCTGGTGGGATCCGG
>SYAP01000142.1 GCA_005787565.1 Verrucomicrobiaceae bacterium | reverse complement strand
CATCTTCTCTCACCCGACGAACAGCCAGAATCCTGATGTGTTCGCTTGTCCCATGATCCAGCTTTCTCCCATCAATCTTCGGCATGCAGAAGACTATGGCGGAATATCGTTTTGTAGTCTATCCTAAAGACTTCTCAGTACTCTTCCGTAACGGCATTCGATGGCGATAGCAGCGCAATCCGGTTCCAGCCATCATAAACCCAACGGCTGGTGCCGATCGCAGTCCAGGCTCCCATGCGCTGACCCATTTGATTCACCCGGTTAGCATATCTGGACCACAACACCATACCAGCGGATTCTTCATGGGAAGAGAGCGGCGATTTGGGAGTTGATTTTTCAGACCACGAGTTCAAACGGGGCAGGCATTTAGCGCCCCCCGATGTCATCCCTTCCCTCGACTCCTCAGTTTGAACAAACCCGCTGGAGCCTGATACTCAGGACCCGCAGCGAGGATGATGCGGCGTGGCGGCAAGCGTTGGAAGACCTTTGCCGGGCCTATTGGTATCCGTTGTATGCATACCTCCGGCGGAGTGGAAGCAGCACCGAGGATGCGCAGGACCTCGCGCAGGATTTTTTGCCCGGCTCATGGACGGCACGCTGCTTTCTTCCGCGGAACCCGCAAAGGGAAGATTCCGCACCTTGCTGCTCGCCACCTTGAAGAATCTGGCCACCAACACTTGGCGCGCGACCCAACGGCAGAAGCGGTGTGGCTGATGAAGGCGCACTACTTGGCAAGACTCCTGCGAGCAAGCACCCAAGGCGTCGCCCTCGCAGGAGCCGAACCCACGGAAATACTCTCGCCAAACAGCTCCACATGGCGGGCGCGACGGTTCAAGGATTCTTCGGTGTCAGTCCCAAGCGCATCGCCAGCACCTGGCCTGACGCCATACTCGTTTCCGCCGCCGGATACACCGAAGGTGCAAACTTTTGGTGTGGCTGCTGACCCCACCCGCCGCTATGCCATCGGGCCATGCAAAGCACCACGCTGAGAGTCACCCGGCACAACCCGGATGGATGTTTCGAAACGGACGACTCCATCGCCGTGGAAGAAGCGCTCGAACTGCGGCTCGATGGCCATCCCGTCGCCGTGCTGATGCGCACTCCTGGGGATGACAAAGCCCTCGCCGCCGGATTCCTCGTCACCGAAGGCATCATCGCATCACCGCACCAGCTCCGAAAAATCGAAACCCGCCCGGACGAAAACCGCGTGCTCGTATTTCTCAACGATGGCGTCGAAGTCGAGATCGGCAAACTCACCCGCCACCTCTACACCGGCTCCTCCTGCGGCCTCTGCGGCAAGGCAACCCTCGACGCCGTGTTTCAAAACCTGACACCCATCACTCCTCAACCCATGATCGCCGACACCATTCTGCTGGAGTCCCCGCAGAAACTCCGCTCCGCCCAAAAAACCTTCGACCGCACCGGCGGCCTCCACGCCGCAGGCTGGTTCTCTCCGGACGGAAATCTGATAGTGAGCAAAGAGGACGTCGGTCGCCACAACGCCGTCGACAAAGTCATCGGCACCGCCCTGCTGGACGACATCGATCTAACCAAAGGATTCCTCCTCGTCTCCGGCCGCGTGTCCTTCGAAGTCATGCAAAAAGCCCTCGCCGCACGCATCCCTCTGGTCGCCGCCATTTCCGCGCCAAGCTCGCTCGCCATCGACTTCGCCCGACGCTCCGGCCAGACCCTCGTCGGATTCCTCCGCGATCAAACCTTCAATCGCTACGCCTGATCTCGATCTCGATCGCCTTGCTCGTCGGCGTGCCACTCCCATCGGCACGGCTGTCGATCGGGACCAACACATTCGCCTCCGGAAAATACGCCGCCGCACATCCCTTCGGCATCTCATAAGGCAGCGCCGTGAACCGCTCGATCCGCCGCTCTTCGCCATTCCAGAAACTCGTGATGTCCACCTTATCCCCCGGACGGATCTTCCTATCTATCAGATCCTCCGGACAAACCAGAATGATCCGCCGCGCATTGGAAATCCCGCGATATCGGTCATCCGGCCCATAAATGGTCGTGTTGAACTGGTCGTGGCTGCGAAGCGTCTGCAACACCAAGCGACCTTCGCTTGCGGAAAACGAACCCACCTCCCCCACGCTGAAGTTGCCCTTGCCGTTCCTCGTGTTCCAAACCCTCACCCGCGCGCTGTTAGGAAGATGGAATCCTCCCGGCTTCGATGCCCGCATCGAATAATCGTCAAACCCCGGCACCACCTGGCTGATCAGGCTCCGGATCCGCCCATAATCCTCCGCCAGCCACCGCCACAACACCGGACCCTCCGCCCCCAACACCGCCTCCGCCAACCGGGCGACAATCTCAATTTCTGATAGAAGATGAGGCGAGGCCGGCGCAAGCACACCGCATGACATCTGCACCACACCCATCGAGTTCTCCGTCGTGACAAATCTCCCATCCCCATCCCGCTCGCTCCGCCCGAGACACGGCAAAATCAACGCCGTCCGCCCGGCCACCAGATGGCTGCGATTCAGCTTCGTCGAAACATGACACGTCAGATCGCACTTCGCCAAAGCCGCCGCTGTGAAACCCGTGTCCGGCGACGCCTGCAGGAAATTCCCACCAAGCCCGATCAACACCCGCGCCCGTCCCTCATGCATCGCATGAATCGCATCCAACGTGTCATACCCCGGCCGACGCGGCGCGGTGATGCCGCACTCACGCTCCAGCGCCGCCAAAAACCACTCCGGCATCTCCCGCGATATGCCAACCGTCCGGTCCCCATGCACATTGCTGTGCCCGCGCACCGGACAAAGCCCCGCCCCAGCACGCCCCACCGCACCTAACAAAAGATGCACATTCACAATCTCACGGATCGTCGCCACCGCATTGCGATGCTGCGTCAACCCCATCGCCCAACACGTGATCAGCCGCCGTTTCCCGCCACACACCAACTCCGCCAAAGAACGGATCTCTCCTTCGGAAACCCCGGCATGCCTGACAATTTCATCCCACCCGGTGACAGCCACCGCATTACGGTATTCCTCGTAGTTCGCCGAATGCTCTCCGAGAAACGCCTCGTCCAGCACCGTCCCCGGCCGTTCATTCTCCAACTCCAAAAGCGCCTTCGCCACCCCGCGGAACAACGCCTGATCACCATTCACCCGCACCTGGATGAACCGCGATGCCAGAGGCGTCGCCTTCCCTAACAGACCCATCGGCTTCTGCGGATGCGCGAAACCCGCAAGCCCCGCCTCACGCAATGGATTAACCGAAACCACCGCCGCCCCACGCAACGCCGCAGCCTCCAGCGACGACAACATCCGCGGATGATTCGTCCCCGGGTTCTGCCCCACACACAATATCACCTCCGCCTCATCGAAATCCTCAAGCGTCACCGTCCCCTTGCCCACACCGATCGCCTCCTTCATCGCAACCCCACTCGACTCATGACAAAGATTTGAGCAATCCGGCAGGTTGTTCGTGCCGAAAGCCCTAACAAACAATTGATAGAGAAACGCCGCCTCGTTGCTAGCCCGCCCCGAAGTATAAAACACGGCCTCATCCGGCGAACCCAGCGCCTTCAGATGCTCCGCCACCGTCAGGAATGCCTCGTCCCAAGAAATCGCCTCGTAATGACCCGCCCCTTCCCGACGAATCATCGGCCGCGCGATCCGCCCCTGCCGGTCATGCCAAAGATCGGACCGCTCCAACAAATCCTCAATCGCATGCTTCGCGAAAAACCGCTCGTCCGCCAGCTTCGTCGTCGCCTCCGAGGCAAGCGCCTTCGCCCCGTTCTCACAAAACTCCGCAACCGACCGATGCCCATCCGGATCCGGCCACGCGCAACTCGGACAATCGAATCCCCCCATCTGGTTCATCTCCATCAACCCGCGCGTCCCGCGAAACGGCCCCGCCTCCCGCAGGATGTGCGATAGCGATGATGTCACCGCCGGCATACCCGCCGCCCATTCCTTCGGCGCGGACTGCTTCAGCTTCGTTTCCTCATCCATGTCACCGTTAACCCTCCCGTCCACCGCTTCTTTCACAACGTTCAGCGTTTCCCGCGCCGCACCTTGCGGATGAACGTGTTCATTTCATTCTCACAATTCTCGATCTCCTCCACCAACTTGAGCTGCGTCCTGCACCGGTCCAGATTGTGCCCCGCTCGATGGGTCTTGAAATACACATCTCCCTCCAAATGATCTGTTAGAAAGCGGATGCCCACCTCCAACGTCATCAGCTTTCCCGCGAGCGGCAGATTTTCCGCCTCCGCATTGTTGATGAAATTTCCCGCCGCATCCAGATACCCCTCCACCAGCGCCTCGAAAATCGGCATCCTCATCCGCACCTGCGAAAGATCCCTCTCATCCTCCGCCGCCGGACTCGTCGCCGAACGAACCAGATCGCCGAAATCATAAAGCGCCAACCCGGGCATCACCGTGTCCAGGTCGATCACACAAACCGCCTCATCCGTCTCGGCATCGATCATCACATTGTTGATCTTCGTGTCGTTGTGGGTCACCCGCACCGGTATCTCCCCCGCCGCCGATAAATCCAACAAACGATCGACCAGCCCTTCGCGCCGCCGCACGAACTCCACCTCCGCCTCAACTTCCGCCAGCCGCCCGCACCGATCCTCCGCCACCGCCTGCATCAGCCGATCATACCGCTTCCGCGTGTGATGAAAATCCGGAATCGTCTCCACAATCCGCGACGCATCCAGATCACTCACCAGATCCTGAAACGACCCGAACGCCCGCGACGCCTGATAGGCCTGCCGCGTGTTCTCCACCACGTCATAGGTCAGGCACCCCTCGATGTGATTGTAACATCTCCACACCCCGCCGTTCTCATCCTCCACCCACGATCCACCGGCCCGCGCCGGAAAAAGGTTCAACGTCTGCCCCCCAAGATCCTTCTTCACCCGCAGCACCTTCGAATTGATATGCCGCGTCACCATCTCCACGTTCCGCATCACCGCCTGCGGATCCTTGAAAACATTCCGGTTGATCGTCTGAAAAATGAACCGCTGATGGCTTCCATCCGGCTGCCGGTAGGTCGCGCGATAAGTCGAATTGATGTGCCCGCTCTGGATTTCCTCACCCAGAACAAACTCCCCCTGAACCGCAAACCGGTCGCCGATCGCGGCAACCTCCCGTTGCAATTTCGGTTGAATGGGATGGATGGAAGTCGGTGATTCGGGCATCAGTGCTGTGGTTTCGCACCATGCTATTTTCAGCATTCCTATCCGGCAAACTTGAATGTCGGCATGCCGTCAAATATCCAGCCCCCGTGATCCAGCGCACCCCCTTTCGCCATTTCGGCACCGATGCCGATGTCACCCGGCTGGCAAAACTCCTGCGCGACGCATTCACAGCCGCCGATTTCCACCCCTCCGGCCCACTCTCAATCCTCAATCTCGCCTGCGGCCGCGCCGACGAATCCGGCGCACTCGCCGATGCCCTCCGCCCCGCAACCATCGGCTTCTACCTCGGAATCGACCTCCGCCCCGAAACCATCGCCGAAGCACAAAAACGCTGGCACCTGCCCGATGGCGAGATCTCCTTCCTCACTGGCGACGCCTCCGCCACCCACCGCATGCGCGAACTCCCGCCCATGGACCTCGTCTTCATCCGCCACCAGAACTACTGGAACGACCCGAAAACCTGGGACCGCTTGTTGGAAAACGCCCTCTCCTCCCTCAAACCCGGCGGACTCCTCGCCTGCACCTCCTACTTCGATGTCGAACACGAGCTCATGATGGCCGCCCTCAAAACCCGCGGTGCCATCGTCAAAGTCAACGTCCGCCACGCTTCATCCCGCGCCCTGCCCGATGCACCCGGCAAATCCGTAGACCGCCACCTCGTCCTCTTCAGCCTGCCCGCCTGACAAAAGAAAAACCCGGCCCCCAATCGGGAACCGGGCTTTTGAATGATCGGAAGCTTTCCCTATCTCACTTGGAGGAGGAAACATAGCTCGCCTGGGTCGCACCCTTCTTGAGCTTCTTCTGCTTGATCCAGCTCATCGTCGAACGAAGCTTCTCACCGACCTTCTCGATCTGGTGCGCAGCCTCGGCCTTGCGGATGGCGTCGAACTTCTTGTAGCCGCCCGTGGTCGCTTCCGCGATCCACTCCTTGGCAAACTTGCCGGATTCGATCTCCTTGAGCTGCTTCTGCATCCGCTTCTTCACCGACGCGTCGATGATTTTCGGACCCACAGTCACATCGCCCCACTCGGCGGTTTCCGAAATCGAGAAACGCATGCCGGCGATGCCAGCCTCGTTCCTCAGGTCAACGATCAGCTTCAATTCATGAAGGCACTCGAAATACGCCATCTCTGGCTGATAGCCGGCTTCCACCAGCGTCTCGAAGCCCGCTTTGACCAGCGCGCAAGCACCACCGCAAAGCACGACCTGCTCACCGAAAAGATCGGTCACGGTCTCTTCGCGGAAATTCGTTTCGAACACACCGGCACGCGTGCAACCGACGCCACGCGCCCATGCCAATGCCGTTTCCTTGGCCTTGCCGGAAGCGTTGCTGTAAACGGCGATCAAACCGGGAACGCCCTTGCCATCGACAAACTGGCTCCGAACCGTGTGACCCGGGCCCTTCGGCGCAACCATGATCACATCGACGTCTTTCGGCGCTTCGATCGTTTTGAAATGAACGGCGAAACCGTGCGAGAACAACAGCGTCTTGCCCTTCGTGAGATGCGCGGCGATGTCCTTGTTGTAAACCTCGGCGATCTTCGTGTCAGGCACCGCCACGAAAATCACATCCGCGGCTTTCACCGCATCAGCCGTATCCATCACCTCGAAGCCCAGCTTCTTGGCGACTTCGCGCGACTTGGATTTTTTGTAAAGGCCGATCACGACCTTCAGGCCGCTGTCCTTGAGGTTCCGCGCGTGGGCGTGGCCCTGGGAGCCGAAGCCGATCACGGCGAGGGTTTTCTTTTTCAGCGGAGCGAGCGACGCGTCCTTGTTGGTATAGATCTTCGCGGCCATGGCGGAGTAGTGTGTTTTCGTGGAATCCCGCCGGGCCATCGGGGCGTGACGGGGGCGGAAAACTGGCGGGTTGCGCGCACCGGGTCAAGCCTCCGCTTGACATACCCTCACCGCCCGCCCTGGAGCCTCGCTGGCAACCACGCTCCCGCACCCACCGCACGCGGCCGGTTCTCACGGAAAAAACCCGCAAGCCCCCTCCTCCCCTGGACATCCGCGAT
>SYAP01000001.1 GCA_005787565.1 Verrucomicrobiaceae bacterium | reverse complement strand
GGACCCTCATCTCCAACCAACTCCTCAACCTCGACGAAACCCTAACCAAATAACCCACCCGCCATCTTTCCCTAATCTCCAATCTCCAATCCCTAATCTCCATTCCACCATGCCCCACCCCTGCTCAGACCACTCCGGCGAAGGCCCATCCGTCCTCGACCTACCCATCCCGGACTCTCTCAAAGCCGAATGGGCATCCCTCGCCTCACGCCGCCAATTCCTCACCCGCGCCGGAAAATCCCTCGCCTGGGCCTCCCTCGCATCTCTCGCCGCCCGATCCTCCACCCCGGCCCTCGCCTCAGCACCGGAAGCCGCCATGCTTCCCCACTTCGCCCCAAAGGCCAAACGCGCCATCTACCTCTTCATGGCCGGCGCACCCTCACAAATCGAAACCTGGGACCACAAACCCCAACTCAAAGCACGCTTCGACCAAGACCTCCCCGAATCCGTCCGCGGCGGCCAGGTCCTCACCGGCATGACCGCCTCCCAAACCCGCTTCCCCATCGCCCCCTCCATCTTCGACTTCAAACAACACGGCCAAGCCGGCCACTGGATCTCAGACCTCTTCCCACACACCGCAAAGGTCTCCGACGAACTCGCACTCATCCGCTCCCTCCACACCGACGCCATCAACCACGAACCCGCCATCCTCCTCATCAACTCCGGAAACATGGTCCCCGGAAAACCCTCCATCGGATCATGGCTCTCCTACGGCCTCGGCTCCGTCAACGAAGACCTCCCCACCTTCGTCGTCCTCACCTCCAAACTCCCGCTCTTCGCCAACATCCAAGCCCTCTCCTCACGCCTCTGGTCCGCCGGATTCCTCTCCCCCGAACACGCCGGCGTCGCCCTCCGCTCCGGCGGAGACCCCGTCATCCACCTCTCAAACCCCAAAGGCGTCCCCTCCGAAATCCGCCGCGCCATGATCGACGGCGTCTCCGACCTCAACCGCCAACTCCACGAACGCATCGGCGACCCGGAAACCAACGCACGCATCGCCCAATACGAAATGGCCTTCCGCATGCAAACCTCCGTCCCCGATCTCACCAACCTCTCCGACGAACCCGAATCCATCTGGGAAATGTACGGCCCCAAAGCCAAAGAACCCGGAACCTACGCCTACAACTGCCTCATGGCACGCCGCCTCGCCGAACGAGGCGTCCGCTTCACCCAAATCTTCCACCGCGGCTGGGACACCCATGGCGACCTCCCCAACCGCATGAAAATCCTCTGCGAAGACGTCGACCGCCCCACCGCCGCCCTCATCGCCGACCTCAAACAACGCGGCCTCCTCGATGACACCCTCGTCGTCTGGGGCGGCGAAGTCGGCCGCACCGTCTACTCACAAGGCGGCCTCTCCCAAACCAACTACGGCCGCGACCACCACCCACGCTGCTTCTCCATGTGGATGGCCGGCGGCGGCGTCAAACGCGGCACCGTCTACGGCGAAACCGACGACTTCTCCTACAACATCGTCAAAGACCCCATGCACATCCGCGACCTCAACGCCACCATCCTCCACCTCTTAGGCGTCAACCACGAACGCCTCACCTTCAAATTCCAAGGCCTCGACCAACGCCTCACCGGCGTCGAACCCGCCAAAATCGTCAAAGACCTCCTCGCCTGACCCCCAAAAAGTGGCTGGAGCGTCTCGCTCCAGTCCGTCTCTAGGGGCATCTTGCCCCGCATCTTCCCCATCACAAACGCCTCCTCCGCCGGAACGGATACAACATCTGCCCCACATAACTCCGCGGAATCTCCTCCCGCACCCCGAACGCCGGAGGCTCGTGATCCGGACAACGGTAAGTCCCGAACGCCAAATCCATCAGCGGCGAAATGTTCGCATAGTTCCCAGCATCCCGCGCACGATCATGATGCCAGTGATGCAACTCCGGCGCGCCGATGAACCACTTCAACGGCCCGATATTCAGCCGCACATTCGAGTGGATGTAAATCGCCCAAATCCCCCGGAAAGCGATCAACCCCGTTAGCGTCTCTAACGGAAATCCCAACACAAACGCCGGCACATTGATCAGGCTCATCGTATACACCGTATCCAGCGGATGCTCCCGGTGCGCCGCCAGCCAATCCAAATGCTCCGCACTATGGTGGATCGAGTGAAACCGCCATAAAAACGGAATCCGATGCTGCAAACGGTGCCCCCAATACACCAGAAAATCACTCAGCAAAATCACCTCCACAACCTGCAACCACCACGGCTGATTCGCTACCGCCGCCCGGAAACCCGAAAACACCCCGGCATCCACGGCACTCGCCAGATGATTCAGCAACCACAACACCAACCCTCCCCACAACAGATACTGCCCCAGGAAAAAACAAAGATCCGTCCACCACTCAGGCCGGAAAAACCGCTGCCCCCGCTTCGCCGGAAACGCCCGCTCCAACGGATGGAAAATCAGGCACAAAAGCAAAAAACTGCCACCCGTGCTCAGAACGATCGCAGGCAAATTCATGGCTCCGTCCGGTCTTCCTCTTCATTTCCTTCCGCCGGAACAACGTCCTCCGGCCGAAGAATGGAATCGATGCTCTTCGACCCCGGTAACACAATCCTCTGCTCCCCATTCCCCTTTTGCGACTCCCCTTCTCCAGCTTCATGAAGTGGCAACAAAATCGCCGATTTCGTACCCGGCATTGTCGTCTTCAGATCAGAAACCGTCGCCTCACTCTCCGGCACAACCTCCGTACGCGGATCCACCACCGGCGGTGGCGCTGCCTGCTTCTGTCGCGTCCACACATAAACCCCACCCAAAACCACCGCCGTCAAAAGCGCGAGAATCCTGAAAACCACCGCAAGACCTTTCCCATTCATAAATTCACTCCTACCGCACATCCCAACCTTCGGTCAAGCGGCATGGACCACCCCTCCCCAACCTCAATCCCTCGACCGCAACTTCGCCAACAACCGCAAAATCTCGATATACAGCCACACCAGCGTCACCAGCAACCCGAACGCCCCATACCACTCCATATGCTTCGGTGCCCCCGCCGCCGCGCCATTCTCGATGAAATCAAAATCCAACACCAGATTCAGCGCCGCGATGATCACCACAAACACCGAAAACCCGATCGCAAACCCGCCATTCCCATGGATCAGCGGCACATTCACCCCGAAAAACGACAACCCCCACGAAACCAGATAAAACAGGAAAATCCCACCCGTCGCCGCAAAAATCCCCAACTTGAAATTCTCCGATGGCCGGATGATCCGCGTCGCGTACGCAAACAACAACGCACACAAAACCCCACACGTCAGCATCACCGAACTCAGCACAATCCCCTCGAACTGCGACTCGAACACATACGAAACAATCCCCACGATCACCCCTTCGTCACCGCATACACCGGCGACAACATCCCCGCCAACAACGGCTTGAACCCGATCACCAACGCGATCCCGCATGGCACGATCCAGCCGAACTTCAGCGCCCCACCGATCCACGCCGGCGGCGACTCACTCCCCATCTTCTGCCACGTCACCATCGCCGAAATCACCAACAACGCCGTCAGAAAAAACGTCTTCGCCACTGCCCCCCGGCCTCGGCGAACCCATCTTCGACAAACTCGAAGCAGACCTCGCCAAAGCCATGCTCTCCCTCCCCGCCACCAAAGGC
Organism: Verrucomicrobiaceae bacterium; assembly: GCA_005787565.1. Taxonomy (GTDB): domain Bacteria; phylum Verrucomicrobiota; class Verrucomicrobiia; order Verrucomicrobiales; family Akkermansiaceae; genus Luteolibacter. Next base: position 286 of record SYAP01000001.1, on the reverse strand, counting down.
TTCGAAATCGGCTCAGGCTTCTCCGGCACCCTCCTCACCGGCCGAGACCACAACGACCCCTTCCGCATGGAAAATGGCAAAATCCGCACCACCACCAACCGCTCCGGCAGCATCTAGGGCGGCTTCTCAAACGGCGAACACATCTTCTTCCGCGTCGCCTTCAAACCCACCGCCACCATCATGACCTCCCAGGAAACCGTCACCTCCTCCGGAGAAAACACACAACTCTCCGGCAAAGGCCGCCACGACGCCTGCGTCCTCCCCCGCGCCGTCCCCATCGTCGAAG
>SYAP01000141.1 GCA_005787565.1 Verrucomicrobiaceae bacterium | reverse complement strand
GTGTCACTCGTCCCGGTATGTGGGGGACAAGCTGGTGCTGCGGCTTGCGACGCGGTTGGCGGAGGGTGCGGTGGCGCGGTTGAACGGGGAGTTCTGGGATTTGGTGAAGGCGGGGCGGATGGTGCAGCGGGGGGCGCTGGAGGAGGAGGGGGATGAGCCGGAGATGGGGATGTTGGGGCGTTTGGTTTTCCGGCATCAGCGGCGCGATTTTGGTCGCCTGCGGCAGTTGATTGATGCGATCAACCGTGCGGAGACCGAATGACGAAGGAACGGATTGATGCGCTGTTGGTGTTGCGCGGCTTGTGTGACAGCCGCGAGCAGGCGAAGCGTTTGATCCTCGCGGGAGAGGTGCGGAGCGGGGATCGGGTGATGGACAAGCCGGGGGTGAAGGTGGCGGTGGATCTGCCGTTGGAGTTGCGGGAGAAGCCGAAATTCGTGGGGCGCGGTGGGTTGAAGCTGGAGGGGGCGCTGGAGGCGTTCGGGATTGATCCTGCGGGGTGGGTTTGTCTGGACGTTGGGGCTTCGACGGGTGGGTTTACGGATTGTTTATTGCAGCGGGGTGCGGTGCGAGTTCATGCGATTGATGTGGGGACGAATCAACTGGTGTGGAAGTTGCGGAATGATCCGCGGGTGATTTCGAAGGAGCAGTTCAATGCACGGCAACTGACGACTGGTGATCTTGGGGAGACGGTTCGGCTGGCGGTGATGGATCTGTCCTTCATCTCCCTAACAAAGGTATTGCCTGCGGTTTTCGGATGTTTGGATGCTGATGGGAGTGTGGTTTGCCTGATCAAACCGCAGTTCGAGTTGGAGAGGGAGGATATCGGGAAGGGGGGTATTGTTAGAGATGCCTCGTTGCATCAGCAGGCGTGTGACAAGATCCGGCGTTTTGCGGTGGATCATTGTGGGCGTGAGTGGAAGGGGGTGATTCCTTCATCGATCACGGGGACGGATGGGAATCAGGAGTTTCTCGCCTGGATCGGGCCGTTGATGGAGGCGGTCAGTGATGGGAGTAGAGAGCCTGGATCATTTCTCGGCACTTGATGCCGGGCATGACGGCCATTTCCATCTGGTTCATGATATAGGCGAAGGAGATGCCGTTTTCCGGGTCGCCAAAGGCATGGCTTCCGCCGGCACCGGGGTGGCCGAAGGCGGAGGTGGAGGGGCCGTAGAGTTGTTGGGATTTGGAGCCGTTCGCTTCCAACGGGTCTTTTTGGCAGCCGCAGGTGAAGGCGGTGTTTATCAGGAGGACGCGGTCGTGGCCGGATGATTGGAGTGTGGCGAGTGCGTGGATTACCGGTTCCGGGATGGGGGACGGGATGGCTCCGATCGCGGCCTGATAGAATTTCGCGAGGGCGCTTGCGGTGCCGACACCGCCCATGGCGGGGAAGCCGGCGGACCATGCTTTCGGGTCGTTCATTTCCTGAACGGCATGGAGGCCGCGGGGTGAGGTGAAGGCGCGGCGGGTGAGGCTGCCTTCGGTGTTGAATTCGCGGTAGAATCCGTCTGTCAGGTCGGATTTGTCGGCTTTGCCGGGGTAGAGTTTGGCGACGCGTGAGGACTCTGAGAGAGGGAGGCCGATCCAGAAATCGAGGTTGAGGGGATCGGCGATCGATTGGCGCCAGTGTTGGCCGAGGGTGGTTCCGGTGAGGCGGCGGACGGGTTCTTCGAGGAGTGTTCCGAAGGTGCGGGGGTGATAGCCGTGGCCATCGCCGGGTTGCCATGCCGGGGATTGGGCTTCGATGGCGGCGACGCATTCGTGGTGGTCCCAGACACTCGCGCGTTGGTCCAATGCGGCGAGTCCACACTGGTGTGAGAGGAGGTGGGCGAAGGTGGAGTTTGGCAGGGGAAAGCGTGGCCAAACTTCGCGCACCGGGGTTTCCGGGGACAGGCCGTGTTGGTTTAGGGCGGAGAGCAAGGTGGCGGACGCGGGGCCTTTGGTGGCGGAATAGACGGGCACGCAGGTTTGGTAGTCCCATGGGGTGGTTTTCTCCCGTTCGCGCCATCCGTGGCTGTGTGAGAGAAGTTCGACGCCTTGCCACCAGACGGAAACCGAGGCTCCGATTTCGCCGCGGTCGCGGAAGTTCCGATCGAAGACGGATAGAATCTCACCGAGTGCTGATGGAGCGACCGACATTTTGTTAGATCTGCAATGACTCGTTTCCGGCCTCTGACGAGTTCACGGAAGTTGGTCTGCCGGCCGACCATTCCTCGATCAAGCGGAACCCGACGGCGAGAAGGGTGGGGCCGAGGAAAACGCCGACCAATCCGAAGGCGAGTGCTCCGCCGATGACGCCGCAGAAGATGAGGGCGAACGGCATTTTGCTGCCTTGGCTGATGAGGTAGGGGCGCAGGACGTTGTCGACGCCACTGATTCCGAGGCCGCCCCAGATCAGCATGAAGATTCCCCAGCCGGGTGAGCCGTTGCTGAACAGCCAGAGTGCCGCGGGGATCCAGATGATGGGCGGGCCGAAAGGGATGACGGCGAAGAAGAAGGTGAGCACGCCTAACAGAACCGCGCCGGGAACACCTGCGATGTAGAAGCCGATTCCGGCGACGAGAGCCTGGACGAGAGCGGTGCCCAACATTCCGTAGACCACTCCGCGGACGGTGTCTCCGGCGACTTTGAGGAGGTGGGGGCCGCGACCGCCAGCGAGGCGATCGATCACCACTCCGAGCCGTTCGGACAGGACCGGGGCATCCCGCAGGAGGAAGAACGTCAGGAAAGCGCTGACGACCACTTGGGTGACACCTTGGCCGATGGCGAGACCGAGCGAAATCAGGGCGGTGCGGGCCCAGCCGAGGAGGCGGCCCAACAGCAAGACGAGCTCGGGGGACTCCGGTTTTTCCGGATCCTCTTCCGCTGCCTGAGTTTCGACCACGGGAGTGTCCAGTGTGGGTGGAGTCGGTGTGGGTGGAGGAGGGGCTTTAGCTTCCTCTTCGGGGACGATGACTGCTCTTGGTGCGTCGATTTTTGATGCGCGCTCGAGATCGTCGAGCCAGCGTTTTCTGCTTTCCGCGAGTTCCACCCAGTATCCTGAGACCTCCTCGCCGATCACGGGCATTTCGCGGATCCAGGTGGGTGGTGTTTCCGGAGTGGACAGGACCCATTCTCGGGTGGCGATGCCGAGTGCGCGGGCATCCTTCGCCAGTGTGAAACCGATGAGAACGATCGGTCCGGCGAGGATGATGGTGATGGTGAGGGTGACGAGGCATGCGGCGAGCGTGCGGGAACCGCGCAGCCAGCCTGTGAAGCGCCGTTGAAGAGGGAAGAGTGAATAGGCGAGAATGATGGCCCAGATCAGCGAGGAAAGGAACGGCCTCAACACGAGCACGCAGCCGCCGATGAGCAGGAGCAGCGCCACTGTTCCGAGGAACAACTCGGTGCGTTGGTGGAGGTTGCGATGGGTGAGTTCCATGAGGTGGTGCGGTTCTATCAGTTTTGATTGGTGGTGGCCAGCTTGATCACGGGGACTCATTCGTCCGGTAGGGTCAGAAACGCTTCGTCTTCCTCGCGGTATTGTTCGAGGAGGAAGCCGTCATTCGCGTGCCAATGAAGCCAGACGGCATCTCCCCATTTGGGAGGGAGTTCATCCAACAGGAAGGTGCGGTGTTGTTGTTCCGCGCAGATGCGATAGTCGCCGCAGCGGACCCAGTAGCGGGTGTGGGAGCCGAAATAGATGACGTCCTCGATGGTTCCGGGGATCGCATTCACCCGATCGCCAACGGTTGGTTTTTCCCGGGTGACCACGAGTTTTTCCGGACGGAGTGAGAGGTGGATGCGGTCGCCGGGGCGCACGGGTTTGTCGTTGTCGATCATGACCTTGCCAAGGCCGGGGATTTCCGCGCGGGAGAAGCGTGTGTCGAGGGTTTCGGTCACGCGTCCTTCGATGAAATTGGTGTCGCCGATGAAGGCCGCGACGAACGAGCTGCGAGGGGTTTCATAGATTTCCGCAGGCGCGCCGATCTGTTCGATCTTGCCTTTGTTCATGACGGCGATGCGGTCGGAAATCGACATGGCTTCGCCTTGGTCGTGGGTGACGTAGACGAAGGTGATTCCGACTTCGTCGTGGATCGCGTCGAGTTCGACGATGAGGCGCTGGCGCAATTTCAGGTCGAGTGCCGCGAGGGGTTCATCGAGGAGGAGGACGCGGGGTTTGTTTGCGAGAGCGCGTGCGATGCCGACCCGTTGTTTTTGTCCGCCGGAGAGTTTGACCGGCATCATGTCCGCGTGAGTGGCGAGGTCCACCAGTTCGAGCATGCGGTCGACCTCCTGTTGGATTTCGGCTTCGGGGCGTTTGGCGATGCGGAGGCCGAAGGCGATGTTCTCGCGGACGGTTAGATGGGGGAAAAGGGCGTAGTTTTGGAATACCGTGTTTACGGGGCGTTTTTCGGGCGGGAGGTTGGTGATGTCCCTTCCGTCTAACAAAATGCGGCCGGAGTCGGGTTTCTCGAATCCGGCGGCCATGCGGAGGAGTGTGGTTTTTCCGCAGCCGGACGGGCCTAACAGGGAGAAGGTCATCCCGTGGGTGATTTCGAGGGAAACATCGTCCACGGCGGTGAACGAGCCAAAGCGTTTGGTCACGTGGTCGAAGGTCAGGGTGCCTTGCATCGGGTGGGGGGAGCATGCGCGATCGGTGGTGTGTCGGCAAGCGTGGGAATTGGCGGTTGGTTTTGGTTGGCAGGTAATTTTGGATCGACCCGCAATCGATCAGCAGGGTATTTCCTGCGGTGATGAAATGGTTTCCCGCCCTGATTGGCATTTGCGCGTCGGTTTTACTGAATTCTTGTTCGACCACAGTGACGCGGGACGAGGCGATTGATACGGCTTACCGTTACACTCAGGTGGTTTGGATGCCGGAGGAGAGGCATGTCCGGCATGGTCCGGACGGTGATGGGATTGTGGTGCATACACCGGATCGGTCCCTTTCCGCGCATGGTTATCCGCGGGGTTGGTGGAAGCCGGGGGTGGCGGCGAAGAGCATGCCGTATCAGTGGGGAGGTTTTGACACGCCCGAGAGTTTTCTGGAGTCGATTAAGGAGGGTAAAAAGGCGGGTGATATCGCCAGTCCGGAGAAGCGCCGGAGCGGGGATTCGGGTGTGAGCAAGGAGTCGTGCGGGATTGATTGCTCGGGGTTCGTGTCCCGTTGTTGGAATTTGCCCCGCCCGTATTCGACGAAGCAGTTGCCGCAGATTTGCGATCCGCTTGACAGTTGGGATGAGTTGAAGCCCGGGGACATTCTACTCAACCATGGGCATGTGGTTTTGTTCAAAGAGTGGGCGGATCCGATGCGTTCGCATTTGGTGGCATACGAGGCGGGGCCGTATCCGGTGTGGAAGGTGAGCGCATCCGGGCTAAGCGTGCAGCGTTTGCGAAGCCAAGGATATTCGCCGTGGCGATACCGTTACATCCGCGAGGTTGATGAGCGATAGGGCCGGGGGTAAGCGGATTTTCGAGGGAATGCTTGCCCTGAGGATGCAAAAATCTAGGGTGCGAGCATGTTAAAAGAACTCGTCTGCGTTTCGTTTCTCGCGGTGCCGTTGATCCACGCCCAGCATGACCACTTTCCGGATATCGCTTGGAAGGAGCGGAAATCGGATCATTTCACGCTTCGAGTGGCATCATCCAACAACGATCCCGCTTCCCGTTATGCGGAGAAGGTGTGGGAAGTCTGTGTGGCGGTGCTGCCGGGTATGAAGCAGGATTTCGAGAAAAACGAGTTCCGAACTCCGGGCGGTGCGGAGGCTTCGGACGATGCGCCGTTCCGTTTCACCATTTATCTTCTGGGGAATGGCGGTGACTTTGAAGAGTGCGTGCAGGTCGATGCGGAGCGAAACCGCTGGGATGCCAACACGGTGAAGGTGACCAAGCAGACTGCGAATTATGCGGATCCGCAGCATCGGTATGTGGTGCTTTGCAAGGGCGAGGTTGAGGAAACGGCGGGAGGGGATCGGGATATGACGGCGATTTTTGCGCATTCAACCGGTGCGACGCTGATGGAAGGGCAGGCGCGCGGGAAGAATTTGCCATTCTGGATGAGCGCCGGATTCGGATACTATGTCGAACACCAGTTGTTCAGCCTTTGCCGTGTGCATTATCTTGATTTCGAGGCTTACTACAACGAGCAGAATGCCGAGATCAAACGAGGTGAGGCGCTTGGACCGGATGAGTCTTGGGCGAAGGTGATCAAGAAGATGTGCAAGAAGGATGAGCGTGTGAGTCTCGCGCAGGTTTGCTCGGCGGAGATCCTTTCGCTTACACCACAGCAGTCCGGATACATTTTCGCGCTGACGAGTTTTCTTGTTCGGGATGAGGGAGCGCGGGTGAAGTACCGTGAGTTGGTCGCAAAGTCCGCGGACGGAGATGCCATCGATAAGGGTGTTTTGCTTGAATGCTACGGTTATGCAGACGATGTCGCTTTGGAAAAGGAGTGGTATGAGTGGATTGAAAGCCGCGACTTCAAGTGAGGGGCGAATCGCGGTGTGATGGGATCATTTGCCGATGCAGAAACGGCTGAAAATGACGTCTAACAAATCCTCCGTATCCACGCGACCGGGGATTTCGCCAAGGGCATCAAGCGCTTCGCGAAGATCGATGGCGGCCAATTCCGGATCGGCGAGAGAGTCTTCGAGGAGTTCCAGCGCCGCTGTCAGGTGAGTCCGTGCATTTTGAAGGCTGGCCTGGTGGCGTGAATTGATGGCGACCGCTTGTTCACCCCAATCCATTTCGTTGAATTGAAGGGCGGTGCGGATCGCCTCGGAAAGCGATTCGAAGCCATCGCCCGCGAGGCAGGAAAACCGAACGGCTTCCGCTGTTGACCAGGATGGATGTTCACCGAGGTCTGTTTTGTTGAGAATGAGGATGCGATGTGCGCGGGTTGCTGGCAGGACTGCGGCAGGTGGGCGGGGCTGGCTGGCATCGGCAACTTCGAGCAAGAGGTCGGCGTGTTCGATTTGCCTAACAGTTCGTTGGATTCCTTCCGCTTCGATGCGGTCACCGGCTTCGCGCACGCCGGCGGTGTCCACGAGGCGCAGAGGGAGTCCGTGGAGGTTGATCGTTTCCTCGATGGTGTCCCGAGTGGTGCCTGCGACGTCGCTGACAATCGCCCGCTCGAATCCCAACAGCCGATTCAGCAGACTGGATTTTCCGACATTCGGTTCGCCGAAGATCACCGTGCGCACGCCTTCCCGAAGGACCCGGCCTTGGTCGGCGGTTGCCAGCAGCGAGTTCACGGTGGAGAGAACCGCGGCCACGTGGGAGCGGAGAAGCGCGCCGGTTTGGGGGTCGATGTCCTCTTCGGGGAAGTCGATCCATGCTTCGAGATGGGCGAGGGATTCCAGCAATTGATCGCGCGCTTCGGTTGTTCGGCGACCGAGGTGGCCTTCCAGTTGGCTTCTTGCCGCGCGCAAGGCGAGTTGGGTTTGCGCGGAAATGAGATCCATGACTCCTTCGGCCTGGGTCAGGTCGAGTTTGCCACTGAGGAAGGCCCGTTGGGTGAATTCGCCCGGGCCGGCGGATACGGCTCCGGCTGATAGAAACGCGTCCAAGACCGACTTCGTGACCAACATTCCCCCGTGTCCGGTGAACTCGATGCCGTCCTCTCCGGTGAAGCTCCGAGGTGCGCGAAACACCGAAAGCAGCCCGTCATCGACCGCGTGACCGTCGAGGTTGTATACTTTGCAATGGCGCAGCGTTCCCGGCAATTGTGCGGATGCCTTGCCGCGTGTGACGCGATCGGCGATGGGAATGGAGTCGGGCCCTGAAAGGCGGATCAGGGAAATGGCACCGGTGCCCATCGGGCTGGCGATCGCGGCGATGGTGGTCCGCGCTTCCTGGGTGGGATGCATCGCGGTGGGGAATCAGTTGGAAGAAGCGGTGGCGGGTGCCGCTTGTCCGCCGAGTCCGAGGAATTCCCAGCAGATGAAGCGGGTGATTTCCAGTTCCGGGGCTTCATCGCCGCCCCAGCGGAGTTCGACCGTGGCCGTGCGCGTGATGGGTTTGGTTTCTTTGGTTCCGCGCCAGTTGATGATGGAAAGGGCGCGACCGATTTCCGAGTCCACCTTTACGTTGACCCGCGCGGAGTCGGTTGTGTTTGCGGGATCCGCCACACGGTAGGTGCGGGTTCCTGCGACAGCGCGGCCCTTGTCGGGAACGTCCTCGACGATGAAGACGCGGAAGACGCCTTTTTGATCGAGTTCCGGCAGTTCGACGAAGCTTCGGAGGGTGCGGTATTTTGTTTGTGCGAAGATTTCCCAATCGAGTTTCAGTCCGTCTTTGGTCCGTTTGAAAAACGCGTGGGCACGGACCGGTTCCATGGCGAAGTTGCCGACGCGCGCCATGGTGTCTAACAAGACATCCGCTTCGTCCAGGCCATACTGGACTTCAAGCGAAGCCAGCGGGCGGAAAAACTCGCGCATGTTGAACTGCGGCGGCTGATCGTAAATCATCATGAACATCCCGCGTTTCCGATCTTCCATGGACAGTTCGTAAACTGAGAATGCTTCGGCAGGAGTGTCAGAGTCATTGATTTCGACGCCGCCATAGAAGAGATCGATGTGATCCTCAAGGCCATCGGTGGGGATCACGTAGGGGAGTTTTCCCTGGGCGCTATCCGCTTCCATGAAGTCTCTGCGCAAATCATACGCCTCTTTTTGCCAGCCGATGCGGAGATATTGGCTTTCGGTCACCTTGGGGTCGACGGCCACGGTTGCAGAGGGTGGTTCGATGTTGCGGCCCATTTCCTGCATCACGAAAAACAGTACTGCGCCTGCGGCGAGAATGAGAGCCAAGAATACCAGCATCGCGGCGATCAGTCCTTTGCGCGATTTTTCTTTCGGCTTGATCACCTTTGGCGGAGCTTCCGCGGTTTGAATTTCCGTTAGAGGAGTCGGTGCAGGTCCTTGTGCAGCAGCCGGGGGGGGGGATTGGCGGGGTGGGGGAATGACGGCCTTCTGGGGAACCGCCGCCGGAGCCTGGGTGACCGCCGGTGTTTGGGCGGGAAGCGGGGCTTGGGCGACTGTTGGGGCTTGGGCGGCCGCAGGTGCTTGGGGTGCTGCGGCGGGTGTTGCTTGCACGTGTACCGGTACGGTTACCTGCATCGGAGCGAGCGCAGCCTCCGCTTCGGGTGCTGGAGAAGTGATCACGCCGCCGCAGTGAGGGCACGGACCCGTGGTTGCGGGCAGATTGCGCGGAATCAGAATCTTTCCGCTGCAATGGTTGCAGCGGAACTCCCTCTGGTTGTTTGCGATGGCGGGGTCCGACATGATCTTGCGGCACTTATTTAGGATCTCCAAAGCGTCGTGTCAAACCCGCTCCCGGAAACTTCACACTGGGACGGGCGACAAGACGGAATCGAGCACTTCGAGGCAGCGTTTGTTTTGCGCGTCGGTTCCGATTGAGATTCGCACCCAGTCCGGCAGTTTGTATCCCCGCATGGCGCGAACGATCACGCCTTGCTTGAGCATTTCCGCGAAAACCCGGTCGCCATCGCCGACTTTGACCAGCAGGAAATTCGCCACGCTGGGCACAAACTCCAATCCGCGCTGGCGGAAAGCGGCTTCGTAGAAGGCCAATCCATCCCGGTTCACTTGCCGTGTCCGCTCGATGTGTTCCGCATCCGCGAGGGCGGCGAGAGCGCCTGCTTGGGCGATTGCGTTCACATTGAAAGGCTGCCGGGCTTTCTGCAACAGCGCTGCGACCGGTTTCGATGCCAAGCCGTAGCCGACCCGGAGCGCCGCCAATCCGTGGATTTTCGAGCAGGTCCTCAGTACGCACACATTGCGGCCTTCGCGAACGAATTTCAGGGTATCCAGCGGCACTTCAAGAAACTCGAAATAGGCCTCATCGAATGCCACCACCACGTGTTCCGGAACGCGATCCATGAATCGGTCGATCGCCTCCTGTCCGACCATCGTGCCGGTGGGGTTGTTTGGGTTTGCGATGAAAACCAGCCGTGTTCGCTCCGTGATCGCATCCGCCATTGCATCCAAGTCGTGGACGAAACCTGGATCCGGGACTTCTACGTATTTTGCCCCGAAAAGCGTGGCCATGAGTTTGTAGACCACGAAGGCATGTTCCGCAGCGATCAGCTCAGCGTCCTTGTTCAAGAATGTGTGGCAGAGAAGCTCGATGATCTCATTCGAACCATTTCCAAGCACCACATTCTGGAAATCCACGTTCAGCTCCTCCGCGATGGTCGACCGCAGGCGGTATCCGCCGCCATCCGGGTAGATGTGGGAATCCTCAAGCGCCAAACGCATTGCTGCCTTCGCTTTTGGGGATGGACCCAGCGGATTTTCATTCGAGGCCACCTTGACGATCATTCCCGGATCCAGCCCGAGTTCGCGGGCGGTTTCATCGATCGGCTTCCCGGGCTCATAGGCCTGCAAATCACACACAAATCGGTTTGCGAACGCTTCAATCATCATCGTGCGCGCACCCTAGACTCCAACCCCGCACCGGTCAACGTCCGGCTCGGATGTGTTCCTTTTCCGCAGGGAAGCGAGTGAGACGGTAGGGACAACAGCTGAAACTCCTTGTGCGGCCCATGCTTGCCTGATAGGAGGCCAGTTATGGAGATTTCGAGACATTCATCTTCACGGGATCTCGGCGCGGCTTTCAGGGAGACGAAGATTTTTGGGGGCATCGTGCTCGCTGGGTTGCTCCTTTTCATCTCTGATCCGCTGCTTGCGCGGGATGAGGAAAACGATGCGCCCGTGGTGCGGGTTTGCGGTCAAGTGAGTCGGCCGGGGGAATTTGAATGGCGGGAGCCGATCCGGGTCATTGAATGGATTGCTTTGGCGGGTGGTCCGATGCCTGCGGCTGCGATGGGCAGGGTGAGGGTGTACAGGGATGGGAAATGGATCGAGCTGAATCTAACAGATGAAAGGGTTCTGCTGGAGGAAACTGCAAAGCCTGGCGACTGCATCGAGGTGCCGCGGAAGAGTGTGATCGGACGATGAACGGGATGGTTTGGCCTATTTCCGCTGGCCACCGGTCTCCCACCAATTTTTTCCCGGTTTGATGATGTGGATCAGTTGGAGGTTGGTTGCCTGGACGTGAGACCTCCGATCCGCATTGTGCAGAATCCTGAAGTTATTGGGGATGGACTGGGAGAAGGGAACAAGGGATGCAGGCACGGGTAGGTTGGAGAGGGGGCGAGGAATGTGCTTTTCGTGGGGCGGGTTGGTGGTTAGATCGGGGATATGAGTCAGCGCATTCAGGATATGGCGGATGGGGATCGGCCGCGGGAGAAGTTGGAGCGGCTGGGGCCGGGGGCGTTGGATAATGCGGAGTTGATGGCGTTGTTTTTGAGGACGGGGATTAAGGGGAAGAGTGCGATCGAGGTGGGGCGGGATTTGATCCGGCATTTCGGGTCGATGGGTGGGTTGGGTGCGGCGACGATTGCGGAGTTGAAGAAGGTGAAAGGGTTGGGGACGGCGAAGGCGACGGTGTTGGCGGCGGCGTTTGAGTTGGGAGCGCGGGTGGCACGGGAGCAGATCCGGGAGTTGGCGTTGGATACGCCGGAGCGGATTTATGAGGCGTTCGCGCCGCAGTTGGCATATTTGGCGCAGGAACAGGTGATGGTTTTGTTGGTGGATTCGAGGTTGCGGCACCAGGGGACGGAGTTGATTTCGTTGGGGACGGTGAGTGAGGCGACGGCGCATCCGAGGGAGATCATGAGGCCGATTATCACGCGGAATGCGTTCGGGTTTGTGATGATCCACAATCATCCGTCGGGGGATCCGAGTCCGAGCCGGGCGGATGAGATTGTGACGCGGAGGATTGTGGATGCGGCGAATTTGATGCAGGTGAAATTTCTGGATCATGTGATCATCGGGAAGCCGTCGCCGGGAAGGGCGCCTTATTATTCGTTTCGGGAGTCGGGGATTATTGGGTGAGGGTGGGAGATTGGGAGAGGGGAAGGGGGTTTTGGGGTTTTGATCTGGTGGATTGCCAGCGGGGTGGGGGCAGGGTAGGGTTTGCGCAAGGCACCCATGAGGCGATTGAAATTATTTCGGAACCTTCGCACGGCATTTTTGCTGGTGGTGGTGGGTGCGGTGGTGAGTGGGGTGATCGGGTTGTGGTGGGCGAATCATACGGGGATGCCGGAGGCGTGGCGTGGGGCGATCGAGCAGCAGTTGGCGAAGCAGGGGGCGAATGTGAAGATCGGGTCGTTGAGTTATGTTCCGTGGCGCGGGGTGGTGGCGGAGGAGGTGAGGGTGTTCTCGAATGAGGAGCCGCCGCGTGAGGTGTCGCGTTTGGAGCGGGTGGTTGTGCAGTTGGATAAGACGATGTTGGCGAGGGGGCAGTTGCGGATTTCGAAGGTGGAGTTGGAGGATGCGCGGTTGCGTTTGCAGGTGGATGAGGAGGATCCGGACTCGGCGGCGCTGGAGGTTATGGGGGTGAGTGCGACGATTTTGATGCCGGGGGGACGGCTGTTGGAGGTGAG
>SYAP01000140.1 GCA_005787565.1 Verrucomicrobiaceae bacterium | reverse complement strand
GTCAACGTGGGCGATGATGGCGAGGTTACGGATCTTGAGAGACATGGCGGAGGCGGTGTGATGGGGCGGCGGAATTCGGACGGGGCGGCGCTATGCACGGTTTTGGACGATGTGGCAAGGCGGGATTGGGGAAAATACGGCGAAAGAAATGTCACGCGTCGCTGGATTTCCGGCCCGATGGAGAGGAAAAAATGCGGAAGGCACACGGTGGACGGGATGCGGAGAGGGCACAAGCGACGTCGCGGCTGAGGAAGACACGGAAGTAGAAGCACCGTTGGGGGGCACACAGGCTCGATCGGTTTTTGGACCCGGGACTGATTTGGTGATGCTACAGGTAACACTCCCAGTTCAATCACCTTACACCACGAATAGTTCGGGCAGTGGCGGGACTTTGAGTCTGGTGAATTCGTTTGCAGGTGGAAATGGCACGGACGCGGCGAATTGGTTCCAAGGGTCGTGGGACCTGGACCCTCGGGCAACCGGATTCGACCCGGAGAGGCGGAAACTGCCGACGATGGGCGGAAACTGGCAAGGAACCACGCTTGGAAACTCCGATCTGGTGCTGGTGACAATCCCGGAACCGGCCAGCGTATTGCTGGCCGGGCTGGGCGTGCTGGCGCTCTTGAGGAGGAGGCGGTGATGGGCTAACCTGGAGGAGCGTCAACTCGCACTGCTGAGCCAGCGGGCGGCGTCTTTCGCAAAATAAGTGAGGATGAGGTCCGCACCGGCGCGCTTGATGCCCGTTAGGGATTCGATGACGATGGCCTTTTCATCAAGCCATCCGGCAGCGGCTGCGGTTTTGATCATGAGGTATTCGCCGCTGACCTGATAGGCGGCGAGCGGAAGATGGGAGGTCTCACGGAGTTTTGCGATGATGTCTAGGTACGGGCCAGCGGGTTTGACCATCAGGATGTCGGCACCCTCCTGTTGATCAAGCAGAGCTTCGCGGATGGCCTCGCGCGCGTTGGCGGGATCCATCTGATAGGTTTTCTTGTCGCCCTCCTTGGGAGCGGAGTCGAGCGCACCGCGAAAGGGGCCATAATAGGCGGAAGCATACTTCGCAGTGTAACTGAGGATGGAAACATGCGTGTAGCCCTCCGCATCGAGAGCCTTGCGGATGGCAGCGACGCGGCCGTCCATCATGTCTGAAGGAGAAACGATGTCGGCTCCGGCACGCGCGTGGGTGAGGGCTTGGAGCGTGAGGACTTCGACGGTTTCGTCGTTGAGGATGTGGAGCTGGCCGCATGCATCGCGCTGGACGATCCCGTCGTGGCCGTCGGCGTTGTAGGGGTCGAGTGCGATGTCGGTGATGACGCAAAGATCCGGATGCGCGGCCTTGAGGGCTCGGATGGCGCGAGGGATGAGACCATTGTCGTTGTGACACTCGGCGGCATGGGAAGTTTTAAGGGATTCCTCAATCTTCGGAAAAAGGACCACCGCAGGGATGCCGAGGGCCAGCGCTTCCCCTGCTTCCCGGACGAGCGACGGGATGGACCAACGTGTGACGCCGGGCATCGAGGCGATCGGTGTGTCGGTGGAGTCTTCGTGGAGAAATAGAGGAAGAATGAAGTCGGCAGGGGAAAGCGAGGTCTCACGGACCAGAGAGCGGATCGCAGAAGTGCGGCGGTTGCGGCGGGGGCGGATCATGGGAGAAAGGTGCACGGCGATTACCCAGCGTTCAACGTCGAAGAAACGTCATCATTCCGTCGAAAGCAAAGACCTCAAGAAACGGGGAAAATGAAAAACTTCTCCTTCCACACCTCGGCTCTTCACACGACACCCTCGCATTCGTTCTGGCCCCCCCACCGCGCTTCCTGTAATAAACCCCCACCGCCCTGCAACCATGCGCCCGCTTTTCCTCCTCCTCTCCTCCGCCCTCTCTCTCCTCGCCAACCCTCGCGAGGAACTCCTCACCGCCACCCTCCAAGGTGCACCCAAGGAACACGAGACCGCCATCCGCTTCCTCATCGAGCACATGCCCGAGCGCGATCTCACCGCAGTGAAACCCGAGTTCCTCCGCGAAAACACCGCCCTCGCCTTCAAGGCCCGCGCAACCTTCCCCTTCGCAAAAGACATCCCCGATGACATCTTCCTCAACGACGTCCTCCCCTACGCAACCCTCGACGAATCCCGCGACGACTGGCGCGCCGACTTCATGACACGCTTCGGAAAAATCGCCGGCGATGCCAAAACCGCACGCGAAGCCGTCACCCGCATCAACGCCGCCATCAAGGACGAAACCGGCGTCGAGTACAACACCAAACGCCGCGCCGCCAACCAGGGCCCCACCGAATCCATCAACCTCAAAATGGCCTCATGCACCGGCCTCTCCATCCTCCTCGTCGATGCACTCCGCTCCGTCGGCCTCCCCGCACGCATCGCCGGAACCGCCATGTGGACCACCAAACCCGGCAACCACAACTGGGTCGAAATCTGGCTTCCTGATTCAAAAACCTGGCTCTTCACCGAATACTACCTCGACTCCAAAGGCTTCGACCACGGCTGGCTCGTTCCTGATGCCGCACGCGGCATCACCGGCTCCACCATGCACGGCATCTTCGCCACCTCATGGAAAAAAACCGGCAAACACTTCCCCCTCGTCTGGGCCATCAACGACACCAGCGTCCCCGGCATCGACGTCACTGAACGCTACATCGCCCTCGGCAATGACTCCCTCCCGCAAATCGGCGAATGCGAACTCCGCATCGACGTCCTCGATGGAGCCGGAAAACGCATCGCCATCCCCGTCGAAGTCCGCCAGGCAGATGTCAAAATCGCCAGCGGTGAATCTCCAAAACCCACCGACGACCTCAACCGCCACTTCACCATCAAGGTCAAACAGGGCCAACTCTATCAGATCTACGCCATCCAGGACGAAAAGCCCGTCGCCATGGAACAACTCGAAATCGGCGGCAAAGAGGAAGCCCGCCAGGTCACCCTCAAGCTCAAGCCTTGATCGGCAACGTGTTCCTCAACACCTGGATCGCATGCAAATGCTCCACCGGCCGACCCTGCGTCCGCGCCAATCCTGTTAGGTGCATCAGACACGACATGTCGCCACTCACCAGAATGTCCGGCTTCGCATCCAACAAATGATCCAGCTTCAAGCTGCCCATCCGCCCGGAAATATGCGGAAACGTCACCGAAAACGTCCCGCCGAACCCGCAACACTGCTCGTCCTGGCCAAACGGAATCACCTCCGCATTCCCGATCGAACGCAGCAACTCCAACGTCGCCTCTCCACTCTTCGTCCCACGGCTGTGGCATGACCGGTGAAACGCGATCCGCGTCGGCTTCTCAAACGACCCCGGCCACTTCGTCATCCCCAGCCCGTTCGCCAGAAAATCCATCACCTCCCACGTCCGCCGCGCCAACGAATCCACCGCCGCATCCGGATGCTCTTCGAACTGCAACAAATTCCCGTGAAAATTCATCGCCGCACACGACCCCGACGGCACCACCACCGGCAAATCACCGCCAAAAACCGCCGCACAATGCCGCGCCACCTTCCGCGATGCATTCCAATCCCCCGAATTGAACGCCGGCTGCCCGCAGCACGTCTGATTCTCCGGAAATCCCACATCCACCCCGAGATGCTCCAACACCTCCACCGTCGCCTTCGCAACATCGTCATAAAACGCATCGCACAGGCAAGTGCCCATCAAAAGCACCCGCTTCCCAGCGGGACGGACCGGAGATTCAGAATCAAATTGGGAATTGGCAGCCATGGATGTGCAGCAGGATTCGCTGGAAACGAAACGATTCTTTCTCGGGATTCCCGCCGGATCAAGCGTCGATCTCACGCCGCTTCCTCACCGCCGCCGCCAACTCCTCCAAAACCCCAACCGTCGCCTCCCACCCCAAACACGCATCCGTGATCGAACACCCGCGAACCAGCTTCGATCGGTCCGCCGAATGCTTCTGATTTCCCTCCACCAGGTTCGACTCGATCATCACCGCGGAAATCTCCCGCGCCCCACCCGCGATCCGCCGCGCAAGATCCCCGGCCACCATCGGCTGGTTGCGGAAATCCTTCAGCGAGTTCCCGTGCGAACAATCCACCATCAGCTGCGGCGCAAGCCCGGCCTCCCGCAACATCGCCACCGCCTCGTTCGTACTACGTTCATCGTAGTTCGGACCCGTCTTCCCCCCTCGCAAAATCAGATGGCAGTCGCTATTCCCCGTCGTCGCCACAATCGCCGACAGCCCCTGCTTCGTCACCCCCAGAAAACGATGCGGCCGCGACGCAGAAAGAATCGCATCCAGCGCGATCTGCACCGATCCCCCGGTCCCGTTCTTGAACCCCACCGGCATCGAAAGCCCGGACGCCAACTCGCGATGCAACTGGCACTCCGTCGTCCGCGCACCGATCGCCCCCCACGCGATCAAATCCGCGAAATACTGCGGCGAAATCGTGTCCAGAAACTCCGTCCCCGCCGGCACACCCATCGCCGCCAGATCCAATAAAAGCTTCCGCGCCATCCTCAAACCCCGGTTGATGTCGAAAGAATCATCCAGCTCCGGATCATTGATCAATCCCTTCCACCCCACCGTCGTCCGCGGCGTCTCGAAATACACCCGCATGATCACTAACAGATCCTCACCCAGCCGATCCGCCTCCGCCTTCAGCCGCTCCCCATACTCCAACGCCGCCTCCGGATCATGAATCGAGCACGGCCCCACCACCACCATCAGCCGCGGATCCCTCCCCCCCATCACCTCCGCCGCCGCACGCCGCGTCGCGGTCAGCAAATCCCCGGTCGCCCCGGGCATCGGCAGCTCATATTCAAGAATCGCCGGCGAAATCAGCGGGCGCGTCGCCGCAATGCGGAGGTCGGATGTGTTCATCATCGGTAAAATCAGTGAAAATCCCCGGAAAAATCAGCGCCCCTGACGTTGCAGGAACAGATCGATCCCATCCACCAACGCCAGCCAGCTCGCCTCAATGATGTTCTCGGAAACCCCCACCGTTCCCCAGCTCTGCTCACCATCCGTGGAAACGATCAACACCCGCGTCTTCGCCGCCGTCGCATCGTGACCATCCAAAATCCGCACCTTGTAATCCACCAGCGAAACCTTCGCAATCTCCGGATAAAACGGCAAAAGCGCCTTCCGCAACGCAAGGTCCAGCGCGTTCACCACACCATGACCCTCCGCCACCGTCAGCTCCGCCGTCCCGTCCACCGCCAGCTTCACCGTCGCCTCGCACACCGGCGGATGCCCGTCGCGATACTGCCGGAAACTCGTGTGATATTCCGTTAGATCGAACGGCTTCCGATACGCCCCCGTCTCCCGCCGAATCAACAGCTCCAGCGATCCACCCGCCGCCTCAAACGAATAACCATCGTTCTCCAGCTCCTTCACCCGCTTCAAAACCGCCGCCGCCTCGGGCGATCCCTTCTCCAGCGCAATCCCCAGCTCCTCCGCCTTGATCAGAATGTTGGACTGCCCGCTCAACTCGGAAACCAGGATGTTCTGCGCATTCCCCACACTCTCCGGCACGATGTGCTCATAGCTCCGCGCCAGCTTCTGCACCGCATTCACATGCATCCCGCCCTTGTGTGCGAACGCCGTCCGCCCCACAAACGCAGCCCTTGCGAAATGCGGATTGTTGGAAACATCATCCACGAAATACGACAAATCCCGTAGCTTCTCCAAATGAGGCACCACCGTCAGCCCCATCTTCAGTTGCAGGATCGGAATCACCGAGGTCAAATTGCAATTCCCCGTCCGCTCCCCATAACCATTGATCGTCCCCTGCACCTGCACCGCCCCCGCCGCCACCGCGGAAACCGCATTCGCCACCCCCAGCTCGCAGTCATTGTGCGTGTGAATCCCGATCGGCGTTCCAGGAATCCGCTCCCGCACCGCCAAACAAATTTCACGAACCTCCGACGGCAGCGTCCCCCCATTCGTATCGCACAACACCAGGCACGAAGCCCCACCCTCCGCCGCCGCCTCCAGCGTCGCCAAAGCATGCTCCGGCGAATCCTTGTAACCGTCGAAAAAATGCTCCGCGTCATACACCACCTCGCGCCCGTGCGACGCCAAATACGCCACCGTATCCCGGATCATCGCCCGGTTCTCCTCCACCGTCGTCCGCAAAACCTCCGTCACCTGCAATTCCCAGCTCTTCCCAAAAATCGTCACCACCGGCGTCTCCGCCTCCAACAAAAGCCGCACCTGCGCGTCCTCCGCCACCGGCGTGTTCGCCCGCCGCGTCGATCCAAACGCCGCCAACTTCGCATGCTTCAGCCCCAACGTCTTCGCCTCCTGGAAAAACTCCACATCCTTCGGATTCGACCCCGGCCACCCGCCCTCAATATAATCCACACCAAACTCATCCAAACGCTTCGCAATCCTCAGCTTGTCCAAACCGGACAACTGGAAGCCCTCACCCTGCGTGCCATCACGCAAGGTCGTGTCATAGAGAAATACGGGTTTTGCGCTCATCGCGAGGCGCGGACACTACCCCCCCACCTCCCCAAGGGCAAGCCACAAGAAACACCCTCACCCCAACCCCGGAAACCTCTCCCGCCATTTCCCCAAACACTCCCGAATCTGCCCCGCATCCCGCGTCGGACTCAACTCCCACACCAGCGGGCAGCCCTGAGGGAAAAACGGCAGCAGTTCCTCATACACCAGCGTCCCCGTCAACGGCACCCGGTGGTCCCGCGCCGGCCACTCCACATCATGCACATGCCCCCCGATCAAATGCGGCGCGATCGTCTCCAACCACTGCCGGTGATCCAACAAACCCAGATTGTGTTTCAACTGCACATGCCCGAAATCATGCCAATACCCCACCCACGGATTCCCCGCAAAATGCTCCTGCAACGCCACCATCTCCCGCTCCGTTGGCATATCTTCAAAACGTGAGCGCGATTCCACTGCCAACCTCACCCCATACTCCGCCGCCTTCTCCGCGATCTTCCCCAGCGCCTCGATCGCCCGCCCGTAATACCTCGGCCCCACCGCCTCGCGCTTCCGCACAAACGCCAGCTTCTCCTTCACATACCCCGCACTCCGCCCTTCTCCGGCCTCCACCATCGCCGTCAACGGCTTCGTCCACTTCTTCGAATCCATCGGCACCGACCCCATGTGCAGCACCAGATATCCCGCCTGGAACTCCGCCGCCAATTCCAACGTCCGCAACGTCATGTCCATCGCCCGCTGCCGGTCATTCTCACGATGCGAGGTGAACTCATACGCATCCGGCGCATCGATCATCACCTCCACCGGCGAAGGAAAATAGTTATGCACCCCGCTGCAACGGAACAAGCCCCTCTGATAGGCCTTCCGGATCCCCGGCAGCTTCGCGATCGTCATCCCATGGGATAACTCGATGTTGGAAAAACCCAACTCAACAATCTCCTCAATCATCGCCTCCCCATCAATGTGGCGGCTGTTGTTCCAACACGTCGAAAATGCTAACATCGTTGTGATATCTCCGGTTGCACCCCGCATTCCTCACGGCCCCAATACCGGCCCTAGGAAATCAATATACCACGCCCAGATCCGCCACCCGCCGAATCCCCACGCCACCGCTCCCAGCGCCAGAAATGGCCCGAACGGCAATGGCCTCCCAAACCCAACCCGCCCGATCAACGCCGCCACAATCGCGAACAACGATGCCGAAAACAGCGAGAAAAACACCCCCGTCCACCCGAAAAACGCCCCGATCATCCCTAACAAATGAATATCACCCATCCCCATCGCCTCCCTCGGAATCACCGATCCCGTCGCCATCCCATCCAGCGACTTCATCTCCGCCAACCGCCTCACCGTCCCATCCGGCAGCTCGATCTCCAACTCCCGAATCACCAGCTTCCCACCACCCACACTCTCACCATCCACCCGGATATCCGTCGCATCCACCAACAGCCGATCCGTCTTCCGGCAAAAAATATCCCACCACGCCGTCTCCTTCCCACCGATCACAAACAACATCGGATCCTCATCCCCCACCGGCTCCTTCAGCGAAAACTCCACCGGCCCGTCAAACTTCAACGCCTTCTTCCCGAACGCCATTTTCCCCAGCTCCACCACTCCCCACAGCCCGAAAAACCCCACCAACCAGCCGATCCCACCCGCCTTCAGCCCATCCCACCAACCGCCCGCCTCACCACCCATCACCGGGAACTGCGTCCACACCATACAACCTAACAACCCCACCACCGATCCACCCCACGTCAGCGAAATCGGAATGATCATGTGATCCGCATCGATGAAAGTGATCGCCACCAGCAACGCCAGCAACACCCACACGAACACCACCGCCTCCGGCGGAAAAACCTCCCACGCCGCCGCAAACAACAACCCCGTCAACAACTCCACCCCGAAATACCGAAACGGAATCGGCGCCTTGCAATCCCCACACCGCCCCCTCAACCACAACCAGCTCACCAACGGCACATTCCTCCCCATCGGAATCTCCGCCTTGCACTTCGGACAAAACGACCGCTTCGGATCATTCACCGAAAGCCCCAGCGGCACCCGATAGATCACCACGTTCAAAAAGGACCCGATACAAGCCCCGATCAAAAACGCGGGAATCACCCAAAACCAAAATTGCAGCACCGGATCGTTCAAAGTCCCCCCATTCAATCCCACCCCACCCCCCTGCCAAGAACAAATCCACCTATCACCCCTGCGCACACCAAAAGCCCGCCCTCGGTAGCCAATCGCAAATCCCTCTTCCCTGAAAACCGACCCCCCCCTCTTCCTTCTCACTTCTCACTTC
>SYAP01000139.1 GCA_005787565.1 Verrucomicrobiaceae bacterium | reverse complement strand
TTTTGGTGTGGTCGTCCTGGTTTCTTGAGAGGATGTTGAAGATGGCGCGGCGGTAGAGCTCGGTGAGGTCGGATTGTGGGAGGCCGAGTTGGCGGGCGATCTGGAAGGCCTGTTCGTAGGAGTAAGCGCCTGCCTGATTGAAATCGAAGTGGGCGATGGCGCAGAGGCTCTGCATGTGGAATTTGCCGCCGGCGGGGCTGCGGTCGAAGCGGCGGGTCATGAAGTGGGCGCGGCCGTTTTCCTCTAACAGGCGGCAATCGGTCATGGTGATGCCGGCGGCACGGGCCATGAGGTGATAGGCGTATTCGATGCGGCCGTAGCCGAGGGGGTCGTTGAGTTCCTTGTCGCGATTGGCGGAGACACCGTCGAATTTGAGGAGCCAGGATTCGAATCCGGGGTCTGGGGCGACCTGGCCGGAGCGGATTTCGCCGGTTTTGGGATTCCATGAGATCACGGCTTTGGCGCGTGCGCCGCCGGCGGAGGTGCCGACGCGGAGGATGGTGGCGAGGGCTTGGGTGGATTGGTGGAGATTGGTGTGGAGGGATTCGCGTGAGGCGAGGGCGTCGTTGGCGAGTTGGACGAGTGCTTCGATGTGGAGTTTTTCCGAAGGGCGGTCCGGCAGCAGGGTGGGTTGGAACTCCAGGGCGCCCATGGCGCGGTTGCCGAGGTAGCAGAGGCGTTCCACGGGATCGAAGGATTCCGGTGTGCGGCCTTGGCGGGCGAGCCATTGGTCGATGAGCAGGTTGCCGAATTTGTCTGGCAGGGAATCTGCGAGCAGGCCGGGGAGGCCCTTGAACGTGTCGCGCGGGAGAATGGGGAAAGAGAAACGTCCGCTGCGGAGAGGGAGGGTGAGTGGGGAGACTTCGATGCCGCTTGAGAGGAAATCCGGATCGTATTCGAAGAATCCGAGGTCCCGGTCGCGATCCCAAGTTACGGCCCCGATGAGGGTCTCGTAGAGGTGGATGGCGGCGGAAGTCATTGGGGTAAAGGCTGAAAAGCTGATATGCTGAAATGGGAGGTTTGGGTGGGGTTAGCGTTCGTCGCCCCATTTCCATGGGGTTGGGGGTGGGGTTTTGCGGGGTTTGGAGGCGTATTTTTTGACGTCATCCTTGAGGGTGATCATGGCCATGGGGCTGATGCCGGGGTCCGGGAGGAAACCTTCGAGAGTGTCGAGGGAGTCGAGGGCACGGAGCAGGGCGATGAGGGTACTGAGAGTGGAGCCCTCGCCGTGTTCGATGGCGGTGATCGTGCGGCGGGCGAGGCCGCTGCGCTTGGCGACCTCCTCCTGGCTGAGATTCAGGTCAAGGCGGCGGTTTTTGAGGCGCGTGCCGAGTTCCTGTTCGATCTGAGAGTTGGAGCGGATGCTTAGCATGAGAGGGAAAGTGCCCAAAGAGGTTCGTTTTGAGGATAAATGAGCAGAAAAAGGGACGGATGTCAAAAAGAAAATGGTTGGGGGGTGAGCAAAAAAATGATCGAAATGGCCAAAAAATGGCTTAAATGAGAATAAAACTGCGCGAAATCAGGAGAAAAAACCCACACCCGCCTTGAAAATTGGCTGATGCTTGTTTCCGGGGATATTTTTCGCGACCCTAGAGCCTGCGCGTTCCGTGTGGCCCATTTTGCCGAGGACTCGGCCGCAGGGGGAGGTGATGGCTTCGATGGCGGCGAGGGAGCCGTTGGGATTGTGAGCGATATCCATCGAGGGAGATCCGGACTCGTCGCAATATTGAGTGGCGATCTGTCCGGTGGATGCGAGTTGGGCGATGATTTCCGGAGAGGCGTGGAAGCGGCCTTCGCCGTGGGAGAGAGGGATGGTGTGGATGTCGCCGATCTGGCTGTTAGAGAGCCATGGGGAGAGCGTGCTGGTGATGCGGGTGTGGGCGTAGCGGGAGATGTGTCGGCCGATTTCGTTGTGGACGAGAGTTGGGGAATCGGGAGTGGCCTGGCGGATTTCTCCGTAGGGGACGAGGCCGGTTTTGATCAAGGCCTGGAAGCCGTTGCAGATGCCGAGGATGAGGCCGTCGCGGTTCTTGAGGAGGTCCATGATGGCATCGGCGACGCGGGGGCTGCGGATGATGGTGGCGATGAATTTGGCGGAGCCGTCGGGTTCGTCGCCCGCGCTGAAGCCGCCGGGGAACATGAGGATTTGGGATTGGCGGATTTTTTCCGCGAGGTCTGATAGCGATTCCTCGATGTGGCGAGCTGATAGATTGCGGAAGACGAGGATTTCGGGATCGGCACCGGCTTCGCGGAAGGCTTTGGCGGAGTCGTATTCCGAGTTGGTGCCGGGGAAGGCGGGGATGAGGACTTTGGGTTTTGAGTGCCGGGTGAGGAGTGCCGGGCGAGTCGTGGAAGAAGATGGTTGAACCGCCAAGACGCCAAGTTCGCAAAGTGAGGAGGGAGATTCGGGTCGTGTGGGATAGACGGGTTCGAGGGTAGATTCCCAAGCGCTCTGGAGATCTGTTAGGGAGTGGGATTCGTCGTTGAGGGTGAGGGTGGGATCGGCGGTGGTTTGGCCGATGATTTGAGAGTTGAGCGAGGCGGGGAGAGGCTCGGTGTGTTCGATGAGGAAGGTGAAATAGGCTTCGGCGAGGGAGTCGGTGGTTGTGGAGATTTCTGCGCCGATGTGGTTGCCGAAGCAGGATTTGGCGAGGGCGGCGGCGAGGCCGGGGCGGCCGATGTGGTGGAGGGAGAGGAGATTGCCTTGGTTGTTGAGTTGATGGAGGGTTTCGGCGGTTTTTTTGAGGGCTTCGAATTCGGGGAGTTCGTCGGCATCGCGCGGGACGGTGACGATGGAGATGGAGGAGCCGGGTTGTTTGAACTCGGGTGAGAGGGCGAGACTGGCTTTGCCGGGGGCGAGGGCGAAGGAGACGAGGGTGGGGGGGACGTCGAGGTCGTTGAAGGAACCGGACATGGAGTCCTTGCCGCCGATGGCGGCGAGGCGGAGGTGGTGTTGGGCGTGGAATGCGCCTAACAGGGCTGCGAAGGGAAGGCCCCAGCGTTTGGGATCGGTGCCGAGTTTTGGGAAGTATTCCTGAAGAGTGAGGCGGACGTCGGAGAGGCGGGCGCCGGAGGCGACGGCTTTGCAGACGGATTCGGTGACCGCGTAGACGGCACCGTGGAAGGGGGATTTTTCTGATAGATAAGGATCGAAGCCCCATGACATGTGGGTGCAGACGTCGGTGTCGCCCTCCAACAGCGGGAGCTTGGCGACCATGGCATCTGGCGGGGTGATCTGGTGTTTTCCGCCGAAGGGCCAGAGGACGGTGCCTGCGCCGACGGAGCCGTCGAATTGTTCGCCGAGGCCGCGTTGGGAGGCGATGTTGAGGCTGGAGAGGTGGGAGGTGAGAGGTGCCGGGGAGGAGGAAGTGGGCTGCGGGCAGGATGCCGGAGCCACGTGGATGTTGGTGGATTGTTGGACGCCGTTGGTGTCGAGGAAGGCGCGGCTGAGGTTTACGATGGTTTTGCCGCGCCAGGTCATGATGAGGCGGCCGGAGTCGGTGACGTCGGCGACGTGGACGCATTCGAGGTTTTCCTTGTCGGCTTCGGCGATGAAGTAGGCGATTTCAGATGGATCGACGCAGACGGCCATGCGTTCCTGGGATTCGGAGATGGCGAGTTCGGTGCCGTCGAGGCCGTCGTATTTTTTGGGGACGGCGTCGAGGTTGATGACGAGTGAGGGTGCGATTTCGCCGATGGCGACGGAGACGCCGCCTGCACCGAAGTCGTTGCAGATTTTGATTTTGCGGGTGAGATCCGGGTTGCGGAAGAGGCGTTGGATTTTGCGTTCAGTGGGGGCGTCGCCTTTTTGGACTTCGGCGGAGTTTTCGAGGGCGGTATCGGTGTGTTCCTTGGAGGATCCGGTGGCGCCGCCGACGCCGTCGCGGCCGGTGCGTCCGCCGATGAGCAGGATGACATCGCCGGGGGCGGGGGTTCCGCGGAAAACGTTGGTGCGGGGGGCGGCTGCGACGACGGCACCGATTTCGAGGCGTTTGGCGACGTATCCGGGGTGATAGACTTCGGCGACCTGGCCGGTGGCGAGACCGATCTGGTTGCCGTAGGAGGAGTAGCCGTGGGCGGCGACCTGGCAGATGGTTTTTTGGGGGAGTTTGCCGGGGAGGGTGTCTTTGAAGGGTGTTAGAGGGTTGGCAGCGCCGGTGACGCGCATGGCCTGATAGACGTAGGATCGGCCGGAAAGGGGGTCGCGGATGCAGCCGCCGAGGCAGGTGGCGGCGCCGCCGAAGGGCTCGATTTCGGTGGGGTGGTTGTGGGTTTCGTTTTTGAACATCACGAGCCATTCCTCCTCGGGTTTTCCATCGATGCTGACGGGGACGACGATGGAGGCGGCGTTGACTTCTTCGGAGACTTCGAGGTTGTCGAGTTCACCGGAGGCGCGGAGTTCGCGCATGCCGATGAGGGCGATGTCCATGAGGGTGACGGGTTTTTCCGAGCGGCCGAGGTTGTTTCTAACATCCTGATAGGTTTGCCAGGCGCGGGCGACGGGGCCGGCGGGGTTGTCGAAGGTGACTTGGTCGATTTTGGTGAGGAAGGTGGTGTGGCGGCAGTGGTCGGACCAGTAGGTGTCGAGCATTTTGAGCTCGGTGATGGAGGGGTCGCGTTTTTCCTCGGTGCGGAAGTAGTTTTGGCAGAAGGCGACGTCTTCGGCGGTCATGGCGAGGCCGAATTCGGAGCGGATGGAGGCGGGGTCCGCGGTGGTGAAGCCGTTGAGGATGCGGACGTCGGGTGGGGCTTGTGG
>SYAP01000138.1 GCA_005787565.1 Verrucomicrobiaceae bacterium | reverse complement strand
CCTCGATCACCTTCAGCGGGCGCCCGTACTTCTGCCGCGCCTCCTCGGTATCCTCATCAATGAACTTATCAATCCCCTTCAGCAACGCATGCTCCAACCGCTTCTCAACCGCAGCTTCACGCCACGAAAGATCTTCCTCGATCTTCTTCCCGCCCTGCCCCTTGTAACGCTCCGCCAAATCCAACAACCGCTCCGTGGAATCCGCCCTCCGATTCAACAACACATCCTCAACATGCTCCAACAACTCCTTCGGAATCTCATCGTAAACCTCCAACATCCCCGCATTCACAATCCCCATGTCCATCCCCGCCTGACCCGCATGATAAAGAAACGCCGAATGCATCGCCTCACGCACCACATTGTTCCCGCGGAAGGAGAACGAAATGTTGGAAACCCCGCCCGAAACCTTCGCACCCGGAAGATTCTCTTTGATCCACCGCGTCGCATTGATGAAATCCAACGCATAATTGTTATGCTCCTCGATCCCCGTCGCAACCGTCAGGATGTTCGGATCGAAAATGATATCATCAGGATTAAATCCCACCTCATCCACCAGAATCCGGTAAGCCCGCTCACAGATCCGGATCTTTTCCTCATAACTCGCCGCCTGCCCGTTCTCGTCAAACGCCATCTCCACCACCGCCGCTCCATACTTCATGATATGCCGCGCGTGCTTCTTGAAAACCTCCTCGCCCTCCTTCAGCGAAATCGAATTCACAATCCCCTTCCCCTGAAGATACTTCAAACCCTCCTCCAGAATCTCCCACTTCGAGGAATCCACCATGATCGGCACCCGCGCCACATCCGGCTCACCCTGCAACAAACGCAGGAACTTCCCCATCATCTCCTTCCCGTCGATCAATCCGTCATCAAAACAGATATCAATCACGTTCGCCCCGTTCTCCACCTGCTGCCGCGCCACCTCCACCGCAGCCTCCAGATTCCCCGCCCGCACCAGCTTCGCAAACTGCGGAGACCCCGCCACATTCGTCCGCTCCCCGATCATCAGGAACCGCTTGTCTGCCGTATGATTGTAAGCCTCCGTACCGGAAAGCCGAAGTGCATGGGGAATCGTTTTCATGGAGAAAGCTTCTAAAAATTCAGTTCAATGTTAACTTATCTGACCATCGGAATCACCCTCGGCGCATGATTCGCCACACCCCTCGCGATCGCCGCAACATGCTCCGGCGTGTTCCCACAACACCCGCCCGCAAGATTCAGCAACCCCGCCTTGGCAAACTCCGCCATGAATTCCTCCATGTGGTGCGGCTCCAGATCAAACCCCGTCGGTGCCAACGGATTCGGCAACCCCGCATTCGGATAACACGAAACCGCCGTCGCCGCACAATTCGACAACTCCTCCAAATGCGGCCTCATCAGATCCGGACCCAGCGAACAGTTCAAACCGATCGCCAACGGCTTGATGTGCGCGAATGCGTTCCACAAAGCCTCCGTCTTCTGCGCCGAAATCATCGTCTCACCACCCAATCCCACCGCAGCCGAAATGATCACCGGCAGATTCCCCCCATCCTCATCAAACACCTCACGCACCGCCACCGCAGCCGCCTTCGCATTCAACGAATCGAAAATCGTCTCAATCATCAGGATATCACATCCACCTTCAATCAACGCCCGCACCTGATACTTGTACGCCGCCAAAACCTGATCGAACGTCACCACCCGGAACGACGAATCATTCGCATCCGGAGAATTCGTTAGAGAAACCGTCAGCGGCCCGATCGCTCCCGCTACATAACGCTTCCGCCCCGTGTCACTCCCGATGTTGTCCGCCCACTTCCGGCAAAGCCGCGAGGACTCCACATTCATCTCCCACGCCAGATCATTCAAAAACGCATTCTCCAGAATCTTCTGGAAGAACTCCGGATCCTTCCGCCCCCCCTTCTCTCGCGGATCCTCCACAAAGAACTCACTCTGCGCGATCCCCGTCGCCGAAAACGTGTTCGTCTCACAAATGTCGGAACCCGCATCATAAAACCGCTTATGAATATCCCCGATCACCTCAGGCCGTGTGATCGAAAGAATATCGCCGTTGTTCAGCAAATCCTTCTCATTTCCCGCAAACCGCTCCCCACGCGCATCCGACTCACCCAATCCATACGTCCGGATCGTCGTCCCCATCGCCCCATCCAATACCAAAATCCGCTCAGCAAGCGACTGTTGAAGCTCAGTGGTTGGGTCGGACTGTGGCATGCCCCAAAACTACCCTCACCACCGTCTCCATCAAGCCTCAAATCATCAAATCACGATATGATGATGGGAAAAATTCACTTCCCACCCAACTCCTGCGCCCTCC
This sequence comes from Verrucomicrobiaceae bacterium, assembly GCA_005787565.1. Taxonomy (GTDB): domain Bacteria; phylum Verrucomicrobiota; class Verrucomicrobiia; order Verrucomicrobiales; family Akkermansiaceae; genus Luteolibacter. Next base: position 874 of record SYAP01000138.1, on the reverse strand, counting down.
GCGTCGCCGCGCTCACCGCCTCGATCAACGCCGCCCGCACCCCCAACCGCTCCATCTCCGCCAAACCGGCAATCGTCGTCCCACCCGGCGAGGTCACCATATCCTTCAACGCCGCCGGATGCATCCCCGTCTCCAAAACCATCGCCGCCGCTCCCAACATCGTCTGCGCCGCCAGCTTCAACGCCTCCGCCCTCGGCAACCCCATCCGCACCCCGCCATCCGCCAGCGCTTCGATCATCAAATACCCATACGCCGGACCGCTCCCCGAAAGCCCCGTCACCGCATCCATCAACTTCTCAGGCACCTCCACCGCCAGCCCCACTGCCCCCAACAAACCCCTCGCAATCTCCCCGTCCGCACTGCCCGCCCGCGATCCCAAACAAAACCCCGCCGCTCCCTTCCCAACCAGTGCCGGCGTATTCGGCATCGCCCGAACCACCCGGAAATGCCCCGGAGCCGCCGCCTCAAGACTCGCCAACGTCACCCCAGCCGCAATCGAAATCACCAACCGCTCCTCAGCTCCCACCGCACGACCCATCTCCCCCAAGGCAGCCGCCACATCCTGCGGCTTCGTGCACAACAAAATCACCTCACTCACCGCCGCAACCCCGGCCGCATCCGCCACCACCGTCCCACCCGTCGCCTGCAAAAAAACCTCCCGCGCCGCCGCCACCGGATCACACCCCGTCACCTCCTCCGCCCTCACCACACCGGCACGAATCGCACCCTCCACCAACGCCGTTCCCATCTTGCCACATCCAATAACGCCGAGCTTCATCCGCCCATCCTCCCCCGAAATCCCAAACCCTTCAAGCCCACATCCCCAAAACCAGCCCACCCCTATAAAGTGCCAGGAGAATCATCATTTCATCCT
>SYAP01000137.1 GCA_005787565.1 Verrucomicrobiaceae bacterium | reverse complement strand
GCGGGTATCGGGTGAGTGGTGGAAGTGTTTTGTTAGATTGGGAGATGGGTGGGGCGGTGTTGTCCGAGGTTTCGAAGGTGGTGGGGACGGAGGATGGGAAACAGATGGGGATCTCGCGGGTGTTTCGTGTTGATGGGGATGTTGAGGGAGAGGTGGCGTTTCATGTGCCGGGGCCGGCGGGTGGGTGGAAGGGTGAGGTGAGGGTGGAGGTGGTTGAGCTGGGTGAGGGATTGAGGATGGTCCGGCAAGAGAGTGGTGGGGTTGCGGCGAGGCATGTGATTTCAGCGGGTGAAAGCGGAGGAGTGATGGGTGTCTCCGGGCGGGTGTTGGAGTGGAATAGATTGAGATCTGGTTCGGTGGTGCAGGTGTTGAGTTGGTGTGGTGGTTTGGCGGATGTGGTGGGGGTTGAGAAGTGGTTAGAAGATGAGGCAAAGAAGGGTGATGGTGGTGTTTTCAAAGAAGAGGGTGAGTTGATTTATGGGAAGGAGGTGATGGTGCGAGGTGTTTTGAATGCGGATCCGGCGGCGAGTGGGAGCGGGTATGAGATTGATGATGTTCCGGTGCCGTTCGATCATCCGGAGCGGACGCCGATGACCTTGAGCGGGTTGGCGTTTGATGAGCGAGGGGTGGGTTATGCCTGCACGTTGGTGGGGGATGTCTGGCGGATCACGGGGCTGCATGGTGATCTAACGGACGTGCGGTGGAAGCGCTTTGCCGCTGGGTTGGACATGCCGATGGGGATCGAGGTGGTTGATGGTGTTCCCTACGTGAATGCGCGACTGCATTTGATGCGTTTGAAGGATTTGGATGGTGATGGGGAGGCGGATCATTACGAGCGGTTCAGCCGGATGCCACTGCCTAACAGCAGTGAGGCCGGGCGGGATCTGAGGCGGGATGGGGAAGGGCGGTTTGTTTTCAATACGCCAGCGGGGATCGAGCGTTTGAGTGCGGATGGCAGGGTTTTGGAACGGATCGGGCAGGGTTCGAGGAATCCGTTGGGGTTGGGTGTTAGAAAAGATGGATTGGTGATTTCCGATTCATCGGAAGGGAATTTGGAGAACGGGACTTGTTCCCTTTATGAATCGGATCACGTGGAGAATGAGGGATCGGTGGCGAAGCGGAAGCGGATGTTGTATTTGCCGCGTGGGATTGATAACTCGCCGGGGAGCCGGGTTTTCATGGAGGACGACCGGTTCGGGCCGTTGGGGCGGACGATGTTAGGGGTGAGTTTCGGGAATGGCGGGTGGTATTCGGTGGTTCGTGATGTTTCGAACGGGACGGTGCAGGGGATGATGGTTCCGCAGCGCGGATGGTTTGCGAGCGGAGCGTGCCGGGTGGCGGTTCAGCCGTTGGACGGGCAGGTGTTTGTGGCGGGTTTGGATGGATGGGGGGACTATGGGGTGGCCGAGGGGTGTTTGCATCGGATTCGGTATGCTGGGAAGGCGGAGGTCCAGGTGGTGGGATGGAAGGCGTGGAGGAATGGGATCCAGATGGACTTCAGCGGGGTGTTAGATGAATTGCCTGCGGTGGAGCGGATTTTCGTTCAGCAGTGGAATTACATCGACTCGGCGAAGAGTTATGGGTCGGTTGAAGTTTCCGCAAGAGATGAGGAGAAAATCGGGCATGATCGATTGCGGGTGACGAAGGCGGTTTTGTTGCCGGACAAGCGGAGTGTGTTTTTCGGGATTCCGGAATTGCATCCGGCGATGTGCACCCAGGTGCGGGCTACGTTGACCGGTGGGAAAGGTGAGCGGGTGGAGGTGGATGTTTATGCGACATTGCAGCATTTGGCGGAGGATGCGCCGTGGGCGGAACCCGTGCCGGGGGATCGGCCGAATGCGTTGGTGGTGCCGACGCGGGATTTGAATGGGGATACGAATCAGAAGTTGATCGAGCATTTCGACCGGTTGGCGGGGCGGTTGACGGCGGAGCGCGCGGTGGCGGCGGATGTTGAGTCCCGGGGAGTCGAGCTGAGTTACGGATGGATCCGGAAGCATTTGTTAGAGCCGCATTGTTTGGCGTGTCATGGTCCCGGGACGCAGCATGATTACAGCACTTATGCGGGTGTTTTGCCGAAGCTTCGGCTGGAGGATCCTGAGGCGAGTCCGTTTTACGGGATGATGCATACCGGGAGTATGCCGCCGTATCCGCTGCCGTTGATTCCCAAGGGGCTGAAGGGGGCGCTGCTGGAATGGATTCGCAAAGGAGCGCCGGAGTGATTGATCATTTTGCGTTACTGATTTTGAGGACGCGCTGGTTTGTCCAGGCGAGTTCGTGGGTGAGTTTGTGTTTCTGATAGAATGTCTTGAGCGCGGAGTAGCGGGTGAGGGGATCGAAGCGGGTGGCGTGGTGGATTTTACGAAGGCAGACGGGGCAGAGGTGGAAGGGGCTTGCGTCCATTTCCTGGAGGTGGTTGGCGCCATTGAGATTGCATTCGTGATAGATGCAGTGGCGGATGCCGAAGAGGTGTCCGGTTTCGTGGACGAGGACTTTGGCGGCGCGGCGGAGGATGAGGTTTGGGGTTTCCGGTGTGGTGGGTTCGCTGTGGAAGGCGGGGTGGTAGCGGGCGAAGCTGAAGATGCCAACGCGGGAGCGGAGTGATGCCTGGCCGAAGACGAAGTTCCAGGAGTCGCCGGGGTAGAGGTCGGTCATGGTGATGGCGACCATGCAGTAGGAATCTTCGGGGAGTTGGTTGAGGAGGGTGGATAGGATCTGGTCGCTGCGCCATTGTTTCTGTTTGGTGGCAGGGTGGATGCGTGATCCGACCTGGAGGGCGTCGTCCGGGATGGTGGGGAGGATTTCGACGGGCATGGGGTGGAACCATGCGGCGGCGATTTCGCGGAGTGCTTCGAGGGAAGGGGCGTGTTGGGGGGGAATTCGCCGATGGGGAGGAAGTGGATTTTGCGGCGTGTGGCATCTGGGAGGTTGGGGCGTGAGGCGAGCCAGTCGTTGTAGGTTTGGCCGGGTTCGGCGTGGGATGCGAGCCAGTCGTTTGGTGCGAGAGGGCGTTTGGGTTTGAACTCGCCGGAGTTGGTGAAGGTTGCGCGGATGTGGGGGTTTTTGGGTGCGGAGGCTGCCGACGGCGGCGACGGGATCGACCGGGGCTTCGGGGTCTGGCCGAGCGAGGATCATGGCGCTGAGGGTGGCGATCATGAGGAGGAGGACCGGGATGATTGGCATGCGAAGGGGTTCGGGGATGCGCATGGGAGGTGGAACGTTCCGGGGTGGGGTCATCTTGGGAAATTTGCGGCTGGGTGGGGCGGTGTGATCGTTTCCTCGACAAATGAGGCGATTTGTGGGCGTTTGGTGGGAATGCGCACACGGTTATTGATGATTTGGCTTGGTGGTTTGCTGATGATGACGGGGCAGGAGACCGCGCCGAAGGCGACGGAGGCACCGGCTGTGACGCCGCCGGATCCTGCGGAGCAGGTTCGGAAGGCGCTGGAGGATCCGAATGGTGATCTAACCAACCTGGCGCAGGCGATGTTGGGTGAGAAGGGCGGGAACCGTTTGTTTTATTTTCCGACGCGGGATGTGCCTGCGACGCCGGAGAAGTGGGGGATGAAGTTCGAGGACTGTGAATTCGCGTCGGCGGACGGGACGAAGCTGCACGGGTGGTTTTTGCCGGCGAAGGGTGAGAAGGCGAAGGCGACGGTGGTTTTTTCGCATGGGAATGCGGGGTCGATCGGGCATCATCTAGGTTTTGTGATGTGGTTTGTGGAGGCGGGATATCATGTGATGATGTATGATTATCGCGGTTTCGGGAAGTCGGGCGGGGTGGTGGACCGGCGTGGTATGTTAGATGATGTGAAGGCGGCGTTCGCATATGTTTCCAAGCGGAAGGATGTTGATGCGAGCCGGTTGATTTCGTATGGGCATAGTCTGGGTGGTGCGAAGTCGGTGACTGCGTTGGCGGAGACTCCGGTGAAGGGGGTTTGCGCGGTGGTGATCGACGGGGCGTTCGCGTCCTATCAGACGATGGCGCGGGTGATGGCGGGGAATTTGGGGGCGAATCTGGTGACGGATGAGTTGTCGCCGAAGGATTTTGTGGCGAAGTTGGCGCCGGTGCCGTTGTTGGTGGTGCATGGGACGGCGGATGAGGTGGTGCCGTTTTCGCAGGGGAAGCAGCTTTTCGATACGGCGAAGGAGCCGAAGACGCTTTTCGATGTGAAGGATGCGCGGCATGGGGATGCGCTTTCGCGGGCGAACGGGGAATATCGGAAGAAATTGATCGTGTGGTTGGACGGTGTTCTGAAAGGGTGAGCGTGTGATGTTTCTTCGCGCATGTGGTTTGCTGACGAGGTGGTTTCCTTTCGGGATCGTGCTGGGTTGTGTTTGGGCGTGGTTTCAGCCTGAGGCTTGGACGTGGTTCCGTCCGTGGATCGAGGTTGGGCTGGGAGTGGTGATGTTAGGGATGGGGTTGACGTTGCGGTTTGAGGATTTTGTGTCGGTGGGGAGGCAGCCGTTGCGGGTGGGGTTGGGGGTTTTGGCTCAGTTTACGATCATGCCTTTGGTGGGATGGGGGATTGCGAGGGTGTTCGGGTTGGAGGCGGGTTTGGCGATCGGTTTGATTCTGGTTGCGTGTTGTCCGGGTGGGACTGCATCGAATGTGATTTGTTATCTGGCGAAGGCGAATGTGCCATTGAGCGTGCTGATGACGTTGTCATCCACGTTGTTGGCGATTTTCGCGACGCCTTGGTTGACGCGTTGGTTGGCGGGGGCGTGGTTGCCGGTGGATGCGTGGGCGTTGTTCCGGTCGATGCTTGTGGTTGTGTTGTTGCCGTTGTTGAGCGGGGTGGCGGTGAATTCACTGTTAGGCAGGATGAAGCGGCCGGAGCGAGTGCGGGTTTGGATTGATGGGGTTGGTCCACTGATGAGTGCTTTGGTGGTGATTTTGATTGTCGGTTGTATAGTGGCGCTCAAGCAGGCGGAGATCGCGAAGTCGGTCTGGGTGTTGTTTGTTTCGGTGTTTTTGCTGCATGGGTTTGGGTTCGGGCTTGGCTATGTGGCGGGTTGGCTGGCGGGTTGGCCGGAGCCCTTGCGGCGGACGATTTCGATCGAGGTGGGGATGCAGAACAGTGGTTTGGGGGCATCGTTGGCGACGACGCATTTTCCGCATCTTGGGTTGGCGCCGGTGCCGGCGGCGATTTCGGCGGTGTATCATTGTTTGATCGGGAGTGTGCTGGCGGCGTGGTGGCGGAGGTCCGGGGAGGAAAAATCCATCAGTCCTTCGAAGAATGGGATTTGAACCGCTTTTGGAGACGGGCCGATGCTAGAGGGACTTCGAAACGCGAGCTTTGCCGAAGCAGGGGGGATTTTTCTGGTTTCGAATCTGCTGATTTTTGGTGGCTCAATCCTACTTTGTTGGCTGCTGGGATTTGCGTTCAAGAATAGGCGAATCTTCGACCGATGGGAGCCGCTACGTAGGGTTGAGGTTGGTGCTGCGATTGGAACGGTTTTTCTGAATTCTGCTGTATCCGTGATCGGGTGGTGGTTATGGACTCGTGATTTGATCGTGCTTGAGGCATCGAGTGTTGGGCGATCCGTCTTTGATGCGATGGTGATGATTTTGGCGATGGATTTGGGGATGTATGTTTTTCATCGGATTGCGCATGTGCGATGGCTTTATCCATTGATGCACCGCTTTCATCATCGGCATGAGGCTACGAATCCGATCAGCCTGTTTGTGTTTCATCCAATCGAGGTTCTTGGGTTCGGGGGGCTGATGATCTTTTTTCTAGCAGTTTATCCAATGACGTTTGCCGGATTGATTGCTTATCTGACGCTGAATGTTTTGTTCGGGACGCTCGGTCATTCCGGAGTGGAGCCATTTCCCGCGTTGGTCAACCGGTTGCCGCTGATCCGATGGGTTGGCACTTCCACTTTTCATGCCGAACACCATGAACATCCTCGTTACAACTTCGGATTTTACACGCTTTTGTGGGATCGGTTGTTCGGAACACTTGATCCGGAATATGATCGTAGGTTTGCGGGTGAAGGTAGGACAGATTGATTGGTATGGCTGAATGCGGGGCTTACGTCGCGTCGATCAAGAGGGTGATTTCCACCGGGGTGAGGGGGTGGTGTGACCGAATGTTTTCCAAATGGAGTTTGCGAAAGGCGGATGGGTTGACTTTTCTCGTGGTCATGAAGATCCGATCTGCGGTTGTTTTTGGTGTTGCGATGTCGCTGGTGGGCGGGCTGGTTTGCGGGCATGAGAGGGAGGTTCAGACGGATCGGGAGTCGCCGAGGTTGATGCCGTTGCCGAAGGAGGAGGATTCGTATCATTTCCTGATTTTCGGGGACCGGACGGGTGGGCCGGCGGAGGGGATCAAGGTGTTGGCGCAGGCGGTGAAGGATTCAAATTTGTTAGATCCGGATCTGGTGATGACGGTGGGGGATTTGGTGCAGGGATACAATTCGCAGAAGGATTGGGAGGCGCAGATGACGGAATACCGTGGTACGATGGACGGGTTGCGGATGCCGTGGTTTCCGGTGGCGGGGAATCATGATATTTTCTGGCGGGGCGACGGGCGTCCGGTGACGGAGCATGAGGTGAATTATGAGAAGCATTTTGGGCCGCTGTGGTATTGGTTCGAGCACAAGAAGTGCGGTTTTCTGGTGTTGTTTTCGGATGAGGGGGATTTGAAGGAGCCGGGGAAGGCGCGGAATTTCAGTGATCCGGCGCAGCAGAAGTTCAGTCCGCGGCAGCTTGAGTGGCTGCGCGGCTCTCTAACGAAGATGAAGGATTTGAGGCATGTGTTTGTTTTCATGCATCATCCGAGGTGGGCGCTGGATGTTTATCCGGGGAGCAATTGGACCGAGGTGCACGGGTTGTTGAAGGATGCGGGGAATGTGACGGCGTGTTGTGCGGGGCATATCCACCGGTTGCGGTATGATTGGGAGCGGGATGGGATCGAGTATTTCGCGTTGGCGGCGACGGGCGGGCACATTCCGGGGAATTATCCGGGGATGGGATTTTTGCATCATTACAATCTGGTGAGTGTGCGGCCGGAGGGGATCCGTGTGAGCACGTTGCCGGTGGGTGGGGTGATGGATCCGAAGGATTTCACGCCGGAGCGGTTGAGGGATATGGATTTGGTGGCGCGGATGGAGGTGGTTTCGGTGACGGGTGCGCTGCGGTTGGCGGAGGATGGATCTGGAGCGGGGGCGCACGAGGTGGAGGTGAGGAATCCGAGTGGGCGGGCGTTGGATGTGACGATGGCGGTGGAGGCGGGTGAGGGTTGGCGGTTTGGCCCGGACCATGGGCATGCGAAGGTTGAGCCGGGGGCGGTGCATCGTTTCCGGTTCGAGTGGACGCGTTCGACGAGTGAGGCTGGGGCGGCGGTGGAGAGTCCGCAGTGGGTGGTGGATGTGGATTATCTGGATGAGAAGGCGCGGGTGACTTTGCCGCAGAGGCGGGTGCCGGTGAAGGTGGGGTTCGGTCCGTTGGCGGCGGAGGTGTTTTCGCCGGTGGAACCGCCGGTTTCTCTAACAGTGAAGGGTGGTGGCGCGGGGGTGGCGGTGGATGATGGGTTGTTCGAGCTGGGGGATGGGCTGTTCACGTTGGAGGCGTGGATGAAGCCGGAGGTTTTGCAGGATGATGCGGGGGTGATTGCGAAGACGGAGGGGTCGGAATACGGGTTGCATTTGCAGCAGGGGCGGGTGGCGTTTCTGGCGCATTTGGGAGGAGATTATGTGGTGGTGAGGTCGACGGATGTTTTGGCGGTGGGTGAGTGGTCTCATGTGGCCGGGGTGTTTGACGGCAAGGCGGTGAGGTTGTTTGTGAACGGTCGGGAGGTGGCGATGAAGCCGGGTGAGGGTGCGCGGAAGCGGAACGGGCTGCCGTTGTTCATCGGTGCTGACCCTAACGGAAGAAGCGAGCCGACGCGGCCGTTTTCCGGGAGGTTGGATGAGATCCGGTTGAGCCGGGTGGCGAGGTATGCGGAGGCGTTCGAGCCGGTGCGGCGGCATGAGCCGGACGAGCAGACGGTTTTGTTATTTCACGCGGACCGGTTGGTGAACGGTGTGCTGCCGGATCACTCCGCCTCGCAGGCGCATGGGGTGATGACGGGCGGGGTGGGGATTTCGCCGGAGTAGCCTTGGGCTATTAGAATTCAGCGTGGGAGTCGCCGCCGTGGACGTCGCCGTTTGGATAGAGTTGGTGGAATTTGATGGCTTCGACGGCGACTGCGGCGGCGGTGCCGAAGATGGTTTCTTCGGTGGCGGTGCGGGGGACCTGGGCGGCGGGTCGGGCGAGGCCCATGATGAGTTGGCCGTAGTTTTGTGCGCCTGCGACGTGTTGGAGGAGTTTGAGGGATATGTGTGCGGCGTCGAGGCTGGGGAAGACGAGGACGTCGGCGGTGTGGCGTTTTTCGGCGCCGGGGAGTTTGATTTCCGCGGCTTCGGGGTCGAGAGCGACGTCCGCCTGGACTTCGCCTTCGATTTCGATGTCTAGGAATTCGTTAGAGATTTTTTCGCGTGCGAGGGCGGTTGCGGCGGCGACGCGGCGGGCATCGGGAGTGCCAGCGGAGCCTTTGGTTGAGTGGCTGAGCATGGCGACGAGGGGCGTGCGGCCGAGGAAGTGGCGTGCGAGCTTGCCGGTTTCGACGGCGATGGCTGCGAGTTGCTCGACGTCTGGGTTCGGGATGAGTCCGGTATCTGCGAGGAAGAGGATGCCATCGCCGCCGATGTGTTTGAGGTGTGGGGCGATGAGGAGGGTGGTGCCGAAGATTTTGGGGACGTCGGGGAGGGGTTTGATGGCGTTGAGGAGGGCGCGGAAGTAGGTGGCGGGGAGTGCCTGGTTTCCGCCAACGAGGGCGTCGGCCTGGCCGTATTGGACCATAAGAGCGCCGAAGTAGTGGGGGCGTGCGACGATGTCTGCAGGGTTGCCGGTTTGGACGCTGCGGTAGCGAGCCATGTTTTCGACGCGTTGGCAGAATAGGGCGAAGTCTGAGGCGTGGGGTGGGTCGAGGACCTTGATGAAGGTCATCGGGATGTTGTTTTCGGCGGCGAGGGCGCGGATTTTCTCGCGATTTCCGAGGAGGATGGGGATGACGGCTTCGAGGGCGACGAGTCTGGCGGCGGCGCGGAGGACGCGGATGTCCTCGCCTTCGGTGAAGACCACGCGTTTGGGGTGGCGTTGGAGTTGCTCGAGGAGGTGCCGGGTGACGTTGTTGCCGATGGCGGTTGTTTCTGGGAAATCGTCCATAAAAGTTTCCGACGCTTGCGTCGTGCGGGGAGGTTAGTATGGAATTGGCCAAGCATTCAATCCGTTTCACCCGTGCCGGCTGATTATCATTCCCATACACCGCTCTGCCATCATGCGGAGGGCAGTCCCGAGTCTTTGGTGGAGGCGGCGGTTTTGGCGGGGATTACGGAGTATGGGATTTCCGAGCATGCGCCGGTTTTGCCTGAGCCATTTGACGATTGGCGGATGAGCGATGCGGATTTTCCGAGATATATCGAGTGGATCGAGCGGTCGCGGGAGATTTCGGCAGGGCGGGTGCCGGTGCGGGCGGGGTTGGAGTGTGACTGGTTGCCCGGGTGTGAGGGGTGGATCGAAGAGTTGGCGGGGCGGTATGAGTGGGATTATTTGATCGGCTCGGTGCACTATCTTGGGGATTGGGATTTTGACAATCCGTTCAAGTTGGAGCGGTGGATCGGGCGGAATCTTGATGAGGTTTGGGGGTCGTATTGGAAGTCTTACGCGGAGATGGCGGAGAGCGGGTTGTTTGATGTTTTGGGGCATGCCGATCTGGTGAAGAAGTTCGGGCATGTTCCGAAGGGGGATCTGGATCGGTTTTATGAGCCGGCGGTGGATGCGATCGCGGCGGCGGGTTGTGTGATCGAGATCAACACGGCGGGTTGGCACAAGCCGTGTGGGGAGGCGTATCCCGCGCCGAGGTTTTGGAGTTGGCGGCTTCGGCGGGAGTGTCGCTGGTGATTTCATCGGACGCGCATGAGCCGGGGCATCTGGGTCGGGATTTCGACCGGGCGAAGGATTTGGCGCGTGCGGCTGGATTTCGTGAGACGGTGCTTTTCGAGAAGCGGAAGAGGCGGGTGGAGGGGTTCTGATTTTTTCTGTTAGGATTCGAGCGCCTTGCGCATGATTTGCAGGGGATCAGTGGTGGGGAACCAGTGTTGGAAGGCGAGGACGCCCTGGTGGAGGAGGAGGGAGAGGCCGTTGGCGGTTTTCGCGTTCTGGGATTGGGCGAGGGCTAACAGAGGGGTGATGGCTGGCTGATAGATGGTGTCGTAAACGAGGTGGCCGGCGCGGAGGCAGGAGGCCGGGATGACGGAAGTGTCGCCGGGTTTCAGTCCGACGGAGGTGGTGTTGATGACGAGATCGGAGAGGAGGCAGTGGGAGGAGAGTTCGGGGTCGTCGAAGCCGATTGCGAGGACTTCGGTGGATGGGCCGAGGGCTGCGAGGCGATTGACGAGAGGGGCGAGTTTTTCCGTTGATCGGTTGACGAGGATGAGGCGTGGGACGCCTTGGAGAGCGCATTGTGCGGCGATGGCTTGGCCGGCACCGCCGCCCGCGCCTAACAGGATGATGTCGAGGGTGGGGAGCGGTTGATCGAATGCGTCGGAGATGGCGCGGACGAAGCCTGGGCCGTCGGTGTTGAAGCCGCGGGTGCGATCCGGATCGAAGCGGACGGTGTTGACCGCGCCGAGGGCCATGGCGTCTGGGTGGACGTCGTCACAGGTGGCCATGGCTTCGAATTTGTGAGGGACGGTGACGTTGCAGCCGATGAATCCGAGGGCGCGCATTCGGGAGAATGCTTCGGCGATTTGGCCGGGTGCGAGCTCGATGCGGATGTAGCGGGCGTCGATTTCCGAGGAGTCGAGCGCGGGTTGGTGGAGGCGTGGGGATGCTGAGTGGGCGACGGGTTGGCCGATCACCGCCAGGCGAGCGGGTTTGGATTCTCCGGCGTCGAGGCGGTCGCGGGAGAGGAGGTCGTCGAAGGTGAAAACATCGGGCATGGATCAGGCGGGGCGGTGTTTTGCGAAATTGCGGATGCGGGTGGCGCAGCGGTCTTTTCCTAACAGGTCGAGTATGGCTCCGAGGTCCGGTCCATTGGCGCGGCCGCTGAGGGCGATGCGGAGGATGGGCATCCATTGGCCGGGCTTTGCTCCGGCGGATTGTGCGACGGTGCCGAGTGCCGATTTCGCTGCATCGGCGGACCAGTCAGGGATGGCGGCGAAGGCATCAGCGAGGGCTTCGAGGTTTGCCATGGCGTTGACGTTTCCGAGGGCGCGGTTGACGGCTTCCGGTTCGTCCTGGATGTCGTCGCTGAGGAGGAAGTCGATGGCGGGCGGGACATCCTGGAGGAGGCGGACTTTTTCCTTCACGACGGCGGCGACGGCGGGGTAGTTGCCATCGGTGGGCAAGCCGGCGGCTTCGACGAAGGGTTTGGCGGCTGCGGCGAAGGTGGCGTCGTCGAGGCGGATGAGGTGTTGTTGATTGACCCAGCCGCATTTTTCGAGGTCGAAGCGTGCGGGTGCGCGGTTGACGGCTTCGAGGGAGAAGCGTGAGGCGAGTTCGTCCAACGAGAAGAGTTCTTCGGCGGTCTTCGGCGACCAACCTAACAGCGCGATGAAGTTGACGACGGCTGCGGGGAGGAAGCCTTGGCGCGGGTAATCGCCGACGGCGGCTCCTGCGTCGCGTTTCGACATTTTTGATCCGTCCGGATTGAGGATGAGGGGGATGTGTGCGTATTGGGGGGCGGTTCCGCCGAAGGCCTCGATGAGCTGGAGGTGTTTCGGCGTGTTCATCAGGTGATCTTCGCCGCGGATGACGTGGGTGATCTGCATTTCGAGGTCATCGACGACGTTTACGAAGTGGAAGACGTAGGAGCCATCGGAGCGTTTGACGACCATGTCCGGGGTGTTTGATGCGTCGCGGTAGTCGATGGTGACTTCGCCGCAGACGGCGTCTTGCATGGTGATGGGTTTGCGGTCGAAGCGGAAGCGCCAGGTGCCGTCGTCCTGATAGACGCGGTCGGCTGCGACGAGTTTTTCGAACCAGGCGTCGTAGATGGAGATGCGTTCGCTTTGGAAGTAGGGGCCGAAGTTTCCGCCTTTTTCGGGGCCTTCATCCCAATCGAGGCCGAGCCAGTTCAAGCCGTCGAAGATGGCCTGGCGTGCTTCGTCGGTGTTTCGTGCTTCGTCGGTGTCTTCGACGCGTAGGACGAAGGTGCCGCCGTGTTTTCGTGCGAAGAGCCAGTTGAAGAGCGCGGTTCTCGCGCCGCCGACGTGGAGGTAGCCGGTG
>SYAP01000136.1 GCA_005787565.1 Verrucomicrobiaceae bacterium | reverse complement strand
GACGATGAAGGTGGTGCGGATGCCGAGGTTTGGGATGCCGGCGCGCATGCGGCGGAGGAGGTCGCGGATGTAGTCTCCGGAGGTGACGCGGCGCATGGCGGTGAGCATGCGGTCGGAGATGTGTTGGAGGGGGATGTCGACGTATTTGGCGACTTTATCGCATTCGGCGATGGTTTGGATGAGTTCGTCGGACCAGTGGGCGGGGTGGGTGTAGAGGAGGCGGACCCAGAAGTCGCCTTCGATGGTGTTGATTTGGCGGAGGAGGGTGCAGAGGGAGTTTCCTTTGGAGGAATCGACCGGGGAGCTGGGTTTGGGGCGTTCGCCTTCCCATTGGTCCATGCCGAAGTAGGTGGTGTCCTGGGAGATGAGGTTGATTTCCTTCACACCGGATTTGACGAGGGCTTCGACTTCCTTGAAGACGGATTCCTGGGTGCGGGAGCGGTGTTGGCCGCGGATTTTGGGGATGATGCAGAAGGTGCAGGTGTGGTTGCAGCCTTCGGCGATTTTGACGTAGGCGAAGTGGTCCGGGGTGAGCCGCATGCGCGGGGTGGAGTAGTCCGGGACGTATTGGGGTTTGAGGGTGACGAAGTCGCGAGGGTCATCGGTGGCGGCGGGGCCTTCGGTTTTCTGGACTTCGGCGTCGTTTTTCTTGCCTAACAGGTTTTCGATGATGGGGGCGACCTTGGTGATCTGGTCGAGGCCGATGAAGGCGTCGACTTCTGGCATGATGCCGGGGAGGTCTTTGGCGAAGCGTTGGGAGAGGCAGCCGGCGACGATGATTTTCTGGCGTTCGCGATCCGGGTCTTCCTTGCGGGCCTCGACGGCGCCGAAGATGGCGTCGATGGATTCCTGCTTGGCCATGTCGATGAAGGAGCAGGTGTTGACGATGAGGACGTCGGCGAGTTCGGGATCGGGTGTTAGGGCCATGCCCGCTTGTGCGAGGTGGCCGATCATGACTTCCGAGTCGATGAGATTTTTGGCGCAGCCGAGAGAGATGAGACCGACGGTTGTCATTGGGTAAAAGCTGAGAAGCGGAAAGCGGAAAGCGGAAAGCGGAAAGCGGAAAGCGGAAAGCGGAAAGCGGAAATGGGATCAAACCCGTTAGAATTGTGGGGGGAGGATGAGTTCGTCGCCGGGTTCGGGTTTGGCGTTGCCGAAGCCGGGGATGGGGTTGGCGATGGCGCCTTCCGGGGTGATGTCGGAGATTTTGAGTTGGCCGAGGATTCCGGTTTTGCGGCGGATGGCGATGATGGATCCGGGTTGGACGACTTCGGGCATGAGGAGTTGGATGGTGGCGAAGCCGCCGCCGTCGTCGATGTATTCGACGACCTTGCCGATGAGGAGGGCGTTGGCGATGAGGCGTGCGCGGCGGAGTTGATCATCGCCGCCTTCGATTTCGCGTTGGTCGAGGAGTTTTTGTTCTTCTTCTTCGAGTTTGGCGAGGCGTTCGGCGTCGGCTTTGGCGCGGAGGGTTTCGTTGATGGACTCGATGTTGGTGCGGATGGAGTCGAGTTCGGCGACGGCTTGGGTTGCGGGGGTGGTGACGGGGTCGTTCGCCTTCATTTGGGCGATTTGTTTTTCCAGTTGGAGGCGGTCTTGTTCGATTTTGAGTTCCTCGACTTGTTTTTTGAGTCTGGCGATTTCATCGGCAGGGGCATTGCGGACGTTTTGCTGCATGCCGGACCACGACATGGCGAGAGCGCCGAGGAGTAGCGCGATGGTTGCGCCGAGGAGAATCTTCATGGTGTCCATGGGCGGGACGGTGACTGGGCCGGGGTGCGATGTCAACGCGGGGAAGTTGGGTATTGGGGGATGTTGGGGGCGGGGGGTGTTTGGAGTGAATAAAGATATGCCTCCTGACTATGGGAGAGGGGGAAAGGGGCGAGACGCCCCTTGAACGGACTGGGGCAAGATGCCCCAGCCACTGTTAGGCGGGGGCGCCTACGACTCCGGGGAGGGGGCCGTCGTCGTCGGTTTGTTCCTCGGTGGTGGTCTTTGGGGCGGGCTTTTTGCGGAGCTCGTCGGGGACGGGAGGGGGCTTGGGAGCGGACGGCGGGTTTTTCATTTCGCCGTGGTCGATGAGGTCGCGGAGGTGTGAGGCATCGAGGGTTTCGAACTCGAGGAGTGCGTTGGCGATGAGTTCGACCTTGTCGCGGCCTTCTTCGAGAAGGCGTTTGGCTTCGGCGTAGGCGTTGTCGATGAATTGTTTGATTTCGGCGTCGATGACGCGAGCGGTTTCCTCGGAGTAGTTGCGGGATTTTGCCATGTCGCGGGCGAGGAAGACTGGGGAGTCGCCTTCGCCGTATTCGACCATGCCGAGTTGGTCGGACATGCCCCATTCGCAGACCATGTGGCGAGCGAGGGAGGTGGCTTGGCGGATGTCGCCGGAAGCGCCGTTGGAGACGTCGTCGGAGTGGAAGGCTTCGGCGATGCGGCCGCCCATGGTGACGATGAGGTTGGCGAGGGCTTCTTTTTTCTGGGTTGAGTATTTGTCGCCATCCGGGAGGTACATGGTTGCGCCGAGGTATGGGCCGCGGGGGATGATGGTGACCTTGTGGAGGGGGTGGGTGTGGGGGAGGATCATGTTGAGGTAGGCGTGGCCTGCCTCGTGCCATGCGGTGCCGACTTTTTCCTTATCGGACATGGCGAGGGAGCGGCGTTCGCGGCCCCAACGGACTTTGTCGCGGGCTTCCTCCATTTCGACGATGGTGACGGCGGAGAGGCCTTTGCGAGCGGCGAGGAGTGCGGCTTCGTTGATGAGGTTGGCGAGTTCCGCACCGGAGAAGCCGGGGGTGCCGCGGGCGATGACGGCGAGGTCGGTGTTGGCGGCGAGTTTGATTTTTTTGACGTGGACGCGGAGGATTTCCTCGCGGCCGTTGACGTCCGGGAGGGAGACGGTGACTTGGCGGTCGAAGCGGCCGGGGCGGAGGAGTGCGGGGTCGAGGACGTCGGGGCGGTTGGTTTCTCGGTCGAGGCGG
>SYAP01000135.1 GCA_005787565.1 Verrucomicrobiaceae bacterium | reverse complement strand
GGGGTATCCGGAGAGTGAGGTGGCGCGGACGATTTTGCGGCTTTACATGAATCGGGAGGATGGGGGTGGTGGGGCGATGGCTGGAGTGGTGGAGTTGGAGCCGGGGGTGGATGTGGCGGGGGAGGATTATGGGTCGTTTGCGGGGCTTTCCGGGGGTGGGATTTGGCTGGCGGGGTGGGATTTGTTGCGGCCTGCGGTGGCTCCGTTGATCCGGCGGGATCTGGTGTGGGTTTTTCTGCCGATGGCGGGTTTGATGGTGGTGATGTTGATCGGGATTTTCCGGAGGGTGGGTGAGGTTTGCGCGGTGATCGGGGTGATGGTTCTTGCCGGGCTGGTGTTGTTGGCGGCGATGCGTTTGTTGGGGATTGAGTGGAATTTCCTGAACATCGCTGCGACGCCGCTTTTGTTAGGGACGGGGATTGATTACGGGATCCACGTGTTGCTGGCGCTGCGGCGGAGCGGTGGGGATTTCCAGGCGATGTGGGAAGGGACCGGCAAGGCGGTGCTGTTTTGCGGGGCGACGACGGCGATTGGTTTCGGGTCGTTGTGTTTCGCCTCGAACGAGGCGATGGCGAGCATGGGAGCGGTGGCGGTGATCGGGATTCTGGTCTCGATGGCGTTGAGCGTGTTTGTTTTGCCGGGGATGGTGAGGAAGTGAGGAGGGAGAAGTGGTGCGCCTGTGGAGGGCGCTTTCAGTAAGTGGTTCACGCAGGTTGGAATTGTGGTGATGCTTGCGGACGAGGGCGAGGTGTGGGATGGATGGTGGGGTGATTTCGATTCTTGAAGCGTTGGCGGTGTTTGTGGCGGCGGTTTCGGGGGCATTGGCGGGGCGGCAGAAGGGGATGGATTGGTTCGGGATGTTCGTGTTGGGGTTGATCACGGGGACGGGTGGCGGTGCGCTGCGGAGTGTGTTGATCGGGGATGTGCCGCCGGTGGTTTTGAGGGATCCGGTGTATGTGCTGGTGGCGTTGGGTGCGACGGTGGTGGCGGTGACGGCGGGGCGGTTTTGGGGGAGAATCCGGCGTGTGGTATCGGTGGTGGATGCGGTGAGTTTGGGGATTTTCGTGACGATCGGGATCCGGATTTCGCAGACGCACGGGTTGGCGTGGTGGGCGTGTTTGTGTCTTGGGGTGGTGACGGCGACGTTTGGCGGGGTGTTGCGGGATATCGCGCGGGCGGAGGTTCCGTTGATTTTCCGGAGGGAGATTTATGCGACGGCGTGCATTGCAGGCGGGTTAGTTTTGTTAGGTTTGGATGCGATGGGGGTGCCTGAGATGGTGGGGGTGGGGGTGACGTTGGTTTTGGTGACGTCGATCCGTTTGTTGGCGATCCGGTATGCGCTGAATGAGTCTTCCGAGTGAGAAGGGTGGCCTTGCGCGGGGAGGGGATGGTGGGTAGGGTTGGGGCAGATGTTGCCGACGCCGAACCGGATTTTTGAGCGCTTTGAGCGTGGTGAGATGGAGCGTGATGAGTTGCAGGCGTTGATGGCGCTGCATCAGCGGGAGTTGATCGGTGAGATCGAGGAGGAGCGGCAGCATCCGGCGGCGGCTTTGTTAGAGAGACTGTTGGCGGCGCGTGCGGCGGGGAAGTTGCAGAAGCGGTATGGGGGGAGGTTGGTGCGGGAGGTTTTGGCGGCGCTGGGTGAGGTTGAGGGATTTCCTGCGGCGCGGTGGTTGTGGAATGCGATGCATGCGGATGTGCCGTTGCATTGTTTCCTGCGGATGAGGCGGGAGCCGGTGTTTCGGCTGTTAGGTTTGGAGGTGCAGGGGGGGCGGGTGCTGGCGCGGGTGGAGTATGGGGTGCCGGGTGGGGAGGGGCTGGTGAAGCGGGTTTTCGAGATGGAGCGGGATGCGGGGTGGCGGTTGATGGTGAAAAGTTAGAGGTGAAACGCGGGGTTAGGATCCGGGTGGGGTGACTTTGAGGTAGGGGCGGAATTTTTGGAATTTGGTGGTGCCGATGCCGGGGACTGTGAGGAGGTCGCCGAGTTGGCGGAAGGGGCGGGCGGAGATGATTTGGTTGGCGGTGGTTTCGCCGATGCCGGGTATGGTCATGAGTTCGTCGCGGGATGCGGTGTTGAGGTCGATTTGGTTGGCGGGGTCGGCTTTTTGTTGGTCTTTGGCGATTTCGATTTCTGCGACTTCATCGCGGGCTTCCTTGCGGAAGGCGGTGAGTTTATCCCAGTCGGTGTGTTTCCATGCGCCGAGGCTTTTACGGGCGGCGGTGAGTTCGAGGTCTTTGAGTTGTTCGGCCCATTCGTCGGCCCGGGTTGAGTCTGGACGAAGGCGGGTGACGCCGAAGGCGCGGGCGAGGCCGGTGGAGACGAGGGCTTCGGCGAGGTCGCGACCGTCGTGGAGGGTGACGAAGGCGTAGACGCGTTGGAAGCGGGTGTCGCCGCGTCCATCGGCGAAGGCGGTGTGGACGGTGAAGGGTTTTTGGAGCCATTGTTGGACGGTGTTCTTGGCGTCGATTCCGAGTTGGCGTGCGAGTTGGATGTCGGCGATCCCGAAGTATCGGCGTTGGTCGCGGAGGCGGCGGGCGTTTGAGTCGTCGCCCTGGAGGTGCATTTCCATGCAGTCTGCGCCGTAGAGGCGGATGGTGCGTTCTTTTCCGTCTGGGAAGCGGACTGGGAAGCTGTCGCCATCGGCCCATTCGCTGGGGACGAGGGTGCAGTTGGGGAAGGTTTCCAAGTTTCCGAAGAGGAGGGTGGTGGAAGCGAGGAGGAGAAAGATGCAGTGGCGGATCACTGGAGGAGTTTGGCAGGATTGGAGTGGTTCCACAAGCGGGGGCCGAGGGTGATGCAGGCGACGGTGAGTCCTGCGGCGAGGCCCCACCAGACGCCGGCGGCGGCGAGGGGTGTGTGGAAGGCGAGGAGGTAGGCGACGGGAAGGCCGACGAGCCAGTAGGCGACGAAGCCCATGAGGGCGGGGATGCGGGCGTCGTGGAGGCCGCGGAGCATGGAGGCGGAGGCGATCTGGATGCTGTCGAAAATTTGGAAGATGCCGACGATGACGAGGAGGGTGGCGGTGAGGGTGATGACGTGTGGGGCGTCGATGAAGAGGGCGGCGAGGGGTTTTCCTAACAGGAGGAAGAAAGAGGCGGCGGTGATGGCGAATCCTGCGCTGAGGATCCAGCCGGAGATGAGGATGGGGCGAAGGCGATGGATTTCTCCGGCTCCGTGGGCTTCGCCGATGCGGACGGTGAGGGCCATGGAGAGTCCGAGGGGGATCATGAATGAGGTGGCGGCGCAAGTGATGGCGATTTGGTGGGCGGCGAGGGCGGTGGGGCCAAAGTGTCCCATGAGGAGGCCGGCGCTGGAGAAGGCGGCGACTTCGCAGAGCATTTGCAGGCTGGCGGGGAGGCCGATGTGGAGGAGGCGTTTGAGGTCGGTGGGGTCGGGTTTTCTGAGCCAGCGGTGGGGGATCCAATCGCGGAGTCCGGGGGCGAGGTGGAGCCAGATGAAGATGGCGATGAGGATGGCGGTGCGGGAGATGAGGGTTGCCCAGGCTGCGCCTTCGAGGCCGAGGGCGGGGCAGCCGAATTTGCCGAAGATCATGATCCAGTTGAGGAGGATATTGAGGGCGACGCCGCCGAGGAAGATCCAGAAGGGTGGCCATGGGCGGTTGAGGGCATCGGCGTGGTTTTTGAGGGCGATGGAGGCGAGGGCCGGGATGCAGGAGGCCATGAGGATGCGGAAGAAGGTTTGGGAGCGGGCGACGACTTCGGGTGGTTGGCCGAAGATGCCGAGGTTTTCAGAGATCCACCAGGCGAGGGCGAACATGAGGAGGCCGAGGGTGAGTGAGAGGTAGAGGCCGTGGCGACAGCTGCCGCGTGCGCCGGGGGCATCGCCTGCGCCGCTGGCATTGGAAGTGAAGACGGAGACGGAGGTGAGGAGGCCGATGCCGAAGACGAAGGGGATGTGGAAGAGGGTGTTGGCGAAGGTGAGGGCGGCCATTTCGGTGACGCCGAGGCGGCCGACCATGATGGTGTCGGCGACTCCGAGCAGCATTTGGCTGAGCTGGCCGATCATGAGGGGCAGCGCGAGCTTGAGGGTGGAGCGGGATTCGAGGAGGAGGGACATGGGCTTGCCGGGCCGGGTATCCTAGCGTGAATCGGGGAAAAGAAAGCGCGGAATTGGTGAAATGTGCGTTGCGGATTTTCGAGGGGTTGGATCTTGGCTTTACCGGTTGGGATTTCGCGGCTAAGTCCGTCGCGCGATGCACGGATTTTCTTATCAGAACGGAGCCCTCTACTGTGAGGATGTGGAGCTTGATGGTCTTGCCGAGGAATACGGCACGCCGCTGTATGTTTACTCCGCGGGGACGATCGTGGATCATTTCACGCGGTTGGATGCGGCGCTTTCCGGGATTGATCATGAGATCGCGTATGCGGTGAAGGCGAATTCGAATTTGTCGGTGCTGAGGCTGTTGGCGACGAAGGGTGCGGGGTTTGATATTGTTTCGGGTGGAGAGCTTTTCCGGGTGATCAAGGCGGGCGGGGATCCGGCGCATTGCACGTTTGCGGGAGTGGGCAAGACGCGGGAGGAGATTGTGTATGCGTTGGAGCAGGGGATTTACTCGTTCAATGTTGAGAGCGAGGAGGAGTTGAGATATTTGAATCAGGTTGCGGGTGAGCTTGGTGTGGTGGCTCCGGCGGCGGTGCGGGTGAATCCGAATGTGGATGCGAAGACGCACAAGTATATCTCGACGGGTAAATCCGAGAACAAGTTCGGGGTAGACTTCGAGGCGATTCCGGGGCTTTACGAGCGGGCTTCGAAAGAGTTGAGTCATATCCGGTTGCGCGGGTTACAGATGCATATCGGATCGCAACTGACGTCGGTGGCTCCTTTCATCGAGGCGGTGGAGAAAGTGGCGCCGATGGTGCGTGATTTGAAGGAGAGATATGGGATTGAGTTCTGGTCGATCGGGGGAGGGATCGGGATTGTTTATCATGGATCGCTGGAATCGGGGACGCCGGATTGGTGGGAGACGAAGAGCGAGGAGGAGCGTCCGCTGACGATTGAGAAGTATGGTCAGGAGCTGGTGCCGCGGTTGAAGGGTCTGGGTGTGAAGATTTTGTTAGAGCCTGGCCGTTACGTCGTGGGTAACGCAGGGGTGCTGGTGACGCGGTGCCTTTATGAGAAGAAGGGGTCGGCGAAGACGTTCAAGATCGTGGATGCCGGGATGAATGATTTGATCCGTCCGGCCTTGTATGAGGGGCATCATGAAATTGTTCCGTTGAGCGAGCCGAAGAGCGGTGAACGGGTGAAGGTGGATGTGGTTGGGCCGATTTGTGAGAGTGGTGATTTTTTCTGCCAGGACCGTGCATTGCCGGACTTCCAGCCTGGAGATCGGGTGGCGCTGATGTCGGCGGGGGCGTATGGGTTTGTGATGGCGTCGAATTACAATTCACGTCCGCTGCCTGCGGAGATTCTGGTGGAGGGCGATACGGCGACGCTGGTGAGGAAGAGGCAGACGCTGGATGATCTGATTGAAGGGGAGCTGTGAATTCCAAGGCTCCGCGGTTTTTACATCTCCAGCTTCACTTGTTGGTGGCGTTGTTCGCATCGACAGCGGTGTTCGGGCATTTGCTCACTCTATCGGCACCGGCGTTGGTGATGTGGCGGACGTTTTTTGCGGCGATTGGTGCTGCGGTGGTGGCGGTTTTTGTTTTTCGTCAGAAGTTGTTTCCTCCGGCGAGGCAGTTGTTCGGGTTGATCGGAGTTGGGGCGATTGTGGGGGTGCACTGGTTGTGTTTTTTCGGTGCGGTGAAGGTGGCGAATATATCGATCTGTTTGGCGGGGATGGCGACGATTTCGTTTTTCACGGCGTTTACGGAGCCATTTTTCGAGCGGCGGAGGGTGAGGCCGGTGGAGGTTTTGTTAGGGTTGGTGGTGGTTGTGGGGATTGTGTTGATCGCGGGGTTCGAGCAGGGGCGGTTGTTGGGGCTGGGGATTGCGCTTTTGGGGGCGTTTCTGGCGGCGGTGTTTCCGGTGTTGAACCGGCGGCTGGTGCACGAGTCGAGGATGGACCCGATGGTGATGGTGTGTTGGGAGATGGTGGGGGCGACGCTGATTTGTTTGTTGCTGGTGCCTGTGCTGCCGGAGTCCGGCGGGTATGCGGGGCTGATCGCGTGGAAGGGGTTGGATTGGCTTTTCGTGTTGTGGTTGGCGTTGGCGTGCACGGTTTTCGCGCATGCGTTTCACATTCATCTGTTGAGGTTTCTGAGCGCTTACACGGGGAATCTGGCGATGAATTTCGAGCCAGTGTATGGGATTTTGTTAGCCGCTGTGTTGTTTGGTGAGCATCGGGCGCTGCACCCGGGATTCTATGTGGGCGCGGGGTCGATTGTTTTGGTGAATCTGCTGCATCCGTGGTTGGTGAGGCGATTGGCTGTTGGGCGCGGAGTTTGAATTGGGTTAGGGGAATGTTTGCTGATTTGGGTGTGGGTGGGGCTAGCAGAGAGGCTGATAGGTTTGTTTGATCTGGGGATTGAGTGTGAGTTGGGTCGTCACTCGATTCGGACGCGGAGGTCGCGGAGGGTCCAGAGGATGTTTTTGGCTGGGGCGGCGTTTCCTCGCATTTGGCGGGCTCCATCTTTCCGGTTCGGGCCGAAGCGTTCTCGGGCGGCTTCGAAGG
>SYAP01000134.1 GCA_005787565.1 Verrucomicrobiaceae bacterium | reverse complement strand
TCCTCCCAAACCCAAAGACATCACCCTCAACTACTGGATCACCGAAACTCCAGCTCCTGAGAAAGGAGGCGACCAATGAAACCCCTCCACGTCCTCCTCATCTCCCTACTCACAGCCACCCCTCTAACCGCCATCCTCGACTCCAACCAGAACACCCTCAGCGACCTGTGGGAAGCCGCCCACAACAACCAACAACTCCTCGATCCCCAAGATCCCGACCACCAACCAACCGCCGATCCCGATGGTGACGGCTGGACCAACCTCGAAGAATCCGTCGCCGGCACCGACCCCTTCAGCTCTCTCTCCCCCGGCGGGATGCTTCGCCCCGATCTGGCAAACCACCCCGCCATCTATGGCGATCCCATCAACGGTATTCCCCAACTCATCACCCCCGAGGCCATCAGCCTCACCTGGCCAACGGTTCCCGGCAAAGCCTATCAAATCCAATACAGCGCCGACCTCACCCCCAACTCCTGGAGCTTTCTGCCCGAAACTCTCGTCGGCAGCGGCCAGAACTTCACCATCACCATCCCCCTCACCCAAAACGACGGCTCCCCACCCCCCTCCCTCTTCTGGCGCATCTCCGTCTCCGATCTCGATAGCGACGGAGACACCCTCACCAACGCCGAAGAAATCGCCCTCAACACCGATCCCTATCACCAAGACACCGACCTCGACGGCATCCCCGACAACCTCGATTCCGAACCACTAACAAATGCCAACCTCAGCGATCCCGATGGCCATCAAATGCCCCCAACCATCGCCAACGACCTCGTCGCATGGTGGGACTTCCAAACCCAGCCATCAGGAACTACCAACATCACCTACGCCAACCGGGCCAATCTCCCCGCACATCCTCTAACCGCATTCAATGCCACACCTGCCCTCCACTGCTTCGCAGACACAGGAGTCACCAATCTCGGAACCAACCCCACACGCCACCACCTCGGCGTACTCAACCAAGGATCATCATTGCTCGGAGCCACCCAACTCTCCCTCAACTACTGGATTCAAATACCCTCGAATCACCTCGCCATTCCCTCCGGCCAATCCAACGGCCCCGTCATCACCCTGCTCTCCTATGCAAACACCGATGCCGCTAACCCCACACTCGAATGGCGCGCCCGCCGCTCCCCCGGCAGTGGCACAAGATTCACATTAAATCACTTCGTAAACGGCATCGAGCAACCCATCGTCACCCTCGGAAACTGGGATGTTACCGAAAAAATCGACGACGGCGCATGGCACCACCTCGCCATCACCACCGGCAGCTCCGGAAACACCATCCGCATGTATCTGAATGGTGAGCAAGTCGGCCCCTCCACCACCCACGCCTTCTCCATTCCCTCCAATGCCTGGCAATACCAAGGCTGGATGATCGCCGGTGGCTACAAACGCGTCCCTCCCGGATACAACAACGGCATCGCCACCTCGGATCTCAAAGGCCGCATCGACAGCCTCATGGTCCACCGCCGGAATCTGTCATCCACCGAAATCGAATCCATCTATAAAAGGGACCGGGACAGCGATGGCCTTTGGGACATCACCGAAGTCCGCTCATCCCTCTGGCGGGATCACAACTCAAACACAGTCGCCGAAGAATCCGAATTTCATCACATCACATCTCCCGCACACTGGCAGCCTGCCAACACCGACACCGACGGCGACGGACTCACCGATCTCGCCGAACAAAACATCCACGGAACACGCATCGACAGAGGAGATACCGATGGCGACCTGATCCCGGACGGATGGGAAATAGCAAATCAACTCGACCCGCTCGATAGCACCGACGCATCAGAAGATGACGATCAAGACGGAGTCACCAATCTCAACGAATTCCGCAACAAAGCAAATCCACAGTCCAACGACAGCGATGGTGACGGCACACCCGACCAACAGGAAATCAATCAAGGCTCCCACCCCGGCGACTCCCGCGACGATGGAGCACCCATTCCATCCGAAGAACGTCATTCCATCCTCATCGCCATTGGCGATCAAAGCAGCAGCCACAGCGAAGACTACATCCTCAACTGCTATCGCATCGATCCCGAAACCCAACAGGAAATCCCCTACTACACCCTTCGCTCAGGCGGCTTCGGTCAATACGCTGAGGAAACCAAAACCCACTTCCGCAAAGGAGACATCTACACATTCCAAATCCAATGGATGGGCACCAGTAACCAAACCCACTCCGGCACCCTCCAATCACCCGGCCCGGAAGGCCCGGACTTCGACTACACCTTCCGCGTAGAACCCCAAGGAGAACACAACTGGCTGGAGATCGACTCATGGCACCCCGGTCAGGCAAACGTCGATCCTCAGAAAAACCTCCTCCGCATCGACACTCAAGACGTCGCGGACACCCATCTCGAATTCCAACAGAACTTCCAGAGCCGCCGCTTCCTACTCCTCCCCATCCATACCCATTCCACCGACCGCATGTTCGGTGGAAAGTTCACCCTCCTCCCCGGCTTTGAAGCTCTGGAACTCTCCATTTCCAATCCCGATGCCCAGCGCGATCACGGCACCCACGGCTACTTTGGCGGCGGCGGAAACACCACCGTCCACACCAATATCCGCGATCTCATCGGAAGCGGCACCACCACCGTCCAAACCATCGAACCACCCGACCAAGGCGGTGCTTGGTTCCTGCGCGATGATCCCCAAGCCATCGACGATATCGAACTCTATCTCATCTCAGGAAAAGACGGCGAAATTTACGGAGAAATCGAAATCGAATTCCGCATCCAAGGTCACGACCTCGGCACCATCCGCCAACCCCTAACACCTCACGAGGATTTCGGAGAACTCATCAAACGCGCCACCCTCCTCGCCGCAGGCACCGGCCTCGGCTTCCCCGATCTCCAGAACGGCCCGCCCTCCGAAAACGCCGTCGGCCTCCCCAACCCCGAACACTGGGCCACCCCCGTCCTCATCCCCGTCTTCGCCGTCGGCCAACACGTCCAAAATCAGGCAGCCGGATTCATCGGGCTTTACGACGGCATCGTTACCGGCCTCAAAGACGACTGGGAATTCCTCAAACTCATCGGCTACGGCATCGCCTATTCCGCCGATTGGACAGGTACCCAGCTCATCTCAGAGTTACAAAAATGGCGCGCAGATCCCCGCGCCCGCCTCACCGAAATCCGCGACATCTTCCTCCTCCACTGCGAACAATTCATTTGCGATGCCCTAGCCAGCGAAGCCTTGGCCAAAGGCGTGCAAATCGCCAATGAACTCACCACCATCGAAGGCTGCAAGAGACACATCTGGAAAATTATCTATCATTCCAACCCGCTCACCTGGAGCCATTCAGCGGCCCTCCATTTCAGCAAAGAACTCCAACAAGCAGGCATCAACCCGCTGGAGATCTTCGTCGATTCACTCGCAGCTTGGTATGAAGACTTCGGCAATAGAATGCTCCAAGGAGCGGAAAAAGCCGCATGGATCGATGATCCACTCGTTACGGAAGGCCTCGTCGGAGGCGTGAACCAAACGGTAAGAGAACTATCCTACACCATCGCCTACGAGGCTGGATACATCTCTGAACAAGTAGCCATTGGCATCATCACTGGAGGCAGCACTGTCATTGGCGCGGTTTTGGTTAAAGGAGGCATCAGCTTGGCCACAAAGACCATAGCCAAAAGGACCACCGCCATCATCGCTGGCACCGGGACCCTCGTAAAAAAGGCCGCTGCGGTCACCATAAGCGTGGAACTCCGCATCGCGGCAGAGCGCACTCTAATCTCCGCCGCTCGCCAGCCCATACCCTTGGCGAACAAAAGGCCGCTTCTTGAGTTATTAGAAGAGCGCTTTCAAAGCCAGGCATTTGATCGTGCCAACTTCAACTGGAAGATCTTCGCCGAAGAGATCACTGCCCATCCCCGGCTTGCCAACCTCTTGGAAAACCCCGTCGCCCGCGACCAATTCCTGCTCGCCACCGGCAACCTCGCCCACCACCTCGGAGACAACGCCACCGCCCTCGCCCTCAAAAATTGGCCGAAACTTGCCAATGCCATAGCCCCACTCAATCAAAGCGGCCTCACGGATGACCTCTTCCGTAGCTCAGACCTCTTCACCGCCCTCAAAATCGATACCCCACAAGGCCAAATCGTCGCGAGACAATTCCTCGAAAGCATCGATGCAAAAACGGCGCAGCAGATTATCGAGGGAGGCTTACCCATACCAGGAAGTATTAAGAGTCTTTACCCACAAATGTATCATTATGCAGACTTCTCGACACTTGATGGCTTCGCAGACGATCTGGTCAACGATGTAGTTGGTAGATGGAGGCTTCATGAAAACACCTTAGGTCGCTACGTGACACCCGAACTAATAGATACTCAAGCGCTAGCCAAATCAAAGCTACAATCACCGCTTAACTCCGCTTTAGAGGAAATACCTACGAAGTGTAGGTTTCGCTTCGAATACTCCACGAGCGATTTAGTCGGCGATTATCAAATCCCGCGAGCAAGAGTCCACAGCGAAGCCAGCAATGCGGGAGAGAAGCTGTGGCGAGAACCTATCGTAAAAGATAATCCCGCGCGAGGCTCAGGCGGGGTACCGCAATTTGTGGAAGAAGCGGCAAGAGAGGGCACAGTGTTTGATGCTGTAACACAGCAATACGTGAGGGATAAGGATCATTTGCAGGAGATCCTCAACACCAACCCATAAAAGATATGTGGAGAACCAATCCTTACATCATCGCTCATTACGTCATGAATGAACGACTACCAACATGGATACTTTATTTTCCTAGCGAGTCAGACAAAGGAAGAGAAAAAACAATTTGCGTTGGACACGGCACGAACCCAAATTACCCCCAAGGTCCCTGCCTAGAGCCCCAGAGAATGCTGGACTGGCGGCCCAGCCTTATCGACATTGTTGAACGTGACGGAAGAATGATAGAAGTTTATCGCGGTAAAGGGCCTCCCGGCTGGTTCAAATGCCAGTGCAAGGCGGCAGGATGCATGTGGTTTTACCACATGGCAGAGCGTATGGCGGCGGGCGAAGAGGTTACAATCGGAGAAATCAAGGCAGCATATTGTGAGAACAACGGCGGGAAAGAGCTTGAGCAAAAGCCGATCCACTCGCTGGTTTAGAAAGGGGAAGACGCCAATTTTGGGTCGAAGGACCAATCAATGTTAATCGAGTAATAGATATGTTAACTGGCTCGCAAGTATGGCCGATTGATTAATACAATTATGAATGAAGAACAATATTTTAAGAACATGCTTAGCCGCGCCTATCCGGAAGAAGGTTTGAGCAAGGTGCCCGGAAGCAGCTTGGATCTCCGTTCAAGAGTTGGCGGCAGCTGGGAACCAATAAAAAAATTTCAACGAAGACAGCGAATGGCCTCCCGGCTCTGGAGGAATTTCCGATGAAGCGATGTATGCCCACCAGAACTGATGCCGCCACTAAGATGAGCATGATCGACGAGCCTGAACCTATACTGGTCATAGCCCAACAGGTCTGTAACGGGATTGATTCCCGATACTGGTTGGTGGCTGATTTCGCAGGCTTCCTACCATAAGTCCGGCTCGGCAAGCACGAAAGGCAGCAGAGCAAGATTTCACATGTCCACCATCAAACTGCTCTGCCCAGCTCCCCCACCCCACCTTTTTTCACAAAAAATCCGTGCGAAATCCCCACAAATCCGCGTGAATGGGTCAGCATCCGGCGTTGATATCCAACGCCCGCCAACCTTTCGCGCCCCATGTCCTCCTCCTCCATCCAAATTCTCCGTGCCGACCGCATCCCGGCCACAGGCTCTCTCGTCATCCCCGGACGCCTTGATTTTCAACACCTCCTCCACCTCGAACGCCAGTTCCAAGGCAGGAAAATCACCTGGCTCATCGAAGAAACCGCCGTCCACGACGCACAAACCCGCGCCTACCTCGAGCGCTCCGGCAGCGGCTCCATGTTCTCCGCCGCAGACACCGCACCCGCCGTCGCCGGCCAGGAACTCGCCACCTTCCTCCAAAACGGCGGCCTCCTCATCTACGTCCCCGGCCGCACCACCGCCCGCAACGCCACCCCCTCGCACATCCCCGCAGCCACCCTCCGCACCCTCTGCTCCTTCGGCCTCCCCGTCCTCCCCGTCGCCGTCGAGTCCCCACGCGAATCCCGCCTCTGCACCGAACGCACCTCCTCCCTCCCCCAAGCCATCATCCACTTCGGCACACCCCTCGCCGCCAACGAAGTCTCCGTCGCCGCATGGCAACAAGCCATCTACGACGCCTGCGAGGAAACCTACAGCGCACGCCCGCTCTTCAAAAGCTCCCTCGCCACCCATCTGTTAGAAGGCCTCAAACGCCACGGCTCAAGCCGCAAACTCATGGACGGCTCGGACGATTCCGAACTCACCTTCGACAAAATCCTCGCCGCCGCCCTCGTCTTCTCACGCTTCATCCGCAAGGAAACCGAAAAACCTCGCGTCGCCATCGTCCTCCCCCCAGGCCGCGCCGGACTCATTGCCAACCTCGCCGTCGTCTTCGCCGGAAAAACCCCCGTCAACCTCAACTTCACCGCCGGCCCCGAAGCCATCAAATCCTCCATCAGACAGGCCGATGTCGACCGCTTCATCACCGCCGATCCCTTTGTTAGAAAAGTCTCCTCCTTCCCCTGGCCACCTAACAGGGACCTCATCTTCATCGAGCGCGTCCTCCCCACCCTCAAGAAGAAAATCATCACCTGGGTCGCCCTAACCAAAATCCTCCCCGCCTCCGTCCTCTCCGTCATCTTCGGCATCGGCAAACGCCGCGGCAACGACGAAGCCGCACTCCTCTTCACCTCCGGCTCCTCCGGCGAACCCAAAGGCGTCGTCCTCAGCCACCGCAACGTCCTCGCCAACGTCTGCCAGTTCGGCTCCCGCCTCGATCTAGCAGACGGCTCATCCATCCTCGGCTGCCTCCCCCTTTTCCACTCCTTCGGCTGCACCGTCACCCTCTGGTACCCCATCATCGAAGGCATCAACCTCGTCACCTACCCCAGCCCGCTCGAAACCAAACGCCTCGCCGAGCTCATCGCCCTCCATCAAATCAACGTCCTCCTCGCCACGCCCACCTTCCTCCGTGGCTACATGAAACGCATCGAGCCCGCACAACTCGCATCCCTCAAACTCGTCGTCACCGGAGCAGAAAAACTTCCCCTCTCTCTATCAGAAGCCTTCCGCGAAAAATTCGGCATCCTCCCCCAGGAAGGCTACGGCCTAACAGAAACCTCCCCCGCCACCAACGTCAACCTCCCGAACCTCCCACCCGAGCGCGACACCACCGTCATCCCCTCCTCACGCCACGGCTCCGTCGGCCACCTCCTCCCCGGCCTCGCCATCCGCATCGTCGATCCCATCTCCGGCGGCCAACTCCCCATCGGCCAACAAGGCATCATCTGCTTCAAAGGCGCCAACGTCTTCGCCGGATACCTCAACAACCCCAAAAAATCCGAAGAAGTCCTCAAAGACGGCTGGTTCCACACCGGAGACGTCGGCCGCGTCGATGACGACGGCTTCCTCCACATCGAAGGCCGCATCTCACGCTTCTCCAAAATCGCCGGCGAAATGGTCCCCCACGAAACCGTCGAAGCCGCCATCAACAAAGTCCTCGGCCTCGACTCCGAAGCCGAACGCCGCATCGCCATCGTCGGCATCCCCGACGAACAAAAAGGCGAAGCCATCCTCCTCCTCTCCACCATCGCCGGCCAAGCCCTCGAACAGGAATGCATCGACCTCCGCTACAAACTCCTCGACGAAGGCCTCTCCTCCCTCTGGTGCCCCAAACAAATCATCCCCGTCCGCGAAATCCCCGTCCTCGCCTCCGGCAAACTCGACATCAAAGCCTGCGAATCCCTAGCCCGCCCCGAATAATCCACGCCGGCGTCTCGTCGGCCAGCCAATGGACCACCAAAGAAACGCGCGAAACCCTACCCGTAGCGAAATTCGTAAGAATTTCGGCTGAGCAACCACCACCCAACCCAAACCTCATCATCTCCAAAAAAGTCTGTCCCGACCGCCCTTCGTCTAGTCCTCCGTCTTGTCCGCCGTCTCTTCCGCCGTCTTGTCCGCCGTCTCTTCCGCCGTCTCTTCCGCCGTCTCTTCCGCCGTCTTGTCCGCCGTAACTTCAGCGAACGAGGAAGCTTCAGCGAAGGAGGAAGCTTCAGCGAAGGAGGAAGCTTCAGCGAAGGAGGAAGCTTCAGCGAAGGAGGAAGCTTCAGCGAAGGAGGGTCTCAGTCGGCAAGCCAATGGACCACCCAAGCCCAGCGCAAAGCTCCCCCCGTAGCGAAATTCATAAGAATTTCGGCTGGGAAACCGCCACCCACCCCAAACCTCATCATCTCCCCGAGCACACAGACGCCTTCGTCAGCGAGCCAATGCGCCACAAAAGAACCGCGCGAAGCCTCTTCCGACCTTCCGACCTTCCGACCTTTGACTTTAAGACCTTCGACTTTAAGACCTTCAGACCCTTCCTCTTCTTCAGCTTTTCCTTTTTTACCCTTTGCACGCCAACCGATTCCCCCCAACCTCCCGCCGCCATGCTCAAGGCCGGAATCGTAGGACTACCAAACGTCGGAAAATCGACACTCTTCAACGCGGTAACCCGCACCCGCAAAGCGGAGGCGGCGAACTATCCCTTCTGCACCATC
>SYAP01000133.1 GCA_005787565.1 Verrucomicrobiaceae bacterium | reverse complement strand
TCCGACGAGTTTAAGACCCATTCTCGGCTCCCGGAGCCTGTGAACAACCCTTGCTCTTCGGTCCTTGATAAGAACCGCCCGATTTCCAAGCATCTCACCAAGAAGACGCCTTCACCCAAACCTAACAAACCGAAACACCACTAACAACTCTCATAAGAAGTGGATCAACTTTCGGGGGCACTCCACAAACTGATCCGAGTGATCCTTCTTTTTTGGTGGTGACTATAGATTTTTTTTATCGTATCTTCCTTTAGTTGTTCAATCTCTTCTTGAGAAATCAATGGGTGTGATTCTAATTCTAAGGGGCCAGAAAAAATATCGATTGCTGATTCAATGTCTCTCAAAACTGAAAAACTATAATCCTTCGCGTGGTCGAGGAAATATGGAATACTTAGACGCTCGATTCCAATTTTTTTAGTGATGTCGGCGATTTTTTGGCTTTTTTGGTCCTCATTCATTGTATGAATCACTGACTTACATGAATTTGCTGTCTTGTTATCTTACCGAGTTTGGTTGAGGAGGGCTTCGGCTAGGGGGATGTCGGCGGGGGTGGTGATTTTGGGGTTGGGGGAGGTGGAGGGGATGAGTTTGACGGGGTGGCCGATGGCTTCGAGGGCGGAGACTTCGTCGGTGGCGGTGAGGTTGTTTTCGGTGACGAAGCGGGTGGCTTGGAGGAGGAGGTCGAGTTGGAAGATTTGGGGGGTTTCCATGAACCAGAGGTGTTCGCGGGAGACGGGGGCGGCGGAGACGTCGGCCGGGGTGGAGCGTTGGCGGGTTTCGGTGACGGGGCGGGCGAGGGTGGCGGCGCGGTGGGTGAGGGCGGCGGCGATGCAGCGTGAGATATCGGCAGGGGAGACGAGGGGGCGTGCGCCATCGTGGACGGCGACGTGGGTGGTGCCGGGGGAGACGGCGGCGAGGCCGTTGGCGACGGAGTGTTGGCGTTCGGTGCCGCCGTCGGCGCGGCGGATGGGTTTTTCGAGTTTGGTGAGGTTGAGGGCGGCGAAGCGGTCTGGCGGGCAGACGAGGATGATTTCGTGGACTTCTGGGGTGGCGAGGAAGGCGTCGATGCTGCGGCGGAGGACGGGGGTGCCGAGGAGGGGGGCGGCGAGTTTGTCGAAGCCCATGCGACGGCTGGATCCGGCGGCGACGAGGATGGTGGAGAGTTTCAAGTTTTCAGTGTTCAGTTTTCAGGAAGAGTGGTGACACTTTTCAGCGGATGGTCCAGAAGCCTTTTTGGGTGGAGCCGGTGAGGTGGAGGTTTCGTTTGTGGGCTTGGAGGACGAGGGCGTAGCAGGGGTTGATGAGGTCTTCTTCGCCCATGTAGGGTGCGCCCATGTGTGGGGTGGTGAAGCGGAGGCCGTGGCCGGGTTCCCAGCCGAGGGAGAGGGACCAGGCGTATTGGGGGAGGATGGTTTGGAAGGAGTTGGGGGTGGCGAGGTTGAGGCCGAGGAGGCCGAGGGCTGCGCCGGGTTCTCCGTAGGCGTGGGAGGTGCGGAGCCAGGGGTGGGATTTGGCCATGAAGGTGGTCATGGCATCGCGCATGTCGGTGCGTTGGTTGCGGAGGTGTGAGGCGGCGGCGAAGAGTCCGGAGCGGGACCAGAATTCTTCGGTGTCTTTGTAGGAGGCGTTGTAGCCGAGGGAGCCGTGGCCGCCTTGTTTGGGGTCGGACCAGGCGAGTTCCATGTAGGGGAGGAGCATTTCCCAGATGCCGGATTTCATGCCGCAGCGCATGGCGAGGGCTTCGAAGACGAGGAGGTGGCAGGAGGGGGCGACGAGGGCTTTGTTGTCGTAGGGGAGGCCATCGGGTCCGTGGCCGAGGGCTGGGACGTTCCATTTGCAGTTGTGTTGACCGGCGATGGCCCAGTCGCGAATGGCGTCGAGGTGGGGGAGGACGGTTTCGTCGCCGGTGGCGAGGTGCCATTCGGAGTAAAGGATGCCGGCGTAGGCGGCGGTCCAGAAGCCGAGGTTGCCGAAGTTTTCGGGTTTGGGGTGTTTCTTGAGGGACCAGGCGACGGCTTTTGCGACGCGTTCGCGGTGTTTGACGTCATGGGTGGCCATGAGTGCGAGGGCGGAGAAGGTGGTTTGGATGACGCCGCCGGACCAGGATCCGTCTTCGCGTTGGGTGCGTTCGAGGAAGGCGATTTGGTCGGCGAGGAGTTTGGCGGCTTGGGGGTCGGTGGCGGGGTTGAGGGTGGTGAAGGGTCGTTCGCGGCGGAGGGGGATTTGGAGGGTTTGGGGTTTCCCTTCGCGGAGGATGGTGAGTGGGAGTGAGGTTTTTCCGGCTTTGAGGGTGGCTTCGGTGGCTCGGCCGAGGAAGGCTTCGTGGCTTCGGTGGAACCAGGTCCAGCCGGGGGCGAGGTCGTTGAGGGGGAGGGGTTTTCCGGCGACGGAGAGGATGATGTCTCCGGGTTTGAGGCCGGCGGTTTTTGCGGGGGATTTCGGGGAGACCGCCATGAGGGTGAGGGCGGTTTGTTGGTGTTCGGTGAGGGCGGTGAAGCCGAGGAGTCCTGCGGAGAGGAGGTCTGGGCCGAGTCCGCCGTTGGAGCGGCCGAAGAGTTTGCCGGAGGGTGCGGTGTGGAGGCGGGCGAGGTGTGGGGTGCCGAGGATGACGGTGGTGGCTGGGGTGTTTTTGATGCGGAGGCCGAAGGATTTGCCTTCGAGTTTGGTGGTGAGGTCGGCGGGGATTTCGAGCCAAGCGCGGGAGGTGGCGGTGACGGGGGTTTCGGGTTTAAGGGTGAGGCCGATGGGTTCGATTTCGGCGGCGGAGCCGAAGCCGTCGCCGTGGTCGGCTTCGATGATGAGGCGGAAGGCTTCGATGGGTGTGGGGTTGGGGATGAGGAGTTCGAGGGGGCCGCGTGGGGTTTCTCCGGCGAGGGCGGTTTCCCATGGGGCGTTGGGTTTGCGGATTTCGAGGCGGTATTTGCGGACGGCGCCGTTGTTTCCTTCGGGGCGCGGGGTGTAGCGGATGCCGGGGAGGGGGGTGGGTTTGCCGAGTTCGAGGCCGATCCACTGGGGCATTTTGGGTGCCGGGGCGTCGTATTGGGAGTGCCAGACGGTTTTGGGGTCGCCATCGAAGGCGAGGGTGGCTTCGGCGCCGGGTTGTTGTGAGGAGGTGATGACGGCCCATGCGGCGCGTGGGGCGGTGCCGGTGAGGGTGGCGGTGGTGGAGGCGAAGGCGAGGCCGGTGGCGGGATCGATGGCTTCGATGGCGATTTGGCCTTGGGCGTTTGCGGCGGTGCCGAAGAGGTCGATGGAGATGAGGCTGCGCCAGGTGCCGCCGGCTTCGCGTTCTTTGTCGGTTAGGGTGGGGAGTTTGATTTCGAGGGAGGTGGAGGCGTCCGGGGCGAGGGCGATGGCTGCGCCGCCGGGGACGTGCCAAGGGCGGGAGGTTTTCCCATCGGCGGTGAAGTCGGAGACGGGGAGGGGTGCGGCGAGGGCGTGGCTTCCCATCAAACAGGCGAGTGACAAACGGAACATGACGCGCCGATAACGGGGCAAAGTTAGTGGATTTTCCAGCAAATCCGGCGTTTTGGTGAAATCAGGAGCCGGTGTTCCACCAGGGGGGCTGGTTACCGGGTTTCCATTTGATGTTGCAGCCGGAGCTGGGGTAGGGGCGGGGGAGCGGGGACTCGCCGGCGATCATGCGGCGGACGGCTTCGCGGAGGTCGCCGCCGTGGGGTGTTTCGCCGCTGCGTGGGCGGGTGTCGTCGAATTGGCCTGCGTAGAAGAGTTTTCCGGAGGAATCGAAGAGGAAGAAGTCGGGCGTGCAGGCAGCGCCGTAGGCGAGGGCGACGGATTGGTCGGCATCGATGAGGTAGGGGAAGTCCCAGCCGTGTTGTGAGGCAAAGGTGGGGATGGCGGCGGGGCCGTCCTGGGGGTATTTTTCGAGGTCGTTGGAGACGATGGCGACGGTTCCGACGCCTTGTGAGCGGATGTCTTTGGCGAAGGAGCCGAGGGCGGAGGCGAGGTGGACGACGAAGGGGCAGTGGTTGCAGGCGAAGACGACGAGGAGTCCGTTGGGTCCGGCGGCTTGGTCGCGGGTGATGGGGTTTCCGCAGGCGTCGGGGAGGGTGAAATCGGGTGCTGCGTTTCCGGGATTGAGGTTAAAGGTGGAGAGGACTTCGGCCATGGGTGAGTGTAGGCCGGGAATGGGGATGGATCAAAGGATTCCGTGGGGTGTGAGGATTTCCCGAAATTTCTTGTCGCGCGTGGGGGTGGGGGCGTGCACCAATCGCGCCGCACCCCGTATGAAAGCACTCGTGAAAGCCAAGGCGGAGCCCGGATTGTGGCTCCAGGATGTTCCTGAACCGGAAGTGGGACCGATGGATGTTTTGATCAAGGTGCGGCGGACGTCGATTTGCGGGACGGATGTTCACATTTGGAAGTGGGATGCGTGGGCGCAGCGGACGATTCCGGTGCCGATGCATGTGGGGCATGAGTTTTGCGGGGTGGTGGAGGCGGTGGGGTCCGGGGTGAGGGACATTGTGCCTGGGGAGTTGGTTTCCGGGGAGGGGCACATTGTTTGCGGGCGTTGCCGGAACTGTTTGGCGGGGCGCCAGCATTTGTGTCCGAACACGTTGGGTGTGGGGGTGAACCGGCCGGGTGCGTTCGCGGAGTATCTGGCGATTCCTTACCGGAATGTTTACAAGGTGGATCCATCGATTCCGGAGGAGGTGATTTCGACGTTTGATCCGTTAGGGAACGCGGTGCATACGGCGCTTTCGTGGGATCTGGTGGCGGAGGATGTGCTGATTACGGGAGCGGGGCCGATTGGCTGCATGGCGGCGGCGGTTTGCAAGTTCGCGGGGGCGCGGCATGTGGTGGTGACGGATGTGAATCCTTACCGTCTGGAGTTGGCGAGGAAGCTGGGGGCGACGCGGGTGGTGAATGTGGCGACGGAGACGCTGGAGGATGTGAAGCGGGAGTTGGGGATGAAGGAGGGCTTCGATGTGGGGTTGGAGATGTCCGGGCATCCATCGGGATTGCATGACATCCTTGAGCATACGTCGAATGGGGCGAAGGTTTCGTTGTTAGGGATTTTCCCGGACAAGGTGGCGATTGATTGGGACAAGGTGATTTTCAAAGGCCTGGTTTTGAAGGGGATTTACGGGCGGGAAATGTTCGAGACTTGGTACAAAATGAGCAGCATGATCCGGGCCGGTTTGGACATCGCGCCGGTGATCACGCACCGATTCCACTACACTGAATTCGAACAAGGCTTCCAGACGATGATGTCCGGCCAATCCGGCAAAGTCGTGCTTGATTGGACGGATTGACCCCAACCGATTGCGGGGTGAAGACGTTCACCAAGACCGCAGTGCGGCATTCAAGAATCATTTCATCACCCACCCACACCATGGCAGAGTCCTTTCTTCCCAAACCGTTCGCCCACTCTTATGAAATCGCGCCGGAGTATGCGAAGAGCGCGGTGTATTTCTCGTGTGAGTTCGCGATTGACCAGAGTTTCAAGATTTACTCCGGGGGATTGGGATTCCTGGCGGGGTCGCACATGCGTTCGGCGGCGGCATTGAAGCAGAACTTGTGTGGGATCGGGATCTTGTGGACGCATGGATATTACAACCAGGCGCGGGGTGAGAACGGTGAGTTGGCGGTGCAATTCCAGAAGAAGGAGTATGCGTTTTTGCAGGATACGGGGATCCGTTTCACGATTCCGATTCACGG
This sequence comes from Verrucomicrobiaceae bacterium, assembly GCA_005787565.1. Lineage (GTDB taxonomy): Bacteria > Verrucomicrobiota > Verrucomicrobiia > Verrucomicrobiales > Akkermansiaceae > Luteolibacter. Next base: position 2,179 of record SYAP01000133.1, on the reverse strand, counting down.
GCATCCGGTGTGGCTGAAGGCGCTCTATCTGCCGGGGAATATCTTCAATACGGTGCCGATGTTTTTCCTGAGCACGGACATTGAGGAGAATGATTCGCTTTCACGGGCGATCACGCACCGGTTGTATGACAATGATCCGTTGCGGCGGATCGCGCAGTACATCGTGTTAGGCGCGGGCGGCGCGAAGTTGTTGGATGAGCTGGGGGCGGATCCGGAGGTATGGCATTTAAATGAGGCGCACGGGCTTTCGGCGGCGTTTCATTTGTACGGGAAGCATCGTAGCAAGGAGGAGGTGCGGAAGCGGTTGGTGTTCACGACGCATACGCCTGAGGAGGCGGGGAATGAGAAGCATGATTTCAATTTGCTGAGGGACTTCACGTTTTTCGGGTCGGTTCCGGAGATCCAGGTGAGGGAGATCACGGGGATTGATGGGGATGTTTTCAATCATTCGCTGGCGGCGTTGAGGTTGGCGCGGATCGCGAACGGGGTTTCGAAGTTGCATGGCGAGGTATCGCGGCAGATGTGGAAGGATTATCCGAACATTTGTGAGATCACCCATGTGACGAACGCGCAGAACAAGAAGTATTGGGCGGATCACGGGTTGGAGCATGCGCGGACGCGGGGGGACATCGAGGAGCTGGCGCATCGCAAGCGTGAGCTGAAGGAGCGGTTGTTCCGGGTTGTGGCGGACCAGACGGGGAAGCTGTTTGATCCGAAGGTGCTGACGTTGGTGTGGGCGCGGCGGTTCGCGGGATACAAGCGGCCGGATCTGATCACGCGTGACATCCGGATGTTCCGGGAGTTGCTGAACCATACGAAGTATCCGATCCAGATCATCTGGGCGGGGAAACCCTATCCGTTTGATTATGGTGCGATCGAGACGTTCAACCATCTGATCCAGCTTACGAAGGATTATCCGAACGCGACGGTGCTGGTGGGGTATGAGTTGGAGCTTTCGAGGTTCCTGAAGAATGGCGCGGACATCTGGCTGAACAATCCGGTGGTGACGCGTGAGGCGTCCGGCACATCCGGGATGACGGCGGCGATGAACGGCGCGGTGAATTTATCGACGGACGATGGATGGGTGTGCGAGTTCGCGAAAGATGGGGTGAATTCCTTCATTATTCCGCCGGCGGACCGATCGCTGGGTGCGGAGGCGCGGGACCGGCATGATTTGTTGGGTTTTTACAAGGTGCTCAACGAGCAGGTTCTGCCGATGTATTATGATCGGCCGGATGAATGGTATGGGACGGTGCTGAACTCGATGAATGATGTGGTGCCGTTTTTCGATGCCGACCGGATGGCGGACGAGTATTACAAGCGGATTTATCAATAAGCTGCTGGCTGCGGGGGCTGGCCGAAGGAGTTTCTGACGCTGGGGCGTTGGAGGACGAGGATGGTGAAGATGCCGAGTGCGGTGCCCATGGGGAAGGCGATGCATTGGATACAGGCGACGATGAAGATGAAGGTGGGTCTGGTGCGGCTGGAGAGGTATTTTCCGCTCATGAAGCTGGCGATGGCCATGGAGATGGAGATGAGTCCGCCGATGCCGCCCATGATGCCCCACATCCAGGACATCATTTCGAGCATTTTGAGGTCTTGCGGGGTGGGGCCCGTGCGGCCTGAGCCGGGGGGCGGGGTCATGGGGATTCTCATGAAGAAAAAGGCCATGAGGACGTAGAGGGAGGAGAGGCAGGCCCCGAGGGTGTAGAGGCCGGACATGACGTAGTGGAAGATGGTCAGGAGCTTGATGTGCTCGTTGTCGCGCATCGCCAGCTGTTGCTCGTAGTGGATGGTGGGTGGCGGCTGGGTTTGCATTGGGGGAGATGAGCATTTCCGGCGCGGGGTGGCCAGTGTGGGTTTTGGGATACGAAAAAACCCGCACCGGGTGGGCCGGGGCGGGTTTTTGGGTTGGGTGATTTCGGCTGGGGCCGGGGTTTGGTTATTTTCTGAGGGCTTCTTCGCGGGCCTTGGCTTTGGCGATGACGTCGTCGGAGACGTTTTTCGGGCAAGGGGCGTAGTGGCTGAACTCCATGGAGAACTGGCCGCGGCCGGAGGTCATGGTGCGGAGGTCTCCGATGTAGCCGAACATGGCGGACAGCGGGGCCTCAGCCTTGACGCGGATGCCACCGGGGGTGGGCTCCTGGCCTTGGATCATGCCGCGGCGGCGGTTGAGGTC